>JAISWH010000162.1 GCA_031271125.1 Dysgonamonadaceae bacterium
GTCTGGGCATTCATCAGGGAAGACGCCGAACAGATTAACAAAAACAATAGTGTTCGCATTAACATTTTTTTGCTCAAAAAGAAAGTGATGTGTTTCTCTTTGCATTTTTCAAAATATTCCTTCATAAACATAAATAATTTAATGTGGTTTATTATCCGCGACAAATTTAGCGGCATACGTTTAATGAATTGGTTAATGTAGTGATTAATGTTTTGATTAATGAGGATTAATTTTTGCGGATTGGAAATTTTTTTTTTGTACTTTTGCAGCCGATAAACATATATTTTATGACTGACGACAAAAAAATCATTTTCTCTATGGTGGGAGTAAATAAAGTATTTCCGCCTCACAAACAAGTACTTAAAAACATTTATCTATCGTTTTATTACGGCGCTAAAATTGGAATCATCGGTTTAAACGGCTCCGGAAAATCGACTTTATTGAAAATCATTGCCGGAATCGAAAAAGAATATCAAGGCGAGGTCGTTTTTTCTCCCGGATATTCTGTGGGTTATTTGGAACAAGACCCGAAACTGGACAATGCCAAAACCGTAAAAGAAACAGTGCAGGAGGGGGTACGGGAAATCATGGATATTCTGAAAGAATATGAAGCGATTAACGAAAAATTCGGTCTGCCCGAATACTACGAAGACGCCGAAAAGATGGATAAACTTTTTGCCCGTCAAGCCGAATTACAAGATAAAATTGACGCAACCGACGCATGGAATATCGACAGCAAGTTGGAACGGGCAATGGATGCTTTACGCTGTCCGCCCGAAGAACAGTTGGTTGGGACGCTTTCCGGAGGCGAGCGCCGTCGTGTCGCCCTTTGCCGCCTGTTGTTGCAACAACCGGACATCCTTCTTTTAGACGAACCGACCAACCACTTGGACGCCGAGTCTATCGACTGGTTGGAACAACATTTGCAACAATATGTCGGAACAGTGATATGTATCACCCACGACCGCTATTTCTTGGATCATGTTGCGGGCTGGATTCTTGAATTAGATCGGGGCGAAGGTATCCCTTGGAAGGGTAATTATACTTCATGGCTGGAACAAAAAACAACCCGGATGGCGCAGGAAGAAAAGCAAGCCAGCAAACGCCGGAAGACCTTGGAACGGGAACTCGAATGGTCAAGAATGGCGCCCAAAGCGCGTCAGGCCAAAGGGAAAGCTCGCCTCAATTCATACGAACAACTTTTAAATCAAGATGTTAAAGAAAGGGAAGAAAAATTGGAAATTTTCATTCCCAACGGCCCTCGTTTGGGAAATAAAGTGATAGAATCCATACATGTTTCCAAAACTTACGGCGATAAATTACTCTATGCCGATTTGAATTTTATGCTTCCTCCCAACGGAATTGTCGGGATTATCGGGCCTAACGGCGCCGGAAAAACAACGCTTTTCCGGCTGATTATGGGTTTGGAAAAGCAGGATACAGGCAGTTTTGAAGTTGGGGAAACGGTTAAAATCGGTTATGTTGATCAAAGTCACACGGATATTGATCCCGAAAAAACGGTTTTTCAAGTGGTATCGGGAGGCACGGAATTTATTCGTGTCGGCGGGAAAGAAGTCAATTCCCGCGCCTATCTGGGACGTTTTAATTTCAGCGGCGCCGACCAGGAAAAGAAATGCGGCGTGCTTTCGGGCGGTGAAAGAAACCGCTTGCACCTGGCGCTCACTTTGAAGTCGGAAGCCAACGTCCTCCTGCTCGACGAACCGACTAACGATATAGATGTAAACACTTTACGCGCATTGGAAGAAGGTTTGGAAAACTTTGCCGGCTGTGCGGCAGTCATTTCCCACGACCGTTGGTTTTTAGACCGGATTTGTACGCATATCCTTGCTTTTGAAGGGGATTCGGAAGTATTTTTCTTTGAAGGCTCTTATTCCGAGTATGAAGAAAACAAGAAGCAACGTTTGGGCTATGTGGAGCCGAAACGGATACGGTACCGGAAATTGATGGAATAATTTTGGAATATTTTTTGTACCTTTGTACAATAATAAAGTAAATAATTCATATCTAAACCTAAACCAAATCATGAAAAAAAAGGGTTTGATAGCCGGAGTCCCCAAGAGTTATTTACAAAAACAGAAAGAGATTTGAAGATAAAAAAGATGACAAATGAAAATGCTCCTGTCGGTTTAGGAACCGAAAATATCGGTAAATTGCTTATTCAATATGCTGTTCCTGCTATTATTGCCATGACGGCTTCTTCCTTATACAATATAACCGATAGTATATTCATCGGTCATGGTGTCGGGCCTTTGGCTTTGGGCGGATTGGCGATTACTTTCCCGTTGATGAATTTAGCTGCGGCGTTTGGTTCGCTGGTAGGCGTCGGCGCTTCCACTCTTTTGTCTATCCGAATGGGACAGAAGGATTACGAAACGGCTAATACCATTCTGGGAAATGTGTTTGTGCTGAATTTGATTATGGGAATTTTGTTTTCCGTAGTTACATTGCTTTTTTTAGAGCCGATTTTGATTTTTTTCGGCGCTCAACATGAAATGCTTGGCTATGCCAAGGAGTTTATGACGATTATCTTGTTGGGCAATGTATTTACGCACATGTATTTTGGTTTGAATGCCTTGCTCCGTTCATCGGGAAATCCGAAGCAGGCAATGATGGCGACCATTTATACGGTACTGATCAACCTGGTGCTGAATCCGTTGTTTATTTTCGGTTTCAAATGGGGAATACGCGGTTCGGCTTGTGCCACGATTATTTCTCAGATTATTGTTTTGGCATGGCAAATTCATTTGTTCAGCGATAAAAATTATTTTATTCACCTGAAAAAAGGGATTTATCGACTTCGGAAAAATATTGTTGTCGATTCTTTGTCAATCGGTTTAGCGCCTTTCCTGATGAATGCGGCAGCCTGTTTGATAGTCATTCTTATCAACCATAAATTGATCCGGTATGGCGGAGATTTGGCGGTTAGCGCTTATGGGATTGTGAACCGGATTGCCTTTCTTTTCGTGATGGTTGTCATTGGCTTAAATCAAGGGATGCAGCCGATAGCCGGTTACAATTACGGGGCTAAATTATATTCCAGGGTCACCGCTGTTTTGAAGAAGACCATTCTGTTTGCGACAATTATTATGGTCATCGGATTTACCATTGTGGAATTATTTCCGCATCAGGTGGCTTCTATTTTCACTACGGAGGAACGTTTAATCGAGATAGCCGTTCCGGGATTACGCTGGGTATTTGCCTTTTATCCGTTGGTCGGATTCCAAATGGTGAGTTCCGCCTTTTTCCAGAGTATCGGCAAACCGAATAAGGCCATTATTTTGTCGATGGTGCGCCAAGTGTTTCTGCTCATTCCTTTTTTGCTTATTTTCCCTAATTATTTGGAAGTAACGGGTGTTTGGGCAAGTATGGCTGTTTCCGATTTTTTGTCGGTGATATTAACGACGGTATTATTAGTGATTGAGTTAAAAAAGAAACAATAATCCATGGAAAAATATGCAATTACGATTGGCCGTCAATTGGGTAGCGGCGGGAAATTAACAGGCGAACTTTTGTCGCAAAGATTAGGTATTCCCTGTTATGACAAAGAGTTAATCCAAATCGCTTCGATGGAAAGCGGCTTAGGCAAGGAATTTTTCGAGAGAGCCGATGAGAAAAACAGTATTTCGATTTTAGGCAATTACATTAGTTTCCGTTCCGGGTTTATGGGCTATACGGAAATAAATTATTTGAGCAACGAGATGCTTTTCAAAATCCAAAGCGATGTGATTCGGAATTTGGCGGAAAAAGAATCCTGTATTTTCGTGGGACGGTGCGCCGATTATATTTTAAGGAATTACAAGCATTGCCTGAAAATTTTCATTTGCGCCGGTATGTCCGACCGCATTCAAAGGATTTGCAAGGATTGTTCGATTCCGGAAAAAGAAGCGAAAACGCTGATCGAACAGACCGATAAAAAACGCGCTTCTTATTATAATTATTTCAGTAACAAGACTTGGGGAGAGGCAATTTCGTATGATATATGTTTCAATTCATCGATTTTGGGGATTGAAAATATTGTTGGTCTTATTGAAAATTTTGTGAAAAGCAATTTTAATGAAAGATAAGACATTCAAAATCCTGCTGTTTTTGTCGGCAATAAGTATTTTGTTGTTGTCGGGAGGGATGCTTTATTCTTTGATAGCCGAATCTTTGCCGGTATTCGGGCATTTGGGGTATCTCGTTTCCGGCGAATGGTTTTCATATATCGGATACACGTTGCTCATCGCGGTTTTAGCTTTGGCGATAGCAGCGCCTTTTTCCATTTCGCTGTTGTTGATATACGCCGAATATTGCAGTGGGAAAATGATTGCATCGACGCTTGCTTTCGTCATGGATTTGTTTGCTTATATCCCTTCCGTCGTATGGGGAGTGTGGGCGTATTACAGTTTGCGTCCGGTATTTGGGAATGATATTTTGCTCGTTTCCATTGTTTTAGCCGCAATGATTATTCCTTATTCGGTATATATCTGCGTCAATTACATCCCTCTTGTTCCCCGAAGTATCAAAGAAGGCGCTTATTGCCTGGGCGCTACCCGCCTGGAAGTTCTTGGAACCATCTGTTTTCCTTTTATGACTAAAGGTTTGATTGCTGCCGGATTTTTAAGTTTGGGAAAAATTTTGGGAGAAACGATGGTAGTGACGATTCTTTTCGGGAAAACGATTACAAGTGTGATTTTCAATCGTTTCGGGACAAATAATGATTTGGAATCCGGTGCATTGTTTGCCTTGTCTTTATTTTTGATATTGATTATTGTTGCAGTAAACGTTGCGGCAAGATATATGTTCAAAAAGCATTGGCATGAGTAGGCTAAAATCACACAGGATAAGGATAGACCGGCTTGTTTTCGGGGGAGTCGTCTTTTGCGCCGTTCTTGCTATATGCCCTTTGATTGGACTTATATTCGATTTATTTGTAAATGGTTACAAGCAAATTCATTTTGATTTTTTTATACAGGTAAATCCTACGCCGGAAGAAGCTCGGTTGTTTCAATCGGCAGGATTATTGATTCCGGGAGGCATATTAAACGGTATAACGGGCAGTTTTTCAGTCGTCGCGATTGCCGTTTTGATTGCAGCGCCTTTGGGGATTTTGATGGCCTTGTTTATGTATGACGATCATTCGTCGCGATTTTCAAATTTTTTTCACTGTTTAATTGTTTCCCTAATGGGAATACCCGCGATTATAGCAGGGATGATTGTTTATTTGTGGATGGTAGAGCCGTTTCATAGTTTTTCCGCTTTAGCGGGTGGTGTTTCTCTGGCGATTGTGATGTTGCCGATGATTATCTATTCCACACTTGATGCGTTGAATACTTTGCCGGCAAATATGAAGGAAGAAGGAGCCGCTTTGGGAGGAACATACACGAACGTTATTTTTTTGATAATTCTGCCGGCTGCGAAAGATAAAATTATATCCGGTATTTTAGTGGCGGCGTCCCGGGCGGTTGGGATAACTTCGCCGCTCATCATTACGGCGCTTGGGTCTTCGGAGGTACGGTGGAACGTTCAGGAGCCGGTATCGACTGTTTCTATGTTGCTTTGGAATTTCTTCAACAATCCGTCGATGGTCGATATGGTTTGGACGACCGCCCTGTTCTTGTTCTTAACGGTTATTGTTTTAAATATTATTGCAAAAAGTATTTATCATGGACAAATACATACTTGAAATAGAAAAGTTAAGCGTATCCTATAAACAGGGAAGTTACGCCCTGAAAGAAATTTCGGTTTCCTTAGAGCCGAACAAAGTTGTGTCCGTCATCGGGCTTGCTTTGGCCGGAAAAAGTACTTTATTGCGTTCCCTGAACCGTTTGCATGAAATTTATACGGGAATCAGAATCGAAGGCCGGATTTTGTTTAAAGGTGAAAATATAATGAATCAACCGGTTATAGACATAAGAAAGAAAATAGGAATGGTTTTCCAAAATCCGAATGTTTTCCCGAACATGAGTATTTACCAAAATGTATTGTACGGATACAGGTTGAACAATATTTCTCTTTCAAAAGCCGAAAACGACCGGATTGCGGAAGAAACGCTTCGTGAAACCGGTTTGTGGGACGATGTCAAAGACAAACTTCAAAGTCGTCCGAACATTTTGCCCCACAGTCTGCAGCAACAGATATGTATCGCAAGGGCTCTCGCGCTTCAACCCGAAATCTTGTTAATGGATAATCCGACGGCGCAACTTCAACCGGCCTATATAAATGTGGTTGAGGACATGATTTATCGTTTGAGAGATAAAATGACGGTTATTATTGCGACTCAAAACCTTTCACAAGCCGCTCGTATTTCCGATTATACCTTGTTTTTGGAAGATGGGGAATTGATTGAATTCGGAGATACCTCCCAATTGTTTTGGAGTCCGGCTGATAAGCGGACGGAACGGTTTATTATGAGTCAGAGTTGATAGGTATTTTGTTTGCCTGCCCTAATCCGTATCCGCTTCAATCACTTGAAACCGGACTTTCGCCACACTCATGGCCGTAAATATCCCGAAAGCGTTTTGAATGGCGCTTGACGGATTTATCAAATCCGTCGAACTGATGCGTTCGTAAAGGTCAACATAATCTTTGTTGACGCGATAAACAGAAATCGTATAATAACCGACGCTCATAAACTCCCGCGAGGTGGTTGTGTAGCTGTTTCCCTTGAACGGCTGCATCATCCGGCGGCGAAACTGCATGTCTCCGCCCATGGCCGGCATATCGGACGAGGCGGGACTTTCGATGTATATCTGGTAATAATTGTTGTCGGGGTCGTCCCAGGTCAATTTGATTTCGGTCGTGTCGGCCGTATCCCAAAAATAATAAGACGAAGTACGGGTAATGTACTCAGGCTCGATACTGAGGTTGGTTACGGGCATCGGGATAGCGGTTGAGGCGGATACCGTTTTCCCTCCATATTCAAATGACAAGTTATAATTTTGAAGTTCCCGTATGGTATCTTCGCCTAAATTTAAGGAATACGTTCCCTCTGCGGTTTCCGTTAATTCCCTCCCGTTAATATTCAACTGCAAATCTTCGATGGGCCAAGACAGTTCATAATCATCTTTCAGGTAGATTTCCATGCTGTATACCTTCACTGTCAGGAAATTGTTCCCTTCTTGCAGATAACTTTCCACAATGGGCGTACCGGTTGTAACGTCGTAAGTCATCAGTTCTTCACTACAACCGATTAATAATGAAAAACAGCTAATAATCAATAATATTTTTATAATACCCATAATTCTTAATTCTTAATTCTTAATTCTCAATTATTTCAACTGTATACTCAACGTAACATTCGGCGTAAACCCCAACAGATTGATATTCGTTTCCGTAATACCCATATTCTCATCGTAACTATATTCCTTGTACCAGACATTGGCGCG
>JAISWH010000172.1 GCA_031271125.1 Dysgonamonadaceae bacterium
AAAGACATGGAACGTGTACTGGCTCCTGTCTTCCAAAAAGCCATTGACATTACAAAAGAACTTTTATCACGCAACAATTTAAACGGAGGCAAATTGGATGCCTTGATTTTAGTTGGCGGGCCGACTCATTCCCCTATTCTACGCCGTATGTTGAAAGAGCAGATTACCGAAAATGTGGACACATCCGTTGACCCAATGACTGTAGTTGCACAAGGCGCCGCTCTTTATGCATCAATAGTGGATATTAAAATACCAGTAAATTAAGAAAAGACAAAAGGAAATTAAATTATGATTATCAAATATAAAACCTATTTGTTGTCCTATAGGAATATCATTTTATTAACAACTCAAATTATATGGAGAATTTAACAGAATCCCGCTCATTATCCTTCGTCCGCATGCGAGCCGTGTCGGAAGCCGTAAACATGTTGATGGAAGTGTACCCCGAACATTTGTTTCTGGGATTACTCAAACTGTCGGAAATTACATCCGACGATATTATGCAAAATTCCAAGTATAAGGAACAAACCGACGCCGATATCCGTCAAGTAGCAACTCGCTTCAAAGAAGCAGGTATTGATTCAAAACAGGTTCGCACTAAATTGCGTAACGTGTTGCTATACGATCGACCCACGGGCAATGCCAAAGCATTGATAGAAGAATTATTCGATAAAATCCGCAAAAAAGCGAATGGCGAAACAATGACGGCTGCCGGATTGCTAACGGTCATTATGGAAAATCCGACACCTGTTCTAAAAGGATTGCTTCATATCAACAGCCCGGAAGAATTTGATGCACAACCAAAGCCGCCTGTTCCCGAAGCGCAAGGTCTCGCTTTCTTGCCCGAACTGACCAATCGAATCCGCAAGATGAGATACACGCTGCTGAATAAAGTTCATGGTCAGGATCATGTCGTACACGCATTCGCCGAAGGCATGTTCAATGCCGAAGTGTTGGCGGCAGCCGACACCGAACGCAAACGTCCCCGCGCCATCTTCGTGTTTGCCGGGCCGCCGGGTGTAGGTAAAACTTTCCTTGCCGAGCAAGCCGCCGAAGTGTTGGCGATTCCGTTCAAACGATTCGATATGAGCAATTTCTCCGATCATCAGTCGCAACTCAACCTGATTGGACTTAATCCGAGTTACAAAGAAGCCAAACCCGGAGCCATCACCGGTTTTGTCAAGGATAATCCGCACAGTATCCTTCTGTTCGACGAAATTGAAAAGGCGCATCTGAACAGTATTCAACTGTTCTTGCAAATACTTGATGCCGGAAACCTGCATGACGACTTTCTCGACTGTGACGTCTCTTTCCGTGATACCATTATCATTTTTACCACCAATGCCGGACGGCAACTCTACGAAGGAGATTCGCATGGAAATGCGGCAGGATTAACACGGCAGACGATTCTTAATGCGCTGGAAACCGATACGCATCCACAAACCGGCAAACCCTTTTTCCCTGTCGCTATTTGTTCTCGCATTGCTACCGGCTACCCGATGATGTTCAACCATTTGCAGTCTCATCATTTGGAGAAGATCGGCAAAACCGAGCTTCAACGCTGTTGCCGGTTATTCGAAAAACAATACGGAATAAAAGTAGACGCCGACGAATTGCTTGCGACCGTCCTGCTCTTTGCCGAAGGCGGACAAACAGAGGCCCGTACCCTTCGCGCACAGACCGAACTGTTCTTTAAAACCGAATTGTTTAAACTTTTCCGCCTGTGGGAAAGCGGGTTTCAGGAAGCGCTGGAAAGATTGGAATCGATCAAGTTCTCTGTGTTAACCACAGAACTACCCGACGATGTCAAACCTGTCTTTAATAATCCCGAAAGGCAATCTATCCTTTTATTCGGCAACCAATCAATTGCAGAGCAATTACGTGAAAGGTTGCCCGACACAGACATTTATCAGGCTGCCGACACAGAAGAAGCCATTAAATTGCTGACTGAAAAAGACATTCACCTAACACTTCTCGAACTTTCAGCTGGCAGCGGAGAAACCAAAAAAGCAGACCCAATGGCTACGGTTGCACAATCACATGTTAACATGCCCAAACAAATTCCAACCGGTACCATTGGCGTTTTCAACTTTACGCCGGCGACAGCATCTTCTCTTAAATCATCGCGCACATTCTTCCGCACGGTCCGTGAACGCTTGCCCGAAATGCCTGTATATTTGCTCGAATCGGATGCGTTTGTTGTTGACGATGAACTGCTTACCTCTTTTGTGCGCGCGGGTGCGCGCGGTAAACTGACTTTACCGGGTAACGATTGGAGCATTTTCATTGAAGAAATTGCCGGAATATGCAATTATTCCTATCTGCAAAATATGGCGACCAATTTGGCAATGCAACGTAAAGTATTGTCATTTGAAACAGCGCCTACCCTTTCACCCGACAAGAAGCAGGCAACTATTCGTATCCGCGAGTTTTTGCTTCGACGCGCCGTATCGGCTGCTGATACTCACGAAGTACTCGACGATATGGAAAAACCCGATACCCGCTTCGATGATGTGATTGGCGCTTCCGATGCCAAAAATGAATTGCAATATTTTGTCAATTTCCTGAAAGATCCCAAAAAAACGGCAGCATCCGGATATAAACCACCGAAAGGTGTATTGCTTTACGGGTCTCCGGGAACAGGTAAAACTATGCTTGCCCGCGCTATGGCCGGGGAATCGGATGTGGCATTTATTCCTGCTACTGCAAGCAGTTTCGTAACTAAATGGCAAGGTAGCGGACCGGAAGCCGTTCGTGCATTGTTTGCACGCGCCCGCCGTTATGCGCCCGCCATCGTGTTTATTGACGAAATAGATGCCATCGGAAGAATTCGCGGAAGAGGTAATACCGGACATGGAGAAGAAATGGCGCTTAATGCCCTGTTGACCGAAATGGACGGTTTCTCCGTTGATCCCAAACGTCCCGTTTTCGTCCTTGCCGCTACCAATTTTAATATCGAAGAAGGGAAAAGCGGTATCGGTACGATTGATCCGGCCCTTTCCCGGCGTTTCGACCGGAAAATTCTTGTTGAACTTCCCAATAAGGAAGAACGAGAACGTTATCTGAAACTTAAATTAGGTAAACGCCCTAATGGGGTAACAGAAACTATGATTCAACGGATAGCGGAACGCTCAACAGGATACAGCCTCGCCAATCTTGAATCGGTGCTTGAGCTGGCTTTTCGCAAAGCAAATCAGAAAGAACAAGCATTGGACGATGAAATTCTCGAAGAAGCCTTTGAACTGAACCGGCACGGCGAAAAGAAAGATTGGGGGAAAGAATATCTTGAGCGTGTAGCACGGCACGAATCAGGTCATGCTTACCTTTGTTTTCTCAGTGGCAGGACGCCTGCTTATCTGACCATTGTTGCTCGCGGTGATCACGGAGGCTATATGGAACATTCCGACGATGAAAATTCTCCACTCAAAACAAAAGAAGAACTGCTGGCGCGTATTCGCACCGCCTTGGGCGGCAGAGCTGCTGAAATTGTCTATTATGGAGAAAAAGAAGGCGTCTCAAGCGGCGCTTCAGGCGATTTGCAGAGCGCTACCCGCATCGCACGTGCAATGATTTGTGCGTATGGAATGGATGAAGAAATAGGTATGGCAATACTGTCCGAAGAGGAAGCAACTCAAGGGCCTCTTGCTGAAAAAATCAATGCTCGTATTACGGTAATTATGCGAGAAGAACTTGCCCGAAGTATTGAAATGATCAAAAAAGGAAAACCATCCATTGATAAATTGGTAGAAAAACTGATGGAAAAAAACAAATTGACCAAAGAAGAAATGGAAGACCTAATGTCTAACAATTAATCGTTAATTCAAAGATGAACGAAATACTTATTGTTCCTGACGTTCACGGACGAAAATTTTGGGAACCGGTATTAGAATACCCCGGCGAAGTAATTTTTCTCGGTGATTATACCGATCCATATCCGCAGGAAGATTTTACTCAGGAAGATGCTTATACCGGTTTATTGAAAATAATAGATTTCAAACGGCAAAACCCGGAACGTGTCACTTTACTCATTGGCAACCACGAACTTCATTATTTTGATAAACATTTTCAGGCGAGCCGTTTCTCAGATCAATATTATAAAAAATATCATTCAATATTAACAGGAGAGCTAACTAACAGTTTATTTCAGGTTTGTAAACAAGTTGATAATTATTTGTTTATCCATGCCGGAATTACTAAAGGTTGGTACGACAAATACCAAAACAAATTACAAACTATTGGCGATGGTTTGGAAAGCCGGTTAAATCGTTTTTTCATTGAAGACAAGAAGCCGTTTTTTGAAATTTCCCATTATCGGAGCGGTTTCCATCAAGATGGAAGTCCGTTGTGGGCGGATATACACGAACTGTACTATGAAAAGGAACCGTTTGATAGTGAAATCATACAGATAATTGGGCATACACATATTCCTGATGGAAATCCGCTGATTGGAAAAAATTTTATTTTGATGGATAATGCTCAGTTATATTTGTTGAAAGATGATAAAATGGTAAAATGGATTGGGAAAAATAATGAGTAGTGATAGATTTTGTTATGTGTTTATATCTATATTGATGTATGATATAAATATAATTAACCGCCTCGAAAGAGGCATAAAAATGAAAGAAAAATGAAAAATTTATTTTTAATTATCGCTATGTTTGCAACGCTAATGAATTTCGTTGCAGTCACTGTTGCACAGGCAGCAGACCCTGTTGTTGAAATCAATTACATTCCTCCGGTCGGGCAGGGCGGAATAGCCGAAGGCAGAGTAATATGGGAAGAGCTTACAAACGAAAACTATCAAAATTATGCAGTTATTGCCATACTTCGCGCTCATTGGGAAGGTGGTGGCGACGATTATGTCAAACCCAGTTTTGAAAATTATTTGAGTGAAATTGATATGTTGGGTAATTTTTTTATCAACATCACAACAAATGAAACGGATAAACCTCAACCCGATTACAATTTCTATTTTGTTTTGAGATCAACGTTTTCCAGTATTGACGGCTCAACAATCAAATCGTGGAATATGGCGGGCCGGTATCTCGGTACGCCTGCCAACATCAATCGCAACACTTTTTGGGAAACAAAACCGAAATCACCGGTACCGAGTGTGCGTCCCGGATTTGTGCAGGCGGGAACTTCCATAAGCATTTCTTCTCCGGAGGCGGGAAGTACAATTCGTTTTACCATCGACGGTAGCGACCCTAAAACTTCCGGTACGGCGCAGGATTACGCAGGACAAACATTTGTTGTTCCGTCGAGCGGCAGTTTGTTGCTAAAAGCGGTAACCCGGAAAGGAGAAGAATACAGTTACCCGGGTAATATGACCTGGATTGCCTACGATAAACCCAATTCGGATTGCATGCTGTTCGGCTTAAATGTATCCCTTGCCTTGAACGGCGAACCGTTTGGTTATCGGTTGTCGCAAGAAACAACGCAGGCAAGAATGTGTCCCATACCTTATTTGACAAAGTGGGTGCGCACTTTCGGTACAATCAATAACGGATTGGAATATATCAATGCCATTGCTAAAGAAATGAATCTGCACACGCTGATTGGAGTTTATATAACCAACAGCATTGCCGATAACAATGCGCAATTAGCCGGACTGAGGGCTATCTTACAGGCAGGTCCGTATCCCGATATGATTGCAGTAGGTAATGAATGTAGTCTTTTGGGCGTTGAACCGAAAACGCTTGGCAGTTATATTGATTCCGTGCGTAATGTAGTGAAAGAGAAAGGTGTAACCATACCAATAGGAAGTGTTGATATTGGCAACGCTTCATGGAGTCAATATGTTCTTCAAAAATTGGATTTCCGAGGTGTAAATTTATATCCCGGTACTTGGGATAATACGCCTCAAAGTCAAATGTTCGACCAGTTGAAAACGAGTTGGAATAACGAGTTGTCTAATACACCTAATCTGATGGTACTGCTCACCGAAACAGGAACGCCTTTTACAGGAGGCTCTTATTCTGTTGCCGGAGGTACGCAAACCGCTTCCGAAGAAAAAGCAGCCACTTATTTGGAAAATGTAATTGCTTGGACAAAAGAAGATTCCATTCCTTGCTTTTATTTCGAGGCTTATGACGAACTGTCAAAAGGAGAGGGAATTGAACAACATTTTGGTTTAATGAATGGTAATATGCAACTACATTCGTTTTATCAAAATATTCTTTGTCCTATAGATGATTGTACCACCAATACGCATATTACAGAAATAACCGATAATCAGCAACTCTTTTCCAATCCGATAAAAGACAGGATTTATCTTCAAACAGAAAGTAAAATAAATATTTACAATATGCAAGGATATCTTTTACAAAAATATACCGGCAAACAAATCGATTTATCTAATTACCTCACAGGAATTTATTTAATAAAAGTGAATAATGAAATGTATAAATTGATGAAGCAGTAAAGCGGGAAGAACTAAGTCAGGAAGGAGTATTATAATTTCATCGGTTCGCACAAGCAAAAGCAGTTTTACAATTTACTTAATTCCCCCGCCCTTTTCAAAGCCTCGTTAATATTACTGCAAATATTTTCTTCGCCGACCTTATCTGCGAATCCCGACTTGTTGAGCAAAGTGCGAACTTTTTCGTTCACTCCCGACAATATCAGCTGAATTTTTTCCTTTTTCGATATCCGGTAAAGACTTTCCAAATTGTGCAGGCCGGTCGAATCCATGAAAGGTACTTTCCGCATCCGGATAATCCGTATTTTAGGACGTTTATTGTCTATCCCCGTCCATTGCGTACTTCCTTCCAACTTGTTGGCCACGCCGAAAAAGAAAGGCCCTTCGATTTCATATACTTCAACGCCTTTCGGTAGAATCAGTTTATCGTTGTCAGCTGTTTTTTCCGCGTCGGATTCCATATTTAATTCGTCCTTAATAATGGAAATGCCGGATGTTTCGGACAATCGTTTCACCAGAAGCACCATCGCCAACAAGATACCTGCTTCAATGGCGATCGTTAAATCGAAAATGACTGTCAGGGAGAACGTTACCAGCAAAACGATGACGTCCGACTTGGGGTTTTTCAGTAAAGAACGGAAAGTGCGCCATTCGCTCATATTATAGGCGACAATGACCAAAACGCCCGCCAGACAAGCCATTGGAATATGTTTCGTCAATGGACCGAGAAAGAGCAATATCAGCAACAGGACGACCGCATGGATAATTCCCGCTACGGGCGTCCGTCCGCCGTTGTTGATATTGGTCATTGTTCTTGCGATAGCGCCTGTTACGGGGATTCCGCCGAATAAAGGCGTGACGATATTGGCCGCGCCTTGAGCAATCAATTCCGTATTGGAATTTTGCCTGTCGCCCGTGACGCCGTCGGCTACCGTAGCCGAAAGCAGGGATTCGATAGCGCCCAGCATGGCAATCGTAAAAGCCGAAGGCAGAAGCAGGTTAATAGTCGATAAATTGATGGGAACCGTATGAGGCGTCGGCAAGGAAGGGTCTATCTCGAAGCGGTCGCCGATGGTTTCGATTCCGGAAATTCCCAGATAGTTTTTCAGAATGTATACGAATATGGTTAAGGCGATGATAGCAATCAGCGAACCGGGGATTTTTTTCACCACCTTAGGCGAATAAATAATGATGAGGATACTCAATATTCCTACCGATAAAGACCAGATATTCAGCGAACCGATTGCTTTTCCGTAAGCAATCCATTTGGAAATGAAATCGGCCGGAACACTTTCCATCGTAAGTCCCAACAAATCTTTGATTTGCGTAGTGAAAATAACCAAAGCGATACCGCTGGTAAAACCGACAATAATAGGGTAGGGCATAAACTTGATGACGCTTCCCAACCGCAAAGCGCCCATTCCGACCAACATTATACCGGCCAAAACAGTCGCAACAGCCAAACCCGGCAAACCAAACTGCTGAATAATTCCGTAAACGATGATGATAAAAGCGCCGGTCGGCCCTCCGATTTGTACGGAACTGCCGCCTAAAAACGAAACGATAAATCCACCGATAATCGCAGTAATCAAGCCTTTTTCGGGACTTACCCCCGATGCAATCCCGAAAGCGATAGCTAAAGGCAAAGCGACAATCCCGACAATGACGCCGGCCATCAGATCGGTCAGGAATTTCTCCTTTGAGTAATTTTTTAATGTGGTGAATAATTTGGGTTTAAATACAGATATCACCTTTGTATGGATAATACGATTGAGCGAATCAAAAAAGTCCATCTTCTTGCGTTATTTTAAAAACAGTGCAAAATTAGATGAAAATCTTGCGATTTCCAAGCGTATGCAATGAAAAAGTTTTTTATATAGGAAAGGTGAGGATAAAATTAATTGCATACAAAAAAAAATGCTTAACTTTGACAATCTCAAAAAATAAATTATGTATATATGAAACGCTTATTATTCATTCTGTTTATTTTCATTGCTTGCACATCAATGTTTGCACAAAAACTCGAACCGGTAAAGCTGAATGTGCCGGATAAAACGCGCGGTTCGGTAGTGATGAAAGCCTTTGCCGACAGGCATTCCGAACGTAATTTCTCCGAAAAGAAATTGAGTTTGCAAGACCTTTCGGATTTGCTTTGGGCTGCTTGCGGGATTAACCGTCCCGAAAAAGGCCTGACAACGGCTCCGTCCGCCATGAACAGGCAAGATATTGACGTTTATGTCATTATGGAAGAAGGAGCTTATTTGTACGACCCTAAAGCCCATGAACTTAAACCGGTTGCTACCGGCGATTTCCGTCCTTTGATTGCGGGCGGACAAGATTTTGCTAAGAAAGCGCCTGTTTCTCTATTGATTGTTTCCGAACTGTCCCGACTGGGAAATGCAACTTCCGAAGGAACACGATTGACCGGGGCGATGGACGGCGGAATTGTTTCGCAAAACATCTCGCTCTTTTGCGCCGGTTGCGGATTGGCGACAGTTCCCAGAGGTTCGATGAATAAAGACGGATTGACAAAAGCCTTGAATTTAAGTTCTACGCAAATGTTGGTTCTCAATCATCCGGTGGGGTATCCCGCAACAACTGGAAAATAACGTTATTTCGCCATTCTGTCGAAAAAAGGATTCTTAGACGAAGCCGAAACCGGAATGGCGAAAACCGTATGGCAACCTTCCGGCCAGTTCAATGCCTGAGCGGAATAACCTGCCGAAAACATAACTCTGGTATCCAGGCGGAAATCGGCGGCTGTGGCGCAAGCCGAGCCGACGGCGATTCCGACGTCGACGGAATTGATGGCGCATGGGACTGCTTGGGGTTTGTCGGCGCAGGTCGGGAATCCGCAATGAGCGCAATTCAAATTTTGTACCGACCGGCGGGTTCCTATCAATACGACGGCTTCTGCAGAAAGGATATTTTCGGCGTCGCGCAAAAAGAAGTGCATACCGTTTTTTTCTCCTAATTCCTTGGTTTTAGCCGACAACGTTTCAATCTCTTTTCCTTCGACGGCGATGATTTCAAGAATATCAATCCCTTTTCCTTTTGGGGCCGTCCGTGCGGCCGTCATCATTTGTTTGACGGCTGACATTACTTGCGCGTGGCGCGTTTCTCTTTCGTTTAAAATCATATCATTCCAATCAAGCAGGTTTACTGTTTCTTTCCCAAAAAACACCCTCGTGGAAACCTTGTATGGCATTGTCCGTTTCAGCTTTTTCCAAGCGTTTTTCCGCCCAACAAGCATATTCCGGATTGATTTCGACGCCGCAATAATTCCGTCCCAGTTTTTTGGCAACCACCGAAGTTGTTCCCGAACCGAGGAAGGGGTCGAATACCATTCCGTTTTCGGGACAAGATGCGAGAATCAGTTTAGCGATGAGCTTTTCGGGCTTTTGCGTGGGATGGTCTGTATTTTCGGGCATTGACCAGTAAGGCACCGTTATGTCGTCCCAAAAGTTGGAAGGATGAGTCATCCGGAATTTGCCTTCTTCCGTGTCCTGCCAATCTTTCGGTTGTCCGTCCTGCTTGTAGGGGGCTAATACCTTCCTGCGGATTTTAACAGCTTCCACATTGAAATAGTAATCTTTCGGATTGCGAACGGCAAACCAAATGTCTTCCATACTGTTTTTCCAATTGCCGGCCGCTCCGCGTCCCTTTTCCCGTTGCCAGGTAATCCGGTTCATGACGGCAAGGTATTTATTCATAATCGTATACAGGGCGGAAGTACTTTTCCAATCCCCGCAAAGATAAAGCGAAGCATTGGGTTTCAGCAGCCGGATAAGTTTCGGGAACCAAGATTCCAGATAATCCGAATAATCGTCGTCTTTCATTTGCTTAAACTTCATGCCTGCAAAATTCCGGCTGAGATTATAAGGCGGATCAATAATCATTAAATCAACAAATTCCGATGGAAAATAATCGACAATCTCAAACAAATTCCCCTGAATAGTCGTATTGATAAGGCCGGAAATGCCAACCGGAGCAGTAACGGTTAGCAGTTTTTTTTGCAACCTACACATCTCGTCATCAGGCACTTGCAAGGTTTGGTTTCTTGGCGCCCGCTGTTTTTCTTTGATTACTGTTTCCTTCACGATTTTTCCAAATTAATGTTCGACAGGTAAAATCCGGTATTTGTTTTTACCGATAAACACGATTACCGCTGCTTTCAAGTCGGGGCGGCCGCCCAAACGGTGGGAAGCGATATACTGTTCCACCTGCGCCCGCCCTTTTTCCTGTTGGGAAACGATTTCCGCTTCGCTCGCATCCGTTTTGCAGTACTTCAACTCCAGCGCCCACTCGTATTTGATTTGTGGCAACAGCGGACTGCGTTGCAGGTAAATATCCGTGCGACCGGGAACGGCTTCGTACTCGCTCATCGGGACATATACCTTGCTCATGAAAAGGTATGCCAGCAAAAGAATTTGAATATACTTTTCGTCGAAGCGCCGCAAGTCGTAGTCGGAGAGCTTGCTGAAAGCGTTTTCGGAAACGTATGCAATGAACTGTTCCAAATTGCCGTCCAATGCCAG
>JAISWH010000005.1 GCA_031271125.1 Dysgonamonadaceae bacterium
CGGTATTGCGAATGTTACGGCAAACAACATTTCGGTTTATCCCAATCCGTTTACCGGTTACATTATTGTTGATGCAACAGAAAGCGGAACAGTGCAGATTTTCGACATATCGGGAAAAATCGTCTTGACATCAAGACTGACTATCGGCAAAAATCACATTGCAACTTCCGAATTGCAGAAAGGCGTTTATTTGCTGAAAGTTGGTGGAGATGCAGTGAAGGTTGTGAAGTAACAATCACAATAAATCACTACTCAGACAATAAGGGCGAGCCGCAGTGTTCGCCCTTACTTTTAACAAAAAAATAACAGTCCAATGGTCTTCCGCCCTCATTGACTTACGAAATCATACCAAGAAAACAGACAATAATTGATTTTTTTTAGTAATTTTGCGCAGCAAGATTTCAGTAAACTAGATATAGTGTATACTTTAAATTTCATAGACCTATTCGCAGGTGCAGGTGGCTTGTCCGAAGGCTTTATTCGGGCAGGTTATACGCCTTTGGCGCATATCGAAATGGACAAATACGCTCGTGACACGTTTCAGGTTATTTTCTCTGCTAATTTGCAGAAAAACAAAGGCAAAGATTATTTCGTAAAATACTTTGCACCGATAGAAAAAGCAAAATTGCAGATGCCGCAAAAATATCTGCCAAAACAGGAGTTTTTGGAGTGGCATTTGGATTATGTATTTGAAAAAAGTAGTAACTTTATAACTTGTTAGGGATTAAAGATATGTTATTTGACGAATATAAATATTTTCAATACAAGTTTCCAGAGCCGCAATATTTGGGCGCAAAATTCACGCACTTATCGTGGTTGCGTAAATTCATACCTGACAATATCACTACTGCATTTGATGCCTTTGCAGGTTCGCAGTCTGTCAGTTTTCTGTTTAAACAAATGGGATTCAAAACTTTAACAAACGACTTTTTAAACTTTAACAATAAAATAGGCAAGGCATTGATTGAAAATAAATCAGCAAAATTGAACAATGACGATTTGACAATTTTATTCCAAGATTCACCGGATAAGAAGAATTTTACCTTGATGGAAACTGTTTTTACCAATGTGTTTTTTGAGAAAAAAGAATCTGAATTTATTGACAATTTCAGGGCAAATATCCCATTATTAGATGATTTTTATAAGCAGGCATTGGCTTTTACCGTAATGAATCGTAGTTTGACACGAAAAATTACGATGGGACATTTTGGGCATACGCAAGCGTTGGTTTACGCTGCTGACCCCGAAAGAATAAAGCGCAACCGCAGTTTAATTCGCCCGATTAAAGATTTGTTTTTAGAATTGTTGCCCACGTACAATAACGCAGTTTTCGACAATGAACAGGAAAACCTGAGTTTCAACGAAAACGCTTTGGACTTGCTGCCAAAACTTCAAAATGTTGATTTAGCGTATTTTGACCCGCCATATTGCGACAGTCACGCCGATTATCAGAGTTTTTATCATTTGCTCGAAACATACACCGAATATTGGAAAGATAAAGAGTTTATAAACGGAATAAAGCGTTATGAACCAAAACGGTATAGTGGATTTGATACCAAAAGCGAAGTTATTGCCTCGTTTGAAAAATTATTTGAATCGGCAACCGATATTCCATATTGGTTAATCAGTTATAACAATCGCAGTTATCCTGACATTCAGACATTTGAAAAATTAATTTCAAAATACCGCAATGTAAAAATTGAGTATAAAACCTATCAAAATGGCAGAGGCGGAAAAGGTAGTGTAGCAGGCAGTAAAGAGATTCTTTTTGTCTGTACGCCCAATAAAAAGCATTTTATAACAAATAACTAGAAATATGAAGGACTTCAATTATTGGGATAACCTCCACAGAAACGAAAATTTAGAAGAGTTTAGTAGCGACCGTACAGGCTTGTTGTGGCTCAAACTCAAATCTATTATTCGGGTTGAGTTGGTCAAAGGATTTTTGGACTTTTTGGGTTTGGAAATCAATACTCAAAAGCAAAGCGACAACTTTCGTGCATTATTCGAGTTGCTTTCAAAGGATTTGAACAATGCCCATTTATTGTTGGACAAATTCATAAAACAGGAAAGCGACAAACAGATACAAAATATTGATATTCAACAATTAGTATCTGAACTCTACAAACTTAAAAACTTTGAATGGGGCGGCGATTATCAAAACTCATTAGACAAATATTTGGTTAGCAGATATGTCAAAGTGCAAAATCCGTCTTTCGATTACTTGATGTCGAAGTTTGAAACTGAAATCAATCCCGCTGTACAGGGTTATGTATTAAACAGTTGGTACAACTATTGGAGCAGTGTGCTGATTGAAAATATTTTCAAATCTCACAAAGCAGTTTTGCCGACAGTTGGGCAAATCAAAAATGTGGATTTCTTTGTAGGAGATATTCCTTTTGATTTGAAAGTTACCTATTTGCCTGCTGAATACCTGAAATTGAAACATAAAGAAAAAGGTTATCCTGTTGAACTTACCTTTTTGAAACAGAAAGCCAAAGAAGCAAACATTGACTTCGATAAAAAGGCTAAACCTGCCGACATTTTCTACGAAATCACAGAGAAAATGAAGGATAGAAACGATGATGTGTGCCGTCAAACTTTGCAGACACTAAAAAATGGGAAAGTAGAAATTTTGCGGGATACGCAAGCCAATCCGAAAATGTTAGCAAAATGGCTGTACGAAAATCAGGGCGAAATGCGCTTTGGCTCTGAAAATCGTCTATTCCTTGTACTTGTTGATACTGATGACTTTAACAACTCGTGGAAACTCAAACGCAATATTGACTTATTGAAACCGACTATCGTTTCATATCTTGACAATTTTAAAAACAAGCGATTACAAGATTTGCAAGTTGATTTTGAGTTCAAAGGTAAGCCGCACGGATTTACTGCTTTGGCTGATGTGATATTTGTAGTAAAATGTAAACAAGTTGACGAGTAGACAAGTTGACAAGTAAACGAGTTGACGAGTAGACAAGTAAACAAGTTACGGCTCTTTATACCCTGTTTACTCGTCAACTCGTCAACTCGTCAACTCGTTTACTCGTTTTATGCACAAAACCATGCCGCGCACAGTATAAAAAATTCCGCATAATCGTTTCCCCCTCCGGCGTCAAAACCGACTCAGGGTGAAATTGGACGCCATGAACATCCAATGTTTTGTGACGCAAGGCCATAATTTCCCCCTCACTGTCTGTTGCGGTGATTTGCAACGCTTCGGGAAATCCGCTGCGCGAAGCAATCCAGGAATGATACCGGCCTACGACTATATTTTTCGGAAGCCCTTCAAAAATAATGTGTTCCGCGACAATATCAACGGGAGTGGCGACTCCGTGATAAACATCCCTCAGATTGACTAACGTTCCGCCGAAACTTTCCGCAATCGCCTGATGTCCCAAACAAACGCCGAGCATACTCTTTTGAGGCGCATAACGTTTAATCAGAGGCAACAACAATCCGGCCTCGGAAGGGATTCCCGGTCCGGGCGAGAGGATGATTTTATCGAAACGTTCGACTTCATCCAAACTTATCTTATCATTACGATGAACTTCTACATCCTTATAACCTAATTCTTTAACTAAATGAAGCAGGTTGTAGGTGAAGGAATCGTAGTTGTCGAAAATTAGAATTTTCATGTGATGAGTAAACGGGTTAATGAGTTGATAAGTTAACTAATTAATAATTTTTTCCGCCGCATCAATTGCTTTTTTCAAAGCGCCCAATTTGTTATTCACTTCCTGCAATTCCGATTCTTCGTTGGAACGGGAAACGATTCCTGCCCCAGCCTGATAATACAGCACATTGTTTTTACTGACGAACGAACGAATGGTAATCGCTTGATTCAAATCGCCGTTCAGCCCGATGTAGCCGATACATCCGCCGTAAGCGCTGCGGTTGTGCGGTTCGATGTCACGGATGAGTTCTATCGCGCGCACTTTCGGCGCCCCCGAAAGCGTTCCTGCAGGAAAAGTATCGGCATACACCTTAATGGTATTGCTATCTGCTTTCACATCGCCCGTCACCCTCGAAACCAAGTGAATGACATGGGAATAGAATTGAACTTCCTTGTAAAAATCCACATGCACATTTTCCGTATTCCGGCTAAGGTCGTTTCTCGCCAAATCGACCAGCATAACGTGTTCCGCATTTTCTTTCGGGTCTTCCAAAAGCGCCTGCGCCAGCGCCTTGTCTTTTTCGTCGTCGCCGGTTCTGCGGAAAGTGCCTGCAATAGGATCAATAGAAGCATGTCCTTTTGATATCTTGCAGTGGGTTTCGGGACTCGAACCGAATATCCGGAACGAACCGAAGGCGAAATAAAACAAATAAGGCGAAGGATTGATGGAACGCAAAGCGCGGTACACTTTGAAATCATCACCCGAAAAAGATTGCGAGAAACAGCGGGAAAGTACGATTTGGAAAACGTCGCCGCGCATGCAATGCCCGATGCCTTTGCTCACCATGGCTTTGTAATCTTCATCGCCGATGGTGGATGTTTCATCACCTTTGGCGGAAAAATTATAGGAAGCGTAATTGCGGTTGTTTAAAAGCGCAAGCACTTCATTGATACGGCTTTCTTCGCCTTCCGGACGGTTTTCGACAATCGTCATTTCGTTTTTGTAATGATTAACTACAATGATATACCGGTAAAAAATGTAAATCATTTCGGGAATATCGCAGGCGCCGGAGTTACCGGTTTCCGTTTCGACGTCTTCAAAATATTTCACGGCGTCGTAAGCGGTGTATCCGAAAAAACCGTTGAACGGCGATTCGTTTTTGTCTTCGACGATTTCAAACGACCGGACAAACCGGTTCAATTGTTCAACAAGCGGTTCGGTTGCGCTTATCGGCGTTTTTCTTGCCGGTTCGTCTGTGGAATTTGACTCATATTCCGTTGTAACAAAACCTCTACCGGCTATGAAACGAGCGAGCGGATTCAGTCCGACAAAGGAAACGGAGTTTTCGTTCCCGTGGAAATCGGAGCTTTCCAACAAAACCGATTCAGGGTATATATCCCTGATTTTCAGATAAATACTGACCGGCGTCTGAACGTCGGCTAAAACTGTCTTTGATGATGGATAGATTCTCATGTCATTTATTTTGTTAGTTTGTGTTCTTAATACGAAAAAAAGGCTTGTTGTGAGTACAACAAGCCTTTTTACATCGGTTCAGCGGGCATATCGGGATCGACTCACTCTTTGAAAAAGGATAAGCGCCACCACCAATATGTATGTACCTGTTGAACCATTTTTAATCTTTTAATTTTAAGGCATTGCAAAAGTAAAGCGTTTTTTTGTAAAATGCAAATTTTTTGTGAAATTTCGATCGCAATTAAAATTCCGCATTCTTCGGCGTACGGGGAAATGGAATTACATCGCGGATATTCGACATACCTGTGATAAACAGCATCAAACGTTCGAAGCCCAGGCCGAAGCCGGCATGTGGCGCTGTTCCGAATTTGCGGGTATCCAGATACCACCACAAGCTATCCAGCGACATGTTCAATTCATTGATGCGATTTATCAGTTTGTCGTAATCGGCTTCCCTTTCGGAACCCCCGATGATTTCACCGATTTTCGGAAACAGGACGTCCATCCCGCGAACGGTTTTCCCATCGTCGTTTTGCTTCATATAGAACGACTTAATTTCTTTCGGATAATCGGTCATGATAACCGGACAACGGAAATGTTCTTCCACCAGATATCGTTCGTGTTCCGATTGCAAATCAACTCCCCAATAAACCGGAAATTCAAATTTCCGGCCGCTTTTTTCGAGGATTTCAACGCTTTCGGTGTAAGTCAAACGAATAAATTTGTTGTTGAGTACAAAGTTCAACCGTTCGATTAATTCCTTGTCATACATATTGTTAAGGAATTCGATATCATCTTTTCCGTGTTCCATAACGTAAGAAATTACATATTTCAGGAAATCTTCCGCCAAGTCCATATTATCGTTAATATCAAAAAACGCCACTTCCGGCTCAATCATCCAAAATTCCGCCAAATGACGGGGCGTATTGGAATTTTCGGCGCGGAAAGTAGGCCCGAACGTGTAAATTCCGCCCAAAGCCATAGCGCCTAATTCACCTTCCAACTGTCCCGATACGGTCAGGTTGGTATGGCGTCCGAAGAAATCCTGTGAATAATCGATTTTTCCTTCGGGCGTTTTCGGCGTATTTTCCGGATCCAAAATCGTAACCTGGAACATCGAACCTGCTCCTTCGGCGTCGGAAGCCGTAATGATGGGAGTATGGAAATAGTAAAACCCTTGTTTGTTGAAATAGTCGTGAATCGCATACGCCAAATGGTGCCGCAACCTGAAAACAGCTCCGAAAGTATTGGTTCGCGGACGAAGATAAGCGATTTCCCGCAAAAATTCCAACGAATGTCCTTTTTTCTGCAAAGGATAGGTTGCAGGATCCGCCTTTCCGTAAATTTCTATCTCTTTCGCCTGGATTTCAGCCGATTGGCCTTGTCCCAACGATTCAACCAATACGCCGGTCACACAGATACAGGCTCCGGTAGTGATTCCTTTCAAATGTTCCTCGTCAAACTGTGGAAGATCGACAACGACCTGAATACTGTGAATGGTCGATCCGTCATTCAAAGCGATAAATGCGACTTGTTTATTGCCGCGGCGGGTACGCACCCACCCTTTTACACAAACCGGCGTTCCAAATTCGGGACTTTTTAATAAATCAACTATTTTACTTCTTTTCATTCTTTATCGTAATTATTCAATCAAACGCTCCCATTCTGAGCATTGAGACTTCTTTATCATTCAGATAACGCCACTGGCCGCGTTTCAGATTTTTTTTCGTCAAACCGGCAAAATATACCCGGTCTAATCTTATAACGTGATACCCCAGGGCTTCAAACATACGGCGAACGACACGGTTTCTACCCGAATGTATCTCTACGCCGACTTGGTCTTTATCCATTTCGGTCACGTAACTGATTGCGTCTGCATGAATTTCGCCGTCATCCAATTCTACGCCTTCGGCCATTTTCTGCATGTCGGTCACAGTCACATCTTTATCCAACCATACGTGATAGATTTTTTTCTTCAAGAATTTCGGATGTGTCAATTTGGAAGCCAGATCGCCGTCGTTGGTCAATAGCAATACGCCCGTCGTATTCCGGTCTAAACGGCCGACAGGGAAAATGCGCTCGTGACAAGCTGTTTTCACCAAATCCATTACGGTCAGTCTTTCCTGCGGATCGTCGGCAGTAGTTACACAATTTTTGGGTTTGTTCAAAAGCACGTAGACTTTTTGCTCCAATTTGACCTGTTCGTTGTGGAATATAACTTCGTCGGCGCGTTTCACTTTGGTCCCCAATTCGTTCACCGTTTCCCCATTGACTTTCACCAAGCCTGCTTGGATAAATTCGTCGGCTTCGCGACGGGAGCAAATTCCGGCATTAGCTAAATATTTATTCAAACGGATCAATTCGTTAGGATCGAAATTTTCCTCCCTATACTTGTTTTGTTTATTGATTCGTATCGTCGGCCTGGAATTTGCAGCATACGGCCCTTTATTGAAACTTTTTCCGCCTCCTCCATTCGGGTGAGCGGCAAACGGACGTTGTTGCGGCCTTTGTTGCTGGTAACCTCCGCGTTGATCTCTGTAATTGTTGTAGCCTCCACCCTGTTGACGATTGGGGTTGTAATTAGTGTTTCTAACCGGCGCCGGCGCTTCACCTACGCGCGGTCTTCTTTTCTTTACCGGACTTCCCGCATCGTTATAGTCGGATTGCCGGTTGTCGTAGGGTCTATCGTACGAATGTGATTCATAAGACCGTTGCGAATAGTTGTTATCGTACGAACGTTGATTACGCTGGTTATAGCCATTGTCGCGACGTTCGTAATTATTGTCCCTGTTACCGTAATCATTTCGGCCATAATTATTTTGGCTTGAATAATTCGATCTCGGACGGTCATAATTTCCGCCGGTTTGCCGGTTATAACTATTTTCCTGCCGGTTGTTGTAACCTCCGGTCTGGTTCCCGTAATTCGGGCGATTGTAAGATTGATACGGTCTTTTCATTCTGTTTTGACCATCTTCCTGGCTGTAATCGTTATAACGATTACGAGGCTTCCATTCTTCGTTTTCTGTAGTCATTGTTTGGACAAATTGATTTTTAATTTTTTGTTTTTACCTCTCGGTTATGTGTTTATCCCCTCGCCCCCTAAAGGGGGACTTTGCCGCAGTAAAGTATTTATTACTCACTGCCCCAACTTTCCCTTTAGGGGGCTGGGGGATTGACATGTTATTTAAATCCCCGTATAATTTTGCGGGCTAATTGATTTTAATTCTTCTTTCACTTCATTATCAACATCAAGGGCATCAATAAAATCTTGTATTAATTTTCCCGTAACCTGTTCGTTTGTCCGTGTTAAAGCTTTCAAAGCTTCGTAAGGATGAGGGTAGCCTTCCCTTCTTAAAACCGTCTGAATGCCTTCGGCTACTACAGCCCAAGCTTTTTCCAAATCATCATCAATAGCTTGTTTGTTTAATACTAACTTTTCCAATCCTTTGCGGATACTTTGAAACGATATTGAAATATGTGCGAAAGGAACGCCTGCGTTTCGCAATACTGTCGAATCGGTCAAATCTCTCTGTAAACGGGAAACCGGCAATTTTGCCGATAAATGTTCCAAAATAGCGTTAGCCATACCCAAATTTCCTTCTGCGTTTTCGAAATCTATGGGATTTACTTTGTGCGGCATCGCCGACGAACCGATTTCCCCGGGTTTGATTTTCTGCTTGAAATATTCCATGGAAATATACAGCCAGAAGTCTCTTACCAAATCAATTAAGATGGTATTGATTCGCTTTAATCCGTCAAATAGTGCGCTTAAATTGTCATAATTTGATATTTGCGTAGTGTACGCTTCACGTACAAGACCTAATTTTTCTTTGGCAAATGTATCGCCGAATAATTTCCAATCTATTTCGGGATAGGCTGCATGGTGAGCGTTGTAATTACCCGTTGCGCCTCCGAATTTAACCGAAACGGGAATTTGTTTCAATAAATCGGTTTGTTGTTGCAGGCGGCTTGTAAAAACTTTTATTTCTTTTCCCAAGCGTGTAGGGGAAGCCGGTTGCCCGTGCGTTTTCGCCACCATAGGCGTATTTGCCCATTCGTCTGCATATTGCTCCAATTTTTCTATCAATCCGTGCAACTGCGGGAAATATTCTTTTTGCAGCGCATCTTTGATTGATAACGGAATTGCCGTGTTGTTGACGTCTTGCGATGTTAATCCGAAATGAATGAACTCTTTATATTTTTCCAAACCGATTTTGTCAAACGTTTCTTTGAGGAAATATTCGACGGCTTTTACATCGTGATTGGTTGTTTCTTCCGTTTTTTTAATACACTCGGCGTCTTCCATCGAAAAATTGATGTAAATCTTGCGTAAAGACTCGAAAACATCCGGTTCGTTTATCGCCGACAGTTGCGGAAGCGGCCATTCACAAAGGGATATAAAATATTCAACTTCCACTAAAACCCGGTATTTTATCAGCGCGTATTCCGAAAAATAAGCTGCAAGGTTAGCTGTTTTATTTCTATATCTACCATCAACGGGAGATATGGAAGTTAATGTATCCAGTTTCATAAAGTCGAATATTCAATATCTTTTCGTGAATTTTACAATGCAAAGATAATATTAAAATTTTATATGCAAAAATAAATTTACTTCATGGAGTAAATTCAAATGTGAAAAGAAATGGCGGGTTAACCCCCGCCATTTTTTGGTATCAAGTTTATGCGTAAAACTAATTATTCGCTTACTACTTCAAAGGATATTTCTACCGAAATGTCTTTGTGAAGTTTTACCAAAGCTTTATAACTACCGATTTCTTTTGCGGGTTCTTTGATATAAATCAGTTTTCTGTCTACATCAAAACCTTTTTTTGCCAATTCATCGGCAAGCTGAATATTGGTAACAGCGCCGAAAATAGTTCCCGAAGAGCTTGTTTTAGCGCCAATCGTAAGCGAAACGCCGTCTAATTTAGCAGATAAAGCTTGTGCCTCTGCTTTGATTTTTTCCAACTTGTGAGCGCGTTGGCGAAGATTTTCCGCCAAAACTTTTTTTGCCGACTCGGAAGCAATAACCGCTTTCTTTGCAGGAATCAGGTAATTCCTGCCGTAACCGTTTTTAACGGTAACCACATCATCTTTATATCCAAGATTGATAACGTCTTCTAACAAAATTACTTGCATAGTTATTCCTCCTTTTTTATTTTATTAAATCGGTTACATAAGGGAGCAAAGCCAAGTGACGGGCGCGCTTCACAGCTTGAGCGATACGATGTTGGAACTTCAAAGAAGTGCCTGTAATCCGGCGCGGAAGAATTTTCCCTTGCTCGTTCAAGAATTTTTTCAGGAATTCGGGGTCTTTATAGTCAATAAACTTAATGCCGCTTTTTTTGAACCGGCAATATTTTTTTTTCTTAACATCAACGGTTGGAGGAGTTAAGTAACGAATTTCGGAATTGTTGTTTGCTGCCATGATTTAGTTCTCCTTTACAGTTTCTTTAGTTTTGTTTCTTCTCTTAGCGGCGTAAGCTGCAAAATTTTTATCCTGACGGAAAGTCAAAAATCGAAGTACTTTTTCATCGCGGCGGAATTGCGTTTCCAGCTTAGCAATAACAACAGGGTCTGCTTGGAATTCTATTAAAGTATAGAATCCGGTAGATTTTTTCTGAATCGGGTATGCTAATTTGCGCAGTCCCCAATTCTCAATGTTCACAATCTCGGAGCCTTCGGCAACGAGAATGTCTTTGAATCTGTCGACCGCTTCCTTCATCTGTAGGTCAGATAAAACGGGAGTCAAAATGAAAACGGTTTCGTAATTGTTCATTGAGTTTTTAATTTAGTTATTAATAATTTTCAAATCGGAGGGCAAAGGTAATGCTTTTATTTTAAATATGAAAATTTTTTTTTGCATGAAAAAGCCTTATAAATATGACAAAACTGAACATGTAAACAATGTATAATATGCTGTAACAAAAAGAGATATAAAAAAACTTTCAAAATAAAAATACGCATATAATCGACTCATACTATTTTTGCATAAAATTTAAAAATAACGCTTAAGGTTTGTCATTTTTTGTATCAAATGTATAAAAATAGAATAAAAATGGATTGAATATGGAGGCAACAAAGGCTTTAATAGAAGAAATACGGAAAAATATTCCTGAGGGAGAAAATGTGGTTAAGTATCTGATGTGGAAATTAGATCTTTCGAAAGAATCGGCTTATCGCCGTATGAAAGGTATAGTTCCTTTTCCTTTGGAAGAAATTCGGGAATTAGTGCTTGCTCTGGATTTTTCCATTGATGAAATTATGAGAAAGGGAACGCCGAAAATTGCGGAAAGTGATAAAAACGATAAGAACGAATTGTTATTATCGCATATTATTTCGTATCAAAATTTCGTGGAGGCAATAAGCCGTTTCAGTCAAAGATCGGCTATTTTTTCCGCTAAACAGATTACATTAGCGTTTATCATTGAATATGATGCTTTGTTTGAACTGTTTTTTTGCGCTCAAATGCATCGAAATCAAATATTTAACGGGTTTCGATCTTTTTCCAAGTCATCTATTCCAAAAGAAATTTTAACTGTTCGTGAGTCCATTCTTAATAATTTTCCTTCTTTTAAACAGCGAGAATATATTCTGGACAGGGATTTATTTTCGAATATTGCAAGAGAAATACAATATTTCCGGCGGTTGAAACTGATTTCCGCAGAAGAAGTGGAAACTTTGAAACTCGAACTGTTTCAAATACTTGAAAAAATGGAAACGGAAATGGAAACCGGTCACAATGAAAAAAAAGAAGAATGTCTTTATTACTTTTCCTGGTTGGATGTCGATACCAATGCTATCTGTGTTGATTGTGGCGATAAATCGGTTACATTGTATTCGTGTTTCGGTATGCCTGTTTTTCATAATAATTCCCAAGTGAGGGCGCATCGGCAGTTGCTTGAATCGCAAAAGAAATATACGATTCTTATTTCTCAATCCAGTGAATTTATGCGTGCCGAGTTTATCGAACGACAAAAAGGATTTATAGAAAGTATTGACGAAAATAAAGTATTTTACTGATTATACCCCCAGCCCCTTGAAGAGGGAGTTTGGGCTACCCCACGGCCCCCTAAAGGGGGAGTTTGGACAGCGAAATATTCTATTGCGGCGTCTCCCCTTCAAGGAGTTAGGGGATTAGTTGAAAAAATCCCGTCATAGATTTTTTGCGTGGCGCCCAGGTTGTTAATCACGTAATTGTTGGCCTCTTTGCCTGCTTTCCGTATCAATTCAGGGTAAATCAACAAATTATTCATTTGAGCGGGAAAATCATTTTCACTTGAAACAGAAAAAGCGCCTTCGGAAGCAATTAATTCTTTGGCTTCCCTGAATTTACCGTAATTGGGGCCAAACAAAATCGGTATTCCGTAAACCGCAGCTTCCAAAACATTATGAATCCCAACGCCGAAACCTCCGCCGATATAGGCGATTTCACCGTACCTGTAAGCCGAAGACAACAGTCCGATGCAATCAATAATCAGACAGTCGGTTTTTTCGATCTCTTTTTCGTCAGACTCGGAATAGAGCGTGCAGGAGCGTTTTATCCGGTTTTTGAGTTGTGTAATGTGGCTTTCGTTTATTTCGTGAGGCGCTATAATTAACTTGATTTCAGGGTGTTGATTGAAGAAAGGAATGAGAATTTCTTCGTCTTTGTCCCAAGTACTTCCCGCAATGAGGATAAGTTGTTTTTCTTCCGTTTTGTTTGCAAATTTCTCTATGAGCGGGAGATGCTTTTCCTGTTTGAATATTTTATATACGCGGTCGAAACGAGTATCGCCGGAAATAGTTATGTTGTTGTGATTAAACCGTTTTAGCAATTTCAATGAATTTTCGTCCTGAACAAAAAACCAATTAAAATTGTTTAAAACATTCCGGTATTTGTAGCCGTACCAACGGAAAAAAATCTGATTGGGGCGAAAAATAGCGGAGATAATATAAGTCGGGACATTCCTTTTTTTCAAATGATTCAGATAATTCGTCCAAAACTCATATTTGATGAAAATAGCTATTTCCGGTTTTGCCAAATCCAGGAATTTTTGAGCGTTTAAACGGTAATCGAAAGGCAGATAACAAATTACATCCGCACCTGCATAGTCTTTTCGGACTTCGTATCCCGAAGGTGAAAAGAAAGTCAGTAAAATTTTGTATTCCGGTTTTTCTTCCCTGATTTTTTCAATCAACGGACGGCCTTGTTCAAATTCGCCCAAAGAAGCTGCGTGAAACCAAATGTACCGGGCTTGAGGATCAATATTTTCCGCTAAAACGGAAAACGTTTTTTTCTGCCCCGCCAACATTTTCTGCGCTTTTTTGTTAAATGGGGAAGCCAGACGGACTATGAACGCATACAAAGCAATCGCTATATCATACATACACTTATTCCAGATTATTATTTAAATTCTATATTTTGACAAGCTCAATAATCGCATTTTGTAATCTTCTTATCACTTCTTCTTTTCCAATCAGTTCGGTAATATCAAAAAGGTGAGGCCCTTTGGCTTCACCCACTAATGCTATGCGAAAAGCATTCATGATATTCCCGGTGTGGTAGCCTTGTGATTCAATCCAATTCATAACGATTGATTCCGTATGAGCGGCCGAAAAATTGTTGCTGTTTTGCAGAATATTGATCAGTTCATTCATTCTTTCGGCGGAATCTTCTTTCCAACGTTTTTTCACCGATTTTTCGTCGTAGGCTGCCGGGGCAACAAAAAAGAAACTTGCTTGTTCCCACAGTTCTTTCACAAAATTGACTCTTTCTTTCGTTAAGTTGACTACTTTAATTACTTTATCCGGATCCGTTTCAATGCCGTGGCTTTTCAAAACAGGAAGGAACATTCCGGCAATTTCTTCGTCGGATTTTAATTGAATGTATTGGTGATTGAACCATTCGCCTTTTTTGAAATCGAATTTAGCGCCGCTTTTACTGCATTTTTCCAAGGAAAACAAATCAATCATTTCATTGAGGGAAAGGATTTCCCTGTCGTCGCCGGGATTCCATCCCAGCAAAGCCAGGAAGTTGAGGAGCGCTTCCGGCAAATAACCGTTTTCGCGATAGCCGGAAGAGATTTCGCCGCTTTTCGGATCATGCCATTGCAAAGGAAAGACCGGGAAACCCAAACGGTCGCCGTCGCGTTTGCTTAATTTTCCATTCCCTTCGGGTTTCAGGAGTAAAGGCAGGTGAGCAAATTCGGGTTTAGTATCTTCCCATCCGAAATATTTGTAAAGAATGATGTGTAAAGGTGCAGAAGGCAACCATTCTTCCCCGCGGATGACGTGCGTAATTTCCATTAGATGGTCATCCACAATGTTTGCTAAATGATAAGTCGGCAATTCATCGGCCGATTTATACAAAACTTTATCGTCTATGATAGAAGAATTTACGGTTATTTCCCCACGAATCAGGTCGTTTACTGCAATTGTTTGGCCGGGTTCGATTTTAATGCGCACCACGTATTGCGTGCCGGCGTCAATCAATGCCTGCGTTTCCTCAGGCGACAGGGACAGGGAATTTCGCATGGCCATGCGCGTGGATGCATCATATTGAAAATTAGGAATTTCGTTCCTTTTAGCGTCCAATTCTCCGGGTGTATCAAAAGCAATGTAAGCCAATTGTTTTTCCAGTAACCGATTGACGTATTGTTTGTAAATCGCTTTCCGTTCCGATTGCCGGTAAGGTTTGAAGCTGCCGCCGGTATGCGGTCCTTCATCGAAAGAAAGTCCGAGCCAGCGAAACGATTCTATAATGTACTCTTCGGCGCCGGGAACGAAACGCTGTGAATCCGTATCTTCGATTCTGAGGATAAAATCACCGCCGTGTTTTTTTGCAAAAAGGTAATTAAATAAAGCGGTTCTGACGCCTCCGATATGTAGGGGACCTGTCGGACTTGGCGCGAAACGCACCCTGACTTTTCTATTTGTCATCTATTTATTTTAATAATATTTTTCGCAAATGTACAAAAAAAATTATTTCGCCCCGATAATTATGCTTCGAAGTGTGTGTATTTCTCATTTTTTTATTACCTTTCGGAAAATTTATTGCATGATGAAGTTAAAATCAATTAATATACCTGTATATGTATGCTTTATTTTAAGCGTATTAATTGTTGTTTTCCTTTTCCCGATGGAAGCCAAGTTTCCTTATATAGAGGGGAATGACCTATGGACAACTCTTTGGCAATTAGGCCTTATCTTTGGTATTTTCCTGCTTGTCGGCGGATTAATCGCTTGTTTCTTTTTCTATTTTTATTATCTGAGGAAAAACATTTTTTTAAAGAAAAAAGATTTGTTTTTTTCTTTTTTAATGATGATGATTTTTATTGTTCTGACGGAAATAGGCATTTCGTACAAACTTTTCGGCGTGTATATGATTCCTTACGCCATTATCCCGATTGTAGTCCGGAACTTTTTTGATTCGCGAACGGCTCAGATGACGCATTTGATTACCGTTTTGATTTGTTCGCTGATGATTCCTTCACCTTGGGAATTTGTTATGATGCAAGTATTTGTGTGCATGGTAACGATTTATGTCCTGAGGGATTTAACGCAACGCTGGCAACTGATTGTCTGTTCGTTTTACATTCTTCTTACTTACATATTGGTTTATTCGGGCATTTTATTATTGCAAAACGGGGATTTCTCGGAATGGGATTGGAATATGTTGATTTATTTCGGGATAAATTTCCTGTTAGTGATGTGCGCCTATCCGTTTATTAATATTTTGGAAAGAATTTTCGGTTACATTTCCAATGTCACTTTGATTGAATTGTCGGACATTAACCTGCCGATTTTGCGGCAGCTTTCCGAAAAGGCTCCGGGTACTTTCCAACATTCCCTGCAGGTTTCCATGTTGGGCACGGCGGCAGCGGTAAAAGTCGGTGCAAATCCGCAGTTGATTCGTACCGGCGCTCTGTATCACGATATTGGGAAAATAGAAAATCCACTCTATTTTGTCGAAAACCGTTTGGCGGGACCGGATCCGCACGAGGAACTGGGTTTGGTTGAAAGCGCCCGGATTATCACCAGACATGTGCCTGACGGTGTAAAAATTGCGGAAAAACATTCGATACCTAAAACGATTATCCAATTCATCAAAACGCATCACGGGACAGGAAAGGCGAAATATTTTTATAATTCGTTCATTAATCAGTTTCCCGGCGAACCGGTTGATGAATCGGCTTTTACCTATTTGGGTGAAAATCCCGACACAAAAGAAACGGCCATTCTCATGATGGCCGATTCGGTAGAAGCTGCGTCGCGAAGCCTGACGGATTATTCGGAAAATTCGCTTCGCAATTTGATTGATAAAATCATCAATAACCAGATTGCCGATGGGCTGTTGGAAAATGCGCCCCTGACTTTCAAAAATATCAAGGAAATCAAACAGGTTTTTTTGGAACGGCTTTTATCGGTTTATCATTTGCGGATTACTTATCCGGAAGTTAAGAATTAAATACATTGAAAGCGGAATAATTATTTAGAGCCATCTCTGCAATTATTGCAACGCTTGTTCCAATAACTCTAGCTGCTCAAAATACTTTTGAGGGTTGTATTCTTTCAATTTATTTATATTCAACAGTTTCCAACGAATTGCAGGAAATTTGCCGTAATCTGATGTGTCCCATTTCGGTTCGCCTTTGGCAAATGATACAAGCAACGATTTATCTGTTTCGGACAACGAATTGTTAATCAATGAGATAATCTTTTCTCTTGTTTCTTCGTAATCAGAATAAGAGAAAGGCTCGTTGGACATTCCGCTAAACTGGCTGTCGAAAACTGTCTCTTGATTAATCCTTTGCGGATTAAGCAATTCGTGAAACGGACGCTTGCCGCAAAGTAAAAAGAACAGAAATCCTGTTTTTATTTCGTCAGTCAATCCTGTGTTATTCAGAAGATTTCGCACATCAAACATATCGCGTGGATGCTGCCTGTCTAATGCAGCATTGATTTTCCCACCCCACAATTGACCGACAGAAACAGTCCTTATCTCGCAAAAACGGTTAAATTTTATCTGTGCGTTTTCGCTTAAAGACATCGTGGACGGCTCAGCTATCAGTCCTCTGTTTATTTGATTGACTTCAACTTTTATAATAGCATCAGCAGTGGCACAAAGCAATTTCAGTTCGCTCAAAGCCCGCTGTGAATCAGGGAAAGCAACTTGCGGAAGCCGAACTTTTATTTTCGCCATTATTGCCTGTAATGCCTCTCTTATACTGTCTAAATCCGACTCTCTATTATCGCTGAACGGAATAAAGGTCAAGTCAATATCAACCGACAGGCGAGGCATATTGAGATGAAAAAGATTGATTGCCGTACCGCCGTGTATCGCAAAGTTCTGTTCTGCTGTAATATCCGGCATTACGTCTAACAATAATGCTACCTGTTTCTCGTAACTATCTTTCATCCAACTATTTCTTTCGGCAAAACCAATTTATATTTAGCGACATAAGCGCCGTTTTCGGCAAGGCTTCTATCGCCTGCACCAATATTTATTTTATTTGTATCCAAATACTTAAACCAACTATGTCCGATTTTTTCAGCAAAATATAGAAACAGTCGTTTTACTTTTACCGACTTGCACTGTTCCAACAGAGATTGAACGAGGACAGGACGAAGCGTAGCCAAACCTTCCATCAGCTCAAATGACTCTGATAATGGAAATTGAACAGGGCATAAATACAAACATTCCATCATAGCGCGTGCCGCATCGGATATTTTCACTGTTAATTCGCCCTCTTGATAATCGGTTAATCCCAATGTTTTATCAGTGAAAAGAGAAAAACGAAGAAGCCGGATTTTTGTTTCCCATTCGGCATTAAGAAACCAAGCAGGCAAAGCAGTCCGTTCTTCCGTGAACAAAGTTATTTCCTGCTCATTTACTTGCAGATAGTGTGCCAATCCCAATAACCCAAACGCCGAACGCCCGCCGATGTGAATATTCATTCCCGCCTGCTGTTGCAGTGCAGAAAGCCCTCCCGACAAAGTAAGCGCATCACCTGATTTGAGCATCGCACCCTTCCCTGCCGATTTCAGCCAACCGCCCTTTCTGTATCGCTGTTGTAATTCATAGGGATAGCCCTGCGAAGTCAGCCACGACGAAAGAAAAACCATACCGGTAGGCGATGATTGCATCAGGTTGTTTATCTTTGTTTTCTTTATTTCGGTTTTATTTATCATACTTATAGTATAATTTTGGATACAAATATAAAGTTTTTTATTCGGATAAACAAAATACTTCAAAAAAAGGATTAACCGCTTTTATTCAATTAATATAACTCCTTCAGTTTTGCTATCACCCGATCTCCCAGCGCCATTTTTTCCTCAATATGCTTCAAAATCGAAGACACAAAGGTGTTTTGCTCAAAGACGCCCCGCACTTGTTCGAAATCCAGACGTTGTTCGTCGTTGCTTCCGTCGGCTCCGAAACCGGTTTGGGAAGATAGCGAAAATTCTTTCTTCGCATCCTCGTAAATAACTTTGTCTAAATAGACTACGGCTTCCCGCCAATCTTCCACAATATGAATCACATCAGACGGAGTAATCGTATCCAGACTGTAACCGTAATACGTTTGAATCTTATCCCAAGCCCAAGTCCATTCCAAAGAATAATAATTCCTGTGAATTTCTTCGATGATTTGATTGATTTCTTTGAGTTTATTTATCTCTCCGGTTTCTATTCCGTTCAATAATTTTTCTATCAACGACTTAGGCGCTATCAGGCCGGCAATATCAAGCCATTCGCCCAAACCGTCCCGGGTGTCGGGCTTCAGACGCGCCCTCATCTCTTCGGCGGAGGTATGGGAATGTTCTATCAGCCTTGAAATAATTGAGTTTCCCAGAAATTTTTTGACGGCGATATTGTACAATTCGATTCCTCTTTTCAATGAAGAATTTTTAATCATACAACTTTGGTACGAATAATATCCGGAAGTATGTCCGCAAGTTTCCTGCAATCCTTGCAGGATGTCAATAGCGCGAAACATTTTCTGAACGGTATAGGGACTCAACAAATTAAAGTTAATTTGGTCTAACTTATTGGGGTCTTTGCGGTTATCTCTTTTGGGAAATTTTTGAGCGTCGCGAATGGTTCCGATACTTTTCAGATTGATGCCCGGAACCAAAATCGTTTCGTCTTTATTTTCAATCAAGTACGAAAAAGGCATATTGGAAGTGTCGGAATTTCGGTAATGGCGTCCCATAATCAATGAAAAGGCTCCGATTTTTGCCGGCCACAAGATATACGAATCGCTGGCCGTTTTTCCTCCCCGTTCGATAATCCCCTGATGGATAGGGCCTAATTTGTACATGTGATTGCTCTGATTCGATCCCGATCCGGCATTCATAAAAGAGAACATTCCGGCAATCAGCAGGGTGGATTTGTGATGAGTAACGGTGTAAGGTCCGGCAAAAATGGCGCATGCTTCGCCGTTTTCGCCCTGGCAATTACTGAAAAACAGGGAATCACCGGCCGAATAGGCATGTCCCAACCGGCAGGCTTGCCCTACGAAACAACGGGTTAACATCACTCCATTATCCACATGGGAACCCGAACAGATAATAAAATCTTCCGCATTTACGCCATAGCCCACAAATACCGGATCGAAAGCATTACTGTTAATGCTTCCGTTTTCCAAACGACGCGCTCCTTCGATATGTGCGTTGTCGCCGATTTTAACATTGCGAATCAATCCACAGTTGATGATGCGGACATTATCGCCGATGACGCCTGTTTCCGAGGCATGTTTGTCGGCATAAAACCGAATCATCCGGCATAAGCTTTGCACTAATTGCGGCCGGTGGCGGTAAAGCGCTAAAATGTAAGCAACATGCGCGGTAAGTTTATCATTGATCATTACTTCCCTGCCGCCTGTTTCGTTCAACACGGCTACTTCAACGCCATTTCCGAATCTTGATTTTTCGTCGGTCAATAAGCGATCGACATTCTGGATGACGGTGTTGTTTCCGATTTTATAATTGGCTATATAACTTTGTACGTTGTCTATCAATACATTGTTGCCGATTTCACAGTTGTGGAAAGAAACATTATGAAGTCCGGCTGCTTTTTTTATGCCGCCTTCAAAAGTAAAATCCGAATCTAATTTACCGATTCTGATATTTCCTGAAAATGTTACTTTACTCATTTTCAACGGATTGAAATCATTGTGGACTTCAACGGTATCCCAATTTTTTGCGCTGCAAAACCGGGATTCTAAAATACTGATTTCTTCTTTTGTTAGTTTTCGATACATAAGTTAGCTGTTTTTTTAATTACCTCCCAGCCCTCTTTAGGGGGAGTTGGAGCAGCGAGTTTGAATAATGTGCTACGGCAAAATCCACCCTTTAGGGGGTTAGGGGGTGGTTACATAGAGAAAATCATTATACGGAAACCGCTGCACATGTATTTCACGTGTTTTTTTGTAGATCACCGATTTAAGTTCTCCTATATTTTGTTTTTCCTTAGCGGAAATAAACACGCAATTTTCGTGCAATTTATTCATCCACGTTTGTTTCAATTCAGACAAGGAAATATTTTCCCGGGTTTTAGGCGTCAAATCGTCGGCTTCTTTTTCGATGTATGAAAAGGAGTCGATTTTATTGAAGGCAATGATGACCGGTTTCACTTCCTTCGTAATTTCATTCAAGGTTTGAGCGACCACTTCAATTTGTTCTTCAAAAGCAGGATGGGAAATGTCTACTACATGCACCAGGAGGTCGGCTTCGCGCACTTCGTCCAAAGTTGATTTGAACGATTCAATCAGTTCGGTCGGCAATTTACGGATAAAACCAACGGTGTCCGAGAGCAGGAAAGCCAAATTTTCGATGGTCACTTTGCGAACAGTCGTGTCCAAGGTTGCGAACAATTTGTTTTCGGCAAAGACTTCCGATTTACTTAACAGGGTCATCAAGGTTGATTTCCCTACATTCGTATAGCCGACCAAAGCCACACGCACTAATTTCCCCCTGTTTTTCCGTTGATTGGATTTTTGTTTGTCAATCTCTTTCAAATCTTCTTTCAATTTGGATATTTTATCCAGGATAATCCGGCGGTCGGTTTCCAGTTGGGTTTCACCAGGGCCGCGCATCCGGAATCCTCCGCTACCGCCTCCGCTTTGTCGTTCAAGATGCGTCCAAAGCCGTTTCAGGCGCGGGAGCATGTAGTTGTACTGTGCAAGTTCGACCTGCGTTTTGGCGTGAGCTGTTTGCGCACGCGCTGCGAAAATATCAAGAATCAGGCTGGTGCGATCCATAATTCTCACTTTCAGCGTTGCTTCCAGGTTTCGTAATTGCTTAGGACTCAATTCGTCATCAAAAATTACCCATCCGATTCCGTTATCTTCATTTTCGGTGAATTTCTTGATTTCGTCCAATTTGCCTGCGCCGACAAAAGTAACGGAATGAGGTTTCTCCAAACGTTGTGTAAAACGTTTGGTCGCCCGGATACCGGCCGTACCGGCCAAAAAATCCAGTTCATCCAAGTATTCTTTTACTTTTTCTTCGCTTTGTCCGGGGGTGATTAGACCGACTAAAACGGCTTTTTCGCTTTCAGCACCGGTAATGATAAATTCTTTCATTAATAAAAATTAAAAATAATGCCCACAAAGTTAAGTATTTTTCAAAGAATACAAGAACAAACAAAAGAAAATAATGGCTACCTCATGTTATACTTCATGCGGTATGGTTTTGGGCATAAACGAGTTGACGAGTAGACGAGTTGACGAGTTGACAAGTAGACGAGTTGACGAGTTGACGAGTAAACGGGGTATAAAGAGCAGTAACTCGTTTACTTGTCAACTCGTCAACTCGTTAACTCGTTTACTAATTTTTATGCTTCTTAAACACATTGAAAAAGGCAATAGCCCCTCAAAAAAAGATTTAGCCTATTTATATTAAATTTTTTCTGCCAATGTCTTTGTCATTTCCAAAAAAATATATTACCTTTGCAAGCCCTTTTGTGTACATTTGAATTAAAATGTAGATGAAGCGGGTTGATTTTTCGGAAGATAAGCATTTTTTCTACGGCAAAATCAAAAGAGTGTGTATTAAATATTGTCTCCGGGTGGAGATCAATTTAATTATTAATTTATGACAGATCCAATTGCAGATTATCTGACAAGGTTGCGGAACGCCATCAAAGCAAAGCACAGAGTGGTGGAGGTTCCAGCTTCCAATTTGAAGAAAGAGATCACCAAGATTCTTCTCGACAAAGGCTACATCTTGAATTACAAGTTTGTAGAAGAGGGTCCGCAGGGTTCGATTAAAATCGCCCTGAAGTATGACCCAGTGAACAAAGTGAACGCGATTAAAACCCTGAAGCGTATTTCTACGCCGGGTTTGCGTCGTTACACCGGTTATAAGGAAATGCCCCGTGTATTAAACGGACTGGGTATTGCCGTACTTTCAACCTCTAAGGGAGTGATGACGGATAAAGAAGCCCGCGATTTGAAAATCGGCGGTGAAGTATTATGTTATGTTTCTTAAAAAGAAGGAGGAAGTATGTCAAGAATAGGAAAATTACCCATTACGATACCGGCAAAAGTAACTGTAGAACGCAAAGATAACGTGATTACAGTGAAAGGTCCTAAAGGCGAATTATCGCAAGAAATCAATCCGGCTATCACTATTGAAGTGAAAGACGGTGTTTTGACGGTTTCCCGTCCCGACGACGAACGTCAGAATCGCGCCATGCACGGTCTTTATCGCGCATTGCTTAATAATATGGTGACAGGCGTTTCGGAAGGCTACAGGAAAGAACTCGAATTGATCGGTGTAGGTTATCGTGTGACGAACACCGATAGTGTTTTGGATTTCGCGTTAGGTTATACGCATAACATCTTTTTGCAACTGCCCCCCGAAATCAAAGTGGAAACCAAGAGTGAACGTAACAAAAATCCGCTCATTATCCTTGAATCGGCGGATAAACAATTGCTCGGACAAGTTTGCGCTAAAATCCGTTCTTTCCGTAAAGTCGAACCTTACAAAGGAAAAGGTGTTCGCTTTGTGGGTGAAATAGTTCGCAGAAAATCCGGAAAATCGGCAAGTAAATAATTATAGCAATATGACAACAAAGGAATTAAGAAGACTCAAAATAAAACAACGGGTTCGCAAGCATATCTCAGGAACTGCCGAACGTCCCCGGTTGACTGTATTCAGAAGCAACAAACAAATTTACGCCCAAGTGGTCGACGACCTGACCGGCCATACTTTAGCCGCTGCTTCTTCTCTTGGAATAACAGAAAAAGCGCCTAAAAAGGAAATCGCTTCCAAAGTAGGCGAACTGATTGCCCTGAAATCGAAAGAAGCCGGCATTGAAACCGTTGTTTTCGATAGAAATGGGTATTTATATCATGGTAGAGTGAAAGAATTGGCAGAAGCTGCCCGTAAATCCGGACTTAAATTTTAATAAGCAATGGCAATAAATAATAAAGTAAAGTCGACAAACGACTTGGAATTAAAAGACCGGTTAGTTGCTATCAACCGTGTAACTAAAGTTACAAAAGGGGGGCGCACTTTCAGTTTTGCAGCAATCGTCGTTGTAGGAAACGAAGACGGCATCATCGGCTGGGGATTGGGCAAAGCCGGCGAAGTAACGGCTGCTATTGCCAAAGGCGTAGAAGCGGCAAAGAAGAACTTGATAAAAGTTCCCGTATATAAAGGTACTATCCCTCACGAACAAGTAGCTAAATTCGGTGGCGCTCAGGTGTTTATCAAACCGGCTACCCATGGTACGGGAGTAAAAGCGGGGGGCGCTATGCGCGCTGTGCTGGAAAGTGTTGGAATTACCGACGTTTTGGCGAAATCCAAAGGTTCGTCCAACCCTCATAACTTGGTGAAAGCGACTATCGCGGCTTTGAGTGAATTGAGAGACCCGGCTATGGTAGCCCAAAATCGGGGTATCTCTGTAGAAAAAGTATTTAAAGGTTAATTTGGGAGGATAAAGATATGGCAACAATAAAAATCAAACAAGTAAGAAGTCGCATCAAATGCCCGAAAGTTCAAAAAAGAACTTTAGATGCTTTGGGTTTAAAAAAAACAGGTCGCGTAGTGGAACATGAAGTGAATCCTGCTATCTTGGGAATGGTTGAGAAAGTTAAACATTTAGTACAAATTGAGAATTGAGAATTGAAAATGAAAAATAAAATCATTCGTCATTCATCATTCGTAATTAACAATAGAATATGAATTTATCAAGTTTAAAACCTGCCGCCGGTTCGGTAAAAACACGGAAAAGAATCGGTCGGGGACCGGGTTCCGGGTTGGGTGGAACTTCTACCAGGGGACACAAAGGCCAGAAATCAAGATCCGGATATTCCAAGAAAATTGGTTTTGAAGGAGGTCAGATGCCGATACAAAGACGTTTGCCTAAATTTGGGTTTAAGAATATCAACCGGGTTGAATACAAGGCAATTAATCTGGAAACGCTGCAACAATTGGCCGACGCTCAGCAATTGACAAAAATAGGTATTCCCGAATTAATTAATTCCGGATTTATATCATCCAAACAGTTGGTTAAAATCCTTGCCAAAGGCACCGTTACTTCCGCGTTGGAAATTACAGCACACGCTTTTTCCAAAACAGCTGAAGATGCGATCGTTAAAGCAGGAGGAACAGTTGTAAAACTCTGATACATCAATGAGAGCAATTCAAACTATAAAAAATATTTGGAAGATCGAAGATTTGAGAAACCGAATCGGAGTTACACTTCTTTTGATCGTAGTTTACCGTTTTTTATCGGTAATAACTCTTCCCGGCATTGACCCTCAAGCATTAGCGTTTTTGCAGGATCAAACTTCAAGCGGGCTGATGTCGCTTTTGGATATGTTTTCGGGAGGCGCTTTTTCCAATGCTTCTATCGTGGCAATGGGAATTATGCCTTACATCTCGGCTTCCATTGTAATTCAGTTGTTGGGCATTGCCATTCCGTATTTTCAGAAACTGCAAAAGGAAGGTGAAAGCGGAAGACGGAAAATGAATCAATACACCCGTTACCTGACATTGGCGGTTTTGCTGCTTCAGGCGCCTGCTTACTTGGTTAACCTGAATGTACAAATGAAGCAAGCCGGCTCTGCCATTCCGTCGGGGTGGTGGTTTACGTTTTCATCGACCATCATTCTGGCTGCGGGTTCAATGTTTGTGCTTTGGCTTGGGGAACGAATCACGGATAAAGGAATCGGCAACGGTATTTCATTCATCATTATGGTGGGTATTATCGCCCGTCTGCCGCAAGCGCTACTTCAGGAAATTGTTTCGAGGCTGAATGAATCGGCGGGAGGTCTTATCGGTTTCATGGTCGAGATCGTCGCTTTGCTGTTCGTCATTGCAGGAGCTATCCTGTTGGTACAGGGAACAAGGCGGATACCGGTGCAGTATGCCAAACAAATGATCGGCAACCGGCAATTCGGAGGCGCACGACAGTATAGTCCCCTGAAAGTCAAGGCCGCCAATGTGATGCCTATCATTTTCGCGCACGCAATCATGTTTATTCCCATCACTTTGATTGGTTTCGGTTCTGCCGACCAGGATTCATGGTATGTAAAAGTATTTGCTCCCTTGTCCGACCTCCAGAGTTTCTGGTATAATTTCATTTTTGCACTGTTGATTATTGCATTTACATATTTCTACACGGCAATTACGATTAATCCGAAACAAATGGCGGAAGACCTGAAACGAAACAACGGTTTTATTCCGGGTATCAAACCGGGTAAGAAAACCGCCGAATATATTGATGAAATCATGTCGAGAATAACTTTCCCCGGATCTCTGTTTTTAGCATTGGTAGCTATCTTACCTGCTTTTGCCGGAATATTTGGGGTAAAACAAGCATTTGCACAATTCTTCGGCGGAACCTCGTTGCTGATTTTGGTAGGGGTTGTGCTGGATACCTTGCAGCAAGTGGAAAGTCATTTATTGATGCGCCATTACGATGGGCTGTTGAAATCCGGAAGAATCAAGGGAAGACAAGGCACGGCTTATTCGTAAAATGATTTATCTAAAGACAAACGAAGAAATAGAATTGATGCGTATTGCAAACCGCATGGTGGGCGCCACGCTCGCCGAAGTCGCAAAACATATTGCACCGGGAGTCACAACGCTTCAATTGGATAAAATAGCGGAAGAATACATTCGGGATAACGGGGGAATCCCTTTATTCAAAGGATACAACGGATTTCCGAATGCCCTCTGCACCTCGGTCAATGAAAATGTGGTTCATGGAATACCCGTCGCTCAGCCGCTGAAAGAAGGATATATTGTTTCGGTCGATTGCGGAGTGAAAATTAACGGTTACTGTGGCGATTCGGCCTACACGTTTGAAATCGGGGAAGTGTCGCCCGAAATCAAACAACTGCTTCAGACAACTAAAGCAGCTTTGTATGAAGGAATCAGCCATGCGGTTGAAGGGAAAAGGATAGGGGATATATCTCATGCAGTCCAAGTTTACTGCGAAAGCAGAGGATACAGCATAGTACGCGAATTGGTCGGACACGGCATCGGTAAGAATATGCATGAAGCGCCGGAAGTTCCCAATTACGGAAAAAAAGGTTACGGCCCTTTGTTGAAAGAAGGAATGTGTATTGCGATTGAACCGATGATCAATTTAGGATCGAGAAACGTGAAGTTTGAAAAAGACGGCTGGACGGTACATACAAGAGACAGGAAACCTTCTGCGCATTTTGAACATACGGTTGCCATCCGTCCGGGGAAAGCGGATATTTTATCAACGTTTGAATGGATAGAAGAAGTTTTACAAAAAAAGTAAGTATATGGCGAAACAGACAGCAATAGAACAAGATGGCGTTATTGTC
>JAISWH010000151.1 GCA_031271125.1 Dysgonamonadaceae bacterium
CGTAGAAGTATTCATTATTAATAGTGTATTGTAAAACGGATTCGTATATGTCTTCATTGCGGTACTTTTGTGCATAGTTACGGTAAAAGGAACTTATTTCGGTAAATTGTAGCCCAAAACGGGAAGATATATTTTGATTTTGCATTTTTTCCATGGTTGAATCCGGAGTATCATCATAATAAAAATAAGTAATCTCAGGAACAAATGCACAGGAAAAAGCATTAAGAAATATTTGAAATGAGAAAATATTATCTTCATTCAAATGAGCAGGATTACACAATATATTATTGTCGCGTAGAAACGATAAGCGGTATAATCTATTCCATGCGGCGATATGTAATGTTTTGTTTCTGTTTTCAAAGAATTGCCGCGCCACTTCCAAATGACCTTTCCAAATTCGGGGGGGGGGGAATTACTAAATTTTCTGATTACTTCGCCCGACCGAAGTAATGTTTGATATGAGCTTTCAACAAAATCGACATTCTCTTCCTGCATCTTGGCGTATAACTTCTCTATGCAATCGGGAGATATTTCATCGTCGCTATCCATGAAAAACAGATATTTCCCGGTAGCGTTTTCGATAGCGGTATTTCGTACGGCACCCGTCCCGATATTCCGCTCATGTTCAATAATTCGAACCTGTTTGCCTTTGGGATGATAGGCAACAATTCGGCGGACGATTTCCATACTTTTGTCCGATCCCCTGTCATCGACAATGATAAATTCGATATTTTCATACGTTTGGTTTAATGCCGAAAGCAATGCTTTTTCCACATACTTTTCCACATTGTAAACAGGCATCGAAAGTGTTATTAAATCCATAAATTTATAATTTTTAATTGATTATTATCGCAGATATTTTTGTTAGACGCACTATATATAACAGTGTCTGTTTTGCAAAGGTAGCATAAAATACTCAACTCCACACAAACGGATAAAAAATTGTTGTTACCTTTGCAGCCGATTTTACAATAACATAACAAATTCATGCTGACAGTAGAAAAAATCGGAGGGACTTCGATGTCCCAATTCGGTGATTGCTTAAACAATATTATTATAGGTAATCGGAAGGAAAATGAGTTGTATAACCGGATTTTTGTCGTATCTGCCTACAACAATGTTACGAATTGGCTTTTGGAACACAAAAAGACGGGTGAACCGGGCGTTTACGTTAAGTTTCTCAACAATGAAAATTATGAACCCGCGCTGGACGATTTGTGCATAAAATTAACACAGATCAATTATCGGTTCAAGTCCATCGGACTGAATGTTTCCGAAGCAGACCGTTTTATCCGCTATCGGATTGAACAGGCGAAAACTTATCTTTCGTCCATGTACAAAGTCCTGACTTCGGGCTATGTGGAAAAAACGAATCTTTATCTGGCTACCCGCGAAATTTTGGCTTCTTTGGGCGAGGCTCACTCCGCATGGAATACCGTCAATATACTGAATAACAATGGAATCAATGCAACTTTTATTGATCTGTGCGGGTTCAATGACAACGAAACGCTGACTATTGACGAACGCATCCGGAAAGCTTTCCGCGATATTGATTTTTCAAAGACTTTGTGTGCGGCAACAGGCTATACCAAAGGTACGGAAGGAATTATGCGTGCATTCGACCGCGGATATTCCGAAGTGACTTTCAGCAAAATAGCGGTGGAGGTTAAGGCCGGCGAAGCCGTTATTCACAAAGAATATCATCTTTCGAGCGCCGATCCGAAAATTGTCGGCGTCGAAAAATCAATTCCCGTTGGCAAAACAAGTTATATCATCGCCGACCAATTGGCCGATGTGGGTATGGAAGCGATTCACCCCAAAGCGGCCAAACCTTTGGAATTGGCCGGAATACAAATCCGTATCAAGAACACTTTCGAACCCGACCATCCCGGAACAGTGATTTCCAAAGACTATATTTCGCCTGAAGCAAAAATTGAAATCGTTTCGGGAACCGACAAAGTCATTGCTTTTGAAGTTCACGACCCTCTGATGGTCGGCGAAGTCGGATATGACTTGAAAATCATGGAAATAATGAAGAAACACAGTGTAAGTTATATCTTGAAATCGACAAACGCGAACAGCATTACGATGGTTGTGAACGATAAACCTTACGTACATAGGATGTTGGACGAACTGCGGGAAAAATTCTATCAACTAACGGTACGGCCGGTAGCCATCGTATGCGCTATGGGGACAAACATTGCCCGCCCGGGATTTTTATATCAGGGGGCTAAAGCGTTGTACGAAAAAGGTATCAATATTGAATGTTTCGGACAATCATTGAAACAGGTCAATATGCAGTTTGTGATTGCCCGGGACAGATATGCCGACGCTGTCATTTCATTAAACAACGCATTGTGTATCAATAATTTTGAAAAATAAATATGTTTTCTCTGTTTAATTTTAAAGACTTGGCAAGCGCATTTATTGTGCTTTTTGCAATTATCGACGTAACGGGCAGTTTACCCATTTTTGTTGATTTACAAAGTAAACAAAAAACATTCAGTCCGTTCAAAGCCTCGCTTTTTTCTTTTTTTATCCTTTTGGCCTTTTTCTTTGTCGGCGAAGGAATTTTACGTTTGTTCAATGTGGATGTATCGTCCTTTGCGGTAGCCGGTGCATTGGTTATTTTTGTAATCGCTTGCGAAATGACTTTCGGTTGGGAACTTTTCAAAATGGATAGTCCGGGCGGTTCGGCAACCATTATTCCGGTTATTTTCCCGCTTCTTGCAGGACCCGGTGCATTTACGACTTTGCTTTCGTTGAAAGCCGAATTTAGTTCGCCAAACATTATTGCCGCATTATTGCTGAATATGGTTATCGTTTTCTTTGTTCTTCGGAATGTAAGCATCGTAGAAAAATTAATCGGTTCCGGCGGGATTTACGTACTTCGTAAATTCTTTGGAATCATCCTGATGGCTATATCGGTCAAACTTTTTATAGGACACATTACTTCGTTATTATACCCTCCTGCCCCCTAAAAGAAGTTTGGGTAGCGAGCATAAACAGGGCGCTACGGCAAAGTTTTTCTTCTATAAGGGAAGTACAATAGAAATTTTTTAATAATCAAACATGAATTGGATAACAGAATTATTTACAGGTGAAGGTGTTGCCCACACCGTTTTATTATTTGCATTAGTCATAGCCTCAGGAATCGGTTTCGGTAAAATCAAAATATTCGGAATTTCCTTAGGAATTACATTTGTCCTTTTCGTGGGAATATCGGCCGGACATCTCGGTTTAAAAGTCAGTCATGAAATTTTGCACTTCATGAAAGAATTCGGATTGATTCTTTTCGTATATTCCATCGGCTTGCAAGTGGGGCCGGGCTTTTTTTCTTCTTTCAAGAAAGAAGGGATTACGCTCAATATGTTAGCCATGTCCGTTGTGTTGTTGGGAGTTGCGATAACGATCATTATTCATTATGTTCGGGATATTCCCATGCAAACGATGGTCGGTATCATGTCGGGCGCCGTTACGAATACGCCGGGTTTGGGAACTGCCCAACAGGCTTTTTACGATATATCCGACACAACCGATTCGAGTATTGCTTTGGGTTATGCGGTAGCCTATCCTTTGGCGGTAGTCGGGATTATCGGTTCCATTATGTTGATGCGCTCCCTTTTTAGAATCAAACAGGATAAGGAATTGGAAAACCTGATTCAACTATCCGATCAGGATAAGGAATTGTTTGAACTGATTTCCCTTGAAGTGAAAAATCCGGCCATTTCAGGGAAAAGCATCGGGGAAATCCACCGGTTGATAAATCGGAAATTCGTAGTATCCAGGGTCTTGCATGTAAATGCCGACACGGTTGAAATAGCATCTTCCAAAACGATTCTGATTGAGGGCGACAAGATATATGTAGCCACTACTTCCGTTAATAAAGCGGCCATACAAGCCTTTTTGGGGATACCTGTTTCGATGGAGCAACATGAATGGGAAATGCTGGATTCGCATTTAGTATCGCAGAGGATACTGATTACAAGGCCCGGGGTTAACGGGAAACTTATTAAAGAACTGAATCTCCGTAGTAATTTCGGCGTAAACATTACGCGCATCAATCGATCGGGGGTTGATTTGATTGCCGATCCGCGATTGCCGTTACAGGTAGGCGACCGGGTGACGGTTGTGGGCGACGCCAATTCCATCCGGAGTGTGGAAACCATGCTCGGCAATCAGATGAAACGTTTGAATGAACCGAATTTAGTGCCGATTTTCATCGGGATATTCTTTGGCGTTTTGTTGGGAAGCATTCCGTTTGCCTTTCCGGGTATTCCCCAGCCTGTGAAATTAGGCTTGGCTGGCGGCCCGTTGATTGTTGCTATTCTGATCAGTATTTTTGGTCCGAAATATCATTTGGTAACTTATACGACGATGAGCGCCAACCTGATGTTGCGGGAATTAGGTATCTGTCTGTTTTTGGCTTGTGTCGGTATCGAAGCGGGGGAAAATTTTGTTTCTACGATCGTCAATGGCGGTTATGTTTGGATTGGTTTGGGATTTATGATTACAGTCGTTCCCTTGTTGATAGTGGGAATTGTCGGACGGTGGTTTTTCAAACTGAACTATTTTACGTTGATGGGATTGTTGGCCGGCAGCACCACCGATCCTCCCGCTTTGGCTTATTCCAACGCCAGTGCGGAAAACGACGCTCCGGCGGTTGCTTATGCAACTGTATATCCGCTGACGATGTTTTTACGGGTGCTTTGTGCTCAGTTACTTATCTTGTTCTTCTGCTAAAAACGCTATCATGTCGAATCACCGGCAAAACCCTGTGTTTAGCAGAGGCGACAGACCGCAGGTCTGAATAAGAATAACCCCCAATGAAGCGAAGCGATTGGGGGGCCGGCCGGGAGGGGGAGGGCGAGAAATACGAAGCAATCGACTGATTTCCCCGATTTCCGGGGATGGGAAGAAGGTTATATGGCATTGAGCCGGAATATCCATCAACTTGTTGACAGATATATTCAACCCGCTTCGGGGTTGAGGGGAG
>JAISWH010000026.1 GCA_031271125.1 Dysgonamonadaceae bacterium
CTTTGAGCCGGCGAATGATTTGTTGTTCTTCATGTTTCATTTCATAACGTATTACGGCACAAAAATAGATTTCTTCCGGCAAATAAACAAAATTTTCATAAAAACATTTTTTGCCGGAAGATAGACGAACTGTATGCCGCCAAGGAAAAAGAAATCATGACGGTTTAATGTACGGTCTTGTCATAAGGAACACGTAAGCCGGCGCAGCAGCAACCCGGCCTTGATGCGTTATTTTACTGAAAACTTAAATAATGACGTATTTTCTCAATATCCTCCTCAGAAAATTCTTCCAACATCGCTAATTCATTGATACTATCAATCTTTCCTTTTTTCTTCCGAATATCAATAATCGCCTTGGCCTGGTAAAAATTAAAATAAGGATGCGATTTCAATCTATCTAAAGAAACCGAATTAACCGGTATGGGTTGGATCAAGCCGGTATCGACCCGCAAATAAGGCGTTATTTTATCGTACAATTCTTCGTACATTCCATATACTTCCTGAAGTTGTTGCAAACGGTAATAGCCGCCCAAAAGTTTTTTGTAAGAAATAATTCGCCGGGCAAAAGAAATTCCGATACCGGGGATTTTCATCAGTTGGGCGGTATCGCCGGCATTTAGTTCGATTATCGTCCCTTCCGGGAATTTTTCTTTTTGAGGATAATTGTTTTTTCGGGGAGGTTCGACGGTTTTTTCCGGTTGCTGATAATAGGTCCGTTTTTCTTCCGGTTTAGGGCGTTGTTTCGAAAGCCCGTCACGTCGGTCTTGCTTATTAAGCGGATTTGAAGTTTGATTATCAGCGTATTGCATACGATACGGTTCTTTTACGAATGTAGTATCCCCCGAAATACCGGAAATGTCCGAAGGTTTTTCTTTCGGCGCAAACAAAAATTTCCCGATAAAAACACCTGCTATTAAAGCAATCAAGATGAGAATACCCTGTCTTTCCCGCTTGGAGAAATAAAAAAAATCTTTCCACATAGGCTTAATTAATTACGAATTACGAATTAAAAATTGAGAATTCCTAATTCTCAATTTTCCCGTCCCTTAAGTGAATGGTTCGGTCTGTAAGCTGAGCCAATTGCACATCATGCGTGACAATCACGAAGGTTTGATTAAACTCTTTTCTAAGGTCGAAAAACAATTGGTGCAATTCCGCCTTGTTCTGCGTATCCAAACTACCCGAAGGTTCGTCGGCAAAAATCACCGAAGGTTTGTTTACCAAAGCGCGGGCTACAGCGACTCTTTGTTTTTCGCCGCCCGAAAGTTCGGCCGGTTTATGTTCCGTCCGGTCTTTCAATCCGAGGAAATCCAGAATTTCAAAAGCTCTTTTCTTTGCTTCCGATTGACGGGCGTTCCCGATAAGCGCCGGAATCATCACATTTTCGAGCGCCGTAAATTCCGGCAACAATTGGTGAAATTGAAAGACAAAGCCGACGTTTTTGTTTCTGAATGTAGCTAATTCTTTTTCTTTTAACATATTGACGTTAAGGTTTTGATAAAGAATCTCACCCGAATCCGGTTTGTCCAACGTTCCCATAATCTGGAGAAGCGTCGTCTTTCCCGCTCCGCTCGGACCGACTATCGAAACAATTTCCCCTTCGGAAACCGATAAATCAATTCCTTTCAGGACTTTCAAGTTTCCAAAACTTTTCGTTATTTGTTTGCAATCAATCATTGACATTAAAAAAACTGTGCAAATATAAGAAAGAAAAAATGAAATTGTTGAATGTTTTTGAAATTTTTGCAAAATCAAGGCATTAAATTTTTGTTGTTGTTAAAATTTATTCTATATATTTGCAAAATAATTTAAGATTTATGCCTATGGATTAATAAACAATGCAGATTGTATGGATTGGTGGTAAAAATATATAAAATGAAAGAAAAATTATTATTCCTGGTAAAAAGACCGACAGATGCATTATTCCTTTTTTTGGTAATTGCTTGTTGTTATGAACTTATAACTAATTATAACGAATACAGTACCAAAAACATTGTAATAACTACAATATTAGTAGTGATTTTAATTTGGGTTATTGTTTCCGATTATAAAAATTTTAGAAAGATTAACAGCAAATAAATTTCGTCGAACATCAACGCTACTTGCTCGCTTTTGGAAGCGCCGCCGGAAGCGTATGGAACTATTTGTTCTGCTTTGTATGCCAAAATGATTATCGTTTAGTAAATGTTTTTAAATATAAATCCTTGTCGGATAGCATTTCCAATGTTTTTTTCAGACCCTCGTCGCTACGCAAAGCATAAATGATTTCACCTTTTGCAAAGTAATACTGCTTCATGATTTGCCGGGCCAAAAAGTCGGAAAGTTGGCCTTTATACAAATCCATATCCCGGTCTAAATCGGGTTTTAACTTGTTTTCCAAGGATTTAAATTCTTCCGAAGCCGTATCCCAATAACCTTCAAACACCATAATGTCTTTGAGATTATCAAGCGCTTTTCCGCTTTGGCGATCGTAATTGAAATCTTTTGATTTTAGAAAAGCCCTAAATTCGTCGTAAATTTCATCCGTCATCGTGAATTTTTCGGGAGAGTCGATGAGTGGATGTTTCGTACGCCATTGCACAACAAACTCAAAGAAAAGGTTTTCGGCTTCCAGATAATAAATCATGGCCGGCATTTTCTTTTCTTCGATGACAAAATCGGGTAAAATTCCACCGCCATCCCTGACCGGACGGCCTTTAGAAGTATAAAAAACCGAAGTCAGGCTGTCGGGAATATAGGAAACGCTTCCGTCATCATTATGGTGCGAATAATCAATTGCTTGAATGCACCGGCCGCTGGGAATGTAATACTTGGCTGTGGTCATTTTCAATTGCCCGTTGTAAGGCAATTGTCGCGGAGATTGCACCAAGCCTTTTCCGTAAGTACGGCTTCCGACAATGACAGCCCGGTCCAAATCCTGAAGCGTCCCCGCCAAAATTTCCGAAGCGGACGCCGATTGACGATTAACCAGAACCGCTAACGGAATGACCGAGTCAATCGCTTGCTGGGTAGAACGATAGGTTCTATCCAACTGACGGACTTTCCCCTTCATCGTCAGCAAGAGTTTTCCTTTGGGAATAAAATAGTTAAGAATTTCGAGACAATCCTCCACTACTCCGCCTCCATTATCGCGAACATCAATGATTAAGGAAGTAACGCCTTTGTTCGTTTTCAAATCTTCAAAAGCCGCTTTGACGCTTTGAGCGCTGTGAGTAGTGAATCCCGACAGATAAATATAACCGGTATTTCCCGGCAACACACTGTAATAAGTCACCGGATCAATTTCTATCCGTTTCCTGTTGATGCTTACTTCGCGCGTTTTTTTCTCGCCCGGACGCTGGAATTTGACTTTTACCGTTGTATTCGGTTGGCCTTTCAGCCGTTCGCTGGCATAGGAAGAATTTCGTCCGTCCATCTTTTCGCCGTTGATTTCCAGCAAAATGTCGCCGGCTTGCAAACCGGCTAATGCGGCGGGCATGCCTTCAAAAGGTTCCGTAACAAATATTTTCCCTTTGTAAGACAATATCCCGGCGCCGATCCCGGCATATTCACCGGTTGTGGTAAACAGGAATTCCGACAATTCTTCTTCCGGAATGTATTCCGTATAAGGGTCTAAACGCTTCAACATAAATTCAATATTGTCGATTGTCGTTTTTCCGGCATTGATGGAATCTACATAAAACAGATTTAATTCTTTGAATAAAGCGTTGTATATATCCAAGTTTTTTGAAACCTCAAAACGGTCTTTTTCCGATAATTGCGCTTGAACAAAGTTATGGGAAACAGCCAATATCAAGCTGATTAATAATAATTTACGCATATAATGATGTTATTTGGCATTTAAAATTTCCTGCGCTTTTCCCCGTATTTCCACCCATGTTTCGGACGGCAATTTAGTGCCTACCACCTGAATAATGTAGTAGGAAAGCAAACTTCCTAACTGCGCGCATTTTTCAAGACTTGCTTGTTGAATCATTCCGTAAAAAAAACCTGCCGCATAATAATCCCCTGCGGCAGTAGTATCTATGGGATTGATTTTTTGATATACGGGTACATGAATCAATTCGTCATCGTGCTTTATCCACGAACCTTTGTCGCTTTCTTTCAGGACGGCAATTTTCACATCGCGGGACATTTCGTGTATGGCCTCGCCGGTGGAAGATTTTCCGGCAAATGCAAACGCTTCTTCCTCATTGGCGAATACAATATCGACATAATCTTTTACCAATTGACGGATAAATACCCGGTCGGAAGCAACCACATTAAAACTGGCAAAATCAAACATAATCGTCATACCTAAAGATTTTGCCATTTTCATAACGCCTTCAATCAATTCATGATTTTGAACCAGATAACCTTCGACATAGAGATGCGTATATTGCTCAAGTACCGATTTTTGTATTTCCGCTTTCTGCATACAGGCTGCGGCTCCGAGATAAGTGCAAAAAGTGCGTTCCCCGTCAGGCGTAATCATGGCCATTGCCGTTCCCGAAAAAACAGGTTCATAAATTAAATGCAATTTGACGCCGGCCTCCGTTAATTCGTCCACATAAAATTTCCCATATTCATCGTTCCCCACTTTGCCGATATATCCGGAGGGCGCTCCCATTTGCCTCAAAGCCAGCGAAGTGTTACTGACCGAACCGCCTGAAGTCATTGTGAGTTCCAAAGCATTTACTTTTTCAAAGAGCGAGTTTCGCGTCTCTTTTTCTATCAGGTTCATACTCCCTTTTGCAACGTTCAATTCTTTCAAAAGTTCGTCGTTCGGTAGTTTTGCCAAAATATCTACCAAGGCATTTCCAATTCCAAGTATTTTCATTTGTTCATTTTTCTAAAAATTTTCTGCAAAGATATTGCATATTTGGAAAATAACCATTACTTTTGCACCGCAATTTTACTATTACGGTTAAATTCTTCCTTAGCTCAGTCGGTTAGAGCATCTGACTGTTAATCAGAGGGTCCTTGGTTCAAGTCCAAGAGGGAGAGCAAAAATTAGTAAACTGTAATATGGAGTATTCTTCCTTAGCTCAGTCGGTTAGAGCATCTGACTGTTAATCAGAGGGTCCTTGGTTCAAGTCCAAGAGGGAGAGCAAAAGTAAAAAAAGTCACATCTGTCCCCATCCGGGACACCGGAAAAATCCTTATATCTTGTTTATTTCGCATCTCTAAAATGTGAAAATGAAGAGAGTATCCGAATTATTCGTTGATTTTTTTTATTTCAAATTCCAAAGAAATCCCAAAACGGAACAATGCGAATATCTCCTACATTATCGTTTGTGTCATAGGTGATTAAGGTTTTGCTTTCAATTTTTAAGTTTTCGTTCAACGCATTAAAACCTGCATATTCTCTGTCCCGATTGAGAGGTGTTAGCGTGTGGCATACCTGAAAAGCGTGATATGCACCGT
>JAISWH010000036.1 GCA_031271125.1 Dysgonamonadaceae bacterium
TTCAATGTAGAAAATGAATCGTTTATGCAGGAAACAAGGCTGTTAGAGAATGAATATTCGGTCAATTTGCCCACACGTTTTTTCTACAAAAAGAAGTGGAACAAAGGCTGGATAAATGTGGTGAATCCGTTTCGGGCAAGCATTGTTTTGGGTACTCCGGGTTCAGGAAAGTCGTATGCTATCGTAAACAACTTCATTAAACAGCAGATTATAAAAGGGTTTTCGATGTATGTCTATGACTACAAATTTGATGATTTGTCGATAATTGCCTATAACACACTGCTTAACAACATGGACAAGTACAAGGTAAAACCAAAATTCTATGTGATTAACTTCGATAATCCACGCAAATCGCATCGCTGCAACCCGATTGCTCCAGAGTTTATGACCGATATATCAGACGCTTACGAAAGCGCCTATACTATTATGCTCAATCTCAATAAAACATGGATTCAAAAGCAGGGTGATTTCTTTGTTGAATCGCCGATAATCCTGCTCGCAGCTATTGTGTGGTATTTAAAGTGCTATCAAAACGGCAAATATTGCACGTTTCCACATGCTATTGAGTTTCTGAACAGGAAATACGAAGATATTTTTCCCATTCTGACCTCTTATCCACAGTTAGAGAACTACTTATCTCCCTTTATGGATGCGTGGGAAGGAGGAGCCGCTGACCAATTGAATGGGCAGATAGCATCGGCTAAAATCCCGTTATCCAGAATGATAAGCCCGCAATTGTACTGGGTTATGACCGGAAACGATTTTACGCTTGACATCAACAATCCCGCAGAGCCGAAAATCCTTTGCGTCGGCAATAATCCCGACCGCCAAAATATTTACTCTGCGGCGCTGGGTCTGTATAATTCGCGTATCGTGAAGTTAATAAACAAGAAAGGACAATTAAAATCTTCGGTCATTATCGACGAGTTGCCGACAATTTATTTTCGCGGTTTAGACAATCTGATAGCCACCGCCCGAAGCAATAAGGTTGCTGTCTGTTTGGGTTTTCAGGACTTTTCGCAGTTGAAACGCGATTACGGCGATAAGGAAGCCGCCGTCGTGATGAACACGGTGGGGAATATCTTTTCCGGTCAGGTCGTTGGAGAATCGGCGAAAAACCTGTCCGAACGTTTCGGAAAAGTGCTGCAAAAACGTCAGTCCATGACGATTAACCGTCAGGACAAATCCACTTCCATCTCCACGCAGCTGGATTCGTTGATTCCGGCGTCTAAAATATCCAATCTCACACAGGGCATGTTCGTGGGTTCAGTGTCCGACAACTTCGACGAACGGATAGAACAAAAAATCTTCCACGCTGAAATCGTGGTAGATAATGCCGACGTCGCACGAGAAACAAAGGCGTACAAAAAAATCCCCGAAATCGTTGATTTTTGCGACGAAAACGGTAACGACAACATGTTATCCGAAATAGAACGCAACTATAACCAAATCAAATCGGACGTTAAACAGATTGTCGCAGACGAACTGAAACGTATTGAGAAAGATCCGGAATTGCAGCATTTGAGGAAGAAAGAGTAAAAGAAATGACAACAATCAAAAAGAGCCGGTAAAACGGCTCTTTTTAATCTCTGTGGCAAATTATTAATAAATTCACCCTTGTGATGAATGAATTATTTTGGAATGTACATATCTGATTTCTCTAAAATTCCACTCTGTAATATATATTTGGTATCACGACAGCTGACTTGTACATTTTCGGTTCGTTTATCTTGTAGTCGTAGTAATAGCCGCTGTATTCCTGATAGCCATTAGCATTGACCATTTTTATCGCAAATTCGTGAGCCAGCGATTTTTTGTTTATTTTGTAACTGACTGTGAAATGGCTGATAAACGCAGGAGACAGTTGCGCCTGATATGCACGCGAATTGTCGTAAATCAAACTCTGTGCAGTTTTTGATGCTATTTCATCAATCGGGATATAGCGGTCTCCACCCTGAAACGACAGACGGAGATTGACTCCCAATATGTTTTGTTTGTGTTTACCTAATTTCCATTCTTTTCCCCCTAAAGCGTTAATAAGGAAATTACGGTTCAGTCGTGTATCGCGCCAGACGCCGTCTCCGCCCTTATAGAGTGATTCAAAAAGCGATGCTGTCAACAGCCAGTAATATCCGTTGTGCAGATAGCGTTCCAGCGTGAAATCCACTCCGTAATTCCGTCCTTTTCCATCGTTTACCAAAGGGATAAGAAGATAAAAATTCTGATAGTTAATCAGAGATAAAAGACTGTCTTTTGCCACCGGAACATCATAAAGATACTGATAATAAGGCTCTATTTTCAGATGCATGTTTTCGGAAATAGACCAGTCGTATGACAGTACAAGATGGTGTGATTTGGCAAAATACAAGTTTTTATTGACCAGATTGTCACCCGTTTGCGGTGTTTTCACGAAATAGTAGTCGATATTTTCATGTCGGCTGTGCAGACCGTAAGCCATGCCGAAAGCGTGTTGGGACGACATCTGCCATTTGATGCCGAGACGCGGTTCTATCGTCCATTTGTTATTGAGAACAAAATACATCGAATGAATGCCGGCATTGGCGGTTACCTTTTCGCCAAACCTTATGGACGACTGGCTGTATGCGGACAACAACGTAGAGTATCCTGTGTTCCGTGCAAAATTGACCATCGGCTGTGGCGGATATTCGTTTATGTCGCTGTTTGCGCTATAATCCGCGTCGTAAAACAGACCTGTAACGTTGATGCCTGAACGATTGACATGCTTTGCATTGAATTTACGATTCAGGTATGTGTCAAAAATCACATTCGTATTGTTGCCTTTCAAGTCGGTAACGCGAAACGTCGATTGGTCGGTATAAGTTTGTTCCAGAATGGTTTGGTTCTGTGTGTAACTTGTTGCCAGCGAAGTTTTGAGATACGTATCGTTGTTGATGAAGATTTTGTGCCCTATTCCGCCAATCATCTTGGTTTGACGGAAATCGCCCATGCCCTCAAATACCGAATTTCGCCAGTCCGCCGTATCTTTCGGGACGCTTTGAATAAAATGGTCTGTTATGCCGATGCCCCACAGCGAAAATGTACCTGCACGTTTTGTGGGAAGATTTATCTTGAAGGACAAATCCTGATAACGCATTCCCGCTGCATCGCTCACTAAATCGGGGACAAGGTCGTTTGCAAGCGCCATTGAGGAATATCGGTAGTTGAACAGGTACGACGCCTGTCCGCCCTTCTTAAAAGGTCCTTCGGAAGCAAATTCGACGCCCAGCACGCCCAATTGCGCTGTATATTCATGGTTTTGATTGTTGCCGTTACGTAACCGCATGTCGAATACACCCGACAACGCATTGCCGTATTCGGCAGGAAAAGCGCCGGTGAAAAAATCGGAATTACCCAACACCTGCGAACTCAAAGCGGTAAGAATCCCTCCTCCAACACCCGTAATATCGGAAAAATGCGTCGGATTGGGCGCTTCCACGCCTTCTATCCGCCATTGCAGAGATTGAGGCGAGTTGCCGCGAATAGCAATGCTGTTACTGTTCATGCTGCCTGCTACGCCGGCAAAGGCAGAGACTAACCGGGCAGGATCGTCGAATCCTCCTGCATAGCGACTTGCCTCTTCCACGCTAAGCATACGTGCGCTTGCCGTCGCCATTCTGTTTAGAGGTTCTTCCTTATTTACTTTGGGACGAATGACTACTTCGCCCAATTCAGCAACCTGCTCTTTCAACGAAATCTCAAGAAAAACCTCCTTGACAGACGAAACCAGTATCTCACGTAAGATAGCAGGTTCATAACCAATAAACGAGGCATGAACAGCATAGCGTCCAACCGGAAGATTGTCTAGACGGAAGCGTCCGTCATTATCGGTAGTTGTTCCGATTACAGGATTGGAATCCGGAATCACTATTGTAACATGCGATAGCGCTTGTCCTGATGCGACATCAATGACTATTCCGCGTATTGAACCGGCAGGCAGGCTTTCCTGTGCGGACAGGGAAATGGAAAAAATGCTTAAAAGAAAGCATGTCAGCGTGTTTTTTAAATTCATTTCAAATTATTTATTAAAAATTTTTAAATTAACCATTATTAAGGTATTCATGATTTTCGTGATTTTGCACTGATATGGCAACGCTGCTAACAGGAAAACCCGTTTGCCGGTCAAGTATTTTCCCCCTTACAGTTTGCGTTGTTTGAGCCATAATCGTAACGCTAACAAAAATATACGCAATTATCATTTGCAATTTTATAACTTTCATGTCATTTTACATTTTATCTATATACATATTACTAATTACTAAAATCGAAACAAAATATTCGTCGGGATTAAAAACCTTCATTCTGTTGTCCATTCGGATATTTCCTAATTCATCGAACTCTTCTTCAATAATAAAACCTGATTCAGTGAAACTGTCATAATATCTCGGATATTCATTTTGAAAGGTTACGATGTTTTCATTTTTAAGATGGTTATAAACTATAATTGGGACAACTAAATAATTGTTAGTTAGTGAATTATAGCATAAAACGCAGTTTTTTTTCTCTAAAAAGATATTGTATTTACTTTCTTTCATGATAATATATAATTATTTGTTTATTAATATGTTCTATTTTTTTCCTGTTCGTTACTATTTTGAGCCCGTTGCATTTGTTTGGCTTTTCCTTTGCCGAACGAGTATGTAACCGTCAGGCGGAACAGAGGATTTTTTCCATACATATAATATTGCATAAAGGCTTGCGTTGTTGTTGTTTCCTCGCCGCTTTTGTTGAATATCAAGCGATTTGCTTCCAGTTTTACATTCAGTTTTTTATTTTTCAAAAATGCTTTTTGCAAATAAATATTCAATAAATTATATGGATACGAAATTGAGTAGGCACTTTTACTTTTTGAATAATAACGGTATAAAACCTGTCCTTTGATACTGAACGGCAGATTGAAATCATGCTGAGTGTAAAGGTCGTAATTGAAATTACCAAACTTGTTTTCAGGCGTTTTATATGTATCCAGATTGAGGGAAGCCTGAGCGGTACAACTCCACCATGCTGTTAAATTGAAGGGAATATAAATATTCGCATTGAAATTCTGCGATTTGATACCATCTGTGTATGTCGAAACAAGTATCGACCGCCCGTCAATCAATTCGGTTTTGTTATATCGTGATAAAGCATTCGTACTCCACGAATAACTGAGCGACAGGGAATATTTGTCGTTGATACTGTAATTTAATCCGAGATTATTTAATATGTCCGGTTTCAGTTCCGGATTACCCATTATCATCGTATAACGTGAAGAATAAAACCGTTGCGGCAGCAATGTGAAATAACTGATGCGACGAATACGCCTTGTGTACGAAAAACCGAGATTATGATGTTCATTCGGTTTATAATCGTAATAAATAGAAGGAAACAAATCGAAACGGGCAGGATTATCTGCCATGTCTTTCACCTTCCCGTCGGTATATTCGCCTCGCAGTCCCGCTACTATCGACCATTTTTCTTTTGTCAACTCATACTGGTAAAAGCCCGAAACTATCTGTTCCGTATATTGATAGTTGTAGCCGATTTCGGGATGCAGCGTCCATGCGCCCGAAACGTTTTCGTAGTTATAAAAATCATTTCCAACAGACGAATAGCCGTATTTGAGACCGGTCAAGCCTGAACTGGCTTTTCCGAAATCGTACCGGTAACGCACTTCAGCTGAATAAATTTGATAAGGTTTATTCTGGTCGTTCAGCAGATATTCGTCGGAAACGGATGTTCCGTCGTTACTTTTATTCAGGTAATGCAAATAATCTTTCGTATTGTATTTATATTGATTGACATAGTCGGCAAGCAACGAGATTTTGTTTCGCCCCACAGTATCCAGCAACAAACTGTAATTCACAGTAAATGAATAATTATACATATCCTGCTCGGCTTTGTGGTCGTTATGGGTGGAAGTAATATTATCCTGCAGGTTTCCCGAAATTTCGGTAAGTTGATTGATATGTTCATCTTTACCCCAATAGAGATAATTTGCATTTACAATCAATTTATTATACCTGTCGAAATCATAATTCAAAGTCAGCGAACTTGAATAGTTAAAATCCGAAATCGTATCCGTTCCGGTTTCGTTATAATTTGTTCCATTCGTCAAATCCTGTGAATTATCTTCCAAATACGACAACCATTTTGATTTTTCGCCGCTAAATGAAAACTGTGCGCCGAATTTATCTTTGCCATACTGAAAACCGAAATATGGCATAACTCCCGGATAATTCTGGTATAAGGTGGTAGCGCTGATAGCACCCCTGTATCCCTCGTCAATAATGCGTTTCGTGATAATGCGAATCACGCCGCCGGAGCCTTCGGCAGAATATTCGGCAGAAGCGCTTTGCATGATTTCTAGCTTACTGACGTCTTCGGAACGCAGGTTTTGCAGGTATTTCATCAATGCTTCGCCCTGCAAATTCACCTGACGGTCGTTGATATAGACTGCTACCCCGCTTTTGCCGTTGATCGAAATCTCGTTGCTCGAAGCCCATACGCCCGGAAGTTGATTGAACAGCGATTCCATCGTATTGCCCATTGCCGCCATACTGTTTTCGATATTGACAATGTGTTTGCCTTTCTCAAAACGGATTTGTGGCAGTCGTGCGACCACCGATACACTCTGCATCTGTATCGCTACGGTTTTCAGAATAATATCTTCCAAATTGCGCCGACTGTTTTCGTTCAACGCAAGGGAAAATGATTCGTACCCAAGGCAACTGACTGTCAGCAAATAATCTGTTACCGGTTTATTTACCGTAACCGTGAAATCGCCGGTTTCAGCGCTCGTAGTCCCGCCGGCAAACGCGCTGTCGGGCAAAACAAGTACAATAATATTAGCAAAAACAACCGGTTGCATGTTTTCGTCCAAAACTTTTCCTGTGAAATTTTGCGCACATAGATATCCACTGTTAAATGCAAAAATAACAAAATAAAATAATTTTTTCATGATCATGAAATTCCAATTATGTTTTTATAATTTTCGTTTATTTCCTCGTTTTTCAACCTACTCTGTTCTACAGGATTTTCGACTTCCTCCTTAATTGTCGCGCAACGATTTATCTTTAATAATAGAATTGACAATTTACCTTTTATTTTTTTTATCATAATCCTTTTATTTTTTACAAATTTACAGTGAATCGTTGATGTGTACAAATCGAAAAATACAATTGTTTTTGCGGCATTATTGATTTTTGCAAATATGAGCATAAAAACACCACATTGCAGCAGTTGTTGTTATTGATTTTTGCAACTTGTTTCCCATTAAACAGGATATTTGTAATATAAATCAATAAAAATATTTTCGAAATTAATGAAAAACGCCAAAAATTTTTCATAAAAACCCTAAAGAGATAATCAACTGTAAAACAGCAATATATGTTTTTGTGCCACAATCAAAAACAGGATATAATATGCTTATAATAAATAATATAACAACATTATTTAATAGAGAGTAATTTTTTTGACGAAATCGGCGCTAAAAGGAGTAAATTGGAGTATATTGAAGTATATTATGAAGCCAACCACCACTTTTCAAACGCCAACCATTGCCACTTTTTCACAAATCCTTTCCCACTAAGATACTTCCAATTACTTTTGCACCGCACCGATATTGGTGCAGTAATGAAATAGATAAATTATTATGGATAAAAATGTAAAAGACCAAGACGTTTTATTGGTTAAAGAAAAGGACAGCAACGAATTAAAAGTTGTTTCGGGAATGGACAGCGACGGTAAACTGAAAACCGTCAAACCAAAGGCAGAAAACGAGCCGGATTTTTTGAAAATCGACAAACATGGGAATATTCTCGAAAACTTCTATGAAAATTTTATGCGTCAGGCAAAAGATCCGACACATTTTCACTTTTTCAAAGTCCCTGCAGATAAGGTAGATGAAGTTATACCTAAATTACAGGATGCCTTAAAAAATCCGGAAAAGCCCGAAAATAAGGAGTTTATTGACATGCACCG
>JAISWH010000042.1 GCA_031271125.1 Dysgonamonadaceae bacterium
ACATGCAATTGGATAGTAATCAATCTGTTAAATTACTTTATCTTTGCGTCGAATTATGTGTTAACGACGTTTGTCTGTCACCTATATAGTGACAGACATTTTTGTTAAGAAAATTAACACTCGTTTTTGATAATTATTAGGATGTCATTTAGAGACTATTTTCGGCTCTCCTGCAAAACGCTGTGTCCCTGCTCGGGCTTTGCTTATGTCGGGTTAAAAGTATGTCTCTGGACATGCCGCAAGCGGGGACGCTTGCTTTTAACACGACGAAGGCTGGAGCCTTCGCCGAGCGGAGGGACAGCGTGCGACAATCTGAAATGCACCCATTCGTAATTCCTAATTTCGCTATATTAATTTTTCTTACGATATTTGCATTTTATTTCAATCGTTATAAGTATTTATATATGTCTGAAAAAATTCAAATACTCTCAAAAAATCAAATAGATACAAAAAAAATAGCGCTGAAAACAGCACCGCTTTTCCAATCGGGCGATTTGATTATTCTGGACGGGGATTTGAGCGCCGGCAAAACGCATTTCGTCAAAGGATTTACGGAAGGCTTTCAATCTGAAGACCTTGTTACGAGTCCGACTTTCAGTATTGCCAATTTTTACCGCACCGGCCAATTCGATATCCTTCACATTGATTTATACCGGATAAAAACGATTGAGGAGTTCAACGATCTGGGCTTAACAGACTATTTCGATCAATCCGTCGTTTGTATCGAATGGGGAACGAAATTTGCAGATTATTTCGACGATTATATGCTTATTTCCTTTGAATCAAAAGGCGATAACGAACGTCTGATTACTTTTGCAGGCAATAGTGATAAATACAATTCGATAATAGACAGTTTAAAAAATATATTATGTTGATTTCTGGGATTTCGACCTCTTCCGGTCAATTTGCACTGCTATTGGGAGAGAATAATCAAGTGGTCTACGATTCTTCCGAACTTGAAAAAGATAATAACAAAGAATTATATTATTTGCTCCAAAACGCCCTGACGGCTTGTAACAAAAAAATAAACGATATAAACCACATAATAGTCGATACGGGGCCGGGCGGCACAAGCCGGGTGCGGACAGGTATTGCTTTCGCCAACAGCTTGGCTTACAGTCTGAATATTCCGGTCAGTCCGGTATCTACCATGGAATTGGCGGGTATTGATGCGTACAGCCGATATGGTTTTCCGGTCGTTAATTCCGTAAAATCTATTAAAGGAAATGCCTATATCGGACTTTACCGGGGAAAAAATGAAGATGTTAAGATCAAGTACGGACGGCTGGAAGAAATCGTACCTCAATTAGTTGCAGACATTGACCGGTTCGTTGTGGTCGGCGCTCACAGAGAATTGATTATGAAATTGCCGGCATTGGCGGGAAAAACCGTCATAGACAGTTGTATGCAGTATGGCAATGCCCGGATTTTCATTGAAAAAAGCAAGCTATTTACCGGCAGGGGATTGCTTTTCCCGCAATTTGTGACGCCGGTAACGGAGCAGACGATTTGAGTTTTTTGGGGTGTAATTGTAGATAATTTATAAAAAAAATGGCTAACTTTGTAGAAAATATATAAATTTAATGATAATCCGGTTATGGTGAGTATTGGAAAAAATAAAAAAGATGAAGATTAATCAAGTAAATCAGATCGTTCAACTTCTTTATAACGGCGGAGCAGTCCTGATTGCCACCGACACAGTGTATGGCTTAGCCGCCCTGCCGACCAATGAAAAAGCGGTCGCAAAAATCTACGAATTGAAACAACGTCCCCGTGAAATGTTCCTGCCCATCATGGTCGCCGGTACGGAAGATTTGGAAAAATTGGGCTTGGACGTCAACGAAAATGCCCGCAAATTATTCGCATCGGACTTGGTGCCGGGCGCTATTACTTTCGTGTTGGGCTTCAAAGACGAATCACTGAAACCGGACTGGCTGAAAAACAGGGACGAAATTGCAACTCGTATTCCCAACAATGTTTTACTGCTTTCCGTACTTCGGGAAACAGGCCCCTTGCTGGTCACAAGCGCCAACCGGCATGGCCGCGCCCAAACACCTAACCGGGTTAAAGATATTTTAGCAGAATTAAACGGAACGCCCGATTTAATCGTCGAAGACGGGGAGGGAAAAGAAGTTCCTTCCACAATCGTCAACTGCCGGCACAATCCGCCGGTGATAGAACGCTACGGGCTGATTTCCGAAACGACAATCCATCAAATTCTCGGTAATGAATGACATTATATTAGGTATAGAAACTTCGTGTGACGACACAGCCGTTGCTCTGGTCGATTCGGAAGGACATATCCTTTCTTCGGTTGTTGCCTCCCAATTGGATGTACACAACCAGTTCGGGGGGATTTATCCCGAATTTGCAGCCCGTGCGCACATCACCGCCATTTTACCCGCCGTAAACGAAGCGTTTAAAGTGGCCGGAATCACGCCTCAAGATATAAAAGCGATTGGCGTCACCCGCGGGCCGGGGCTTATCGGCTCTTTGCTTGTCGGATTGAACGCGGCGACAGGCTTAGGTTTGGGATGGAACAAACCGGTCGTCGGAATCAATCATTTGCGCGGACATCTTCGTAGCGCCGACCTTGAACAACAAAGGATTATCTTTCCGGCAACCATTTTGCTGGTGTCGGGCGGACATACGCTTTTGGCTTACATGAAAAGCGCTACGGAAATCGAATTGCTCGGCAGCACTGCCGATGATTCGACGGGGGAAACTTACGATAAAGTCGGACGCATGTTGGGCTTGGGTTATCCCGGAGGGCCTGTTGTAGACAGGCTTGCACGGCAAGGCAAAGCGACGATTCCTTTCCCCCGTCCGGTAATAAACAAAGGATTGGCGTTTTCATTTTCGGGTCTAAAGTCCGCTGTTTTGCGTTATATGGAAGCGAATCCCGATGCGCCGCATGAAGACATTGCCGCTTCATTTGTACAAGCCGTTATGGACGTGCTGATTAAAAAATCCCGTTTGGCGCTCAAACAATATCCCTCCCGGTCATTTGCGATTGTGGGAGGCGTAGCCGCCAGTCCGCAATTGCGGGAAGAAGCCGCCAAATTGTGCAAAAAGATGAAAGTGGCATTGTGTTTGCCGCCTTTGCGCTGGTCGACCGACAATGCGGCGATGATCGCACTGGCTACCTTTGATTATTTGAATTTATCAATTCACAAAGAACCTGTTGCAGATTTGCAACTTACGATGGATCGTTTTTGAGATGAAAAAAAAGTCACAGTTATTTAAGTATTTATTGGCCGATTATATTTCCGCTAATTTGGCGTGGTTTGTCTTTAATATTGTCCGTTATTACTTGGTTGCACAATACGAATTTTCTTCATTAGCCGGTTTCATGGGATATATCCACGTTGTGAAAGGGCAGATTGTGATTCCTTTCGGCTGGTTGATTCTCCACTATTATTCGGGATATTACAACAAAATGCTTGAAAAATCAAGGTTGTCGGAATTCTTTACCACATTCGCAACCGTATTGATAGGAACGGTAGTCATTTTCTTCGGCATTGTGCTGGCGAATTTACCCGAATCCATTCGCATTTATTACGAACAATTTTCCTGTTTGTTTTTGTTCACGTTTTTGTTCACCTACACTTTTCGTTTGTTCATCACCAATCATGCCGCAAAGAAAATCAAAAACAGGGAATGGACCATTAAAGCCTTGATTCTCGGAACCGGCAATAAAGCGGATCAAATCAAAGAACTATTAGAAAAACCTTCTATTTCAATGGCTTATAAAATTCAGGGATGTGTGGATATACATTCGAATTTGGAAAAAATCATTAAAACACAAGGTACGGAAGAGTTGATTGTCGCCCTCGATTCCAATGACGACAACGAACTGTTGAATTTATTGTATTCGTTGTACCAATACAATTTACCGATTAAGCTTCCGCTCACTTATTCCAAATTATTGACCGGAGGGATGAAAATCAAAACCATCACAGGTTTTCCGTTGATTGACGTCACCGGAAATAATTTTTCCGAAGGGGAAAAAAACATCAAACAGGCCCTTGATAAATTGGTTTCTGCAATAGTTTTAATCCTTTTGTCGCCGGTTTATTTGTATCTGGCCATCCGGGTGAAAATGGATTCCAAAGGCCCTGTCTTTATCAAACAGGAACGGATTGGATTTCACGGTAAACCGTTTATGATTTACAAATTCCGCACCATGCATGAAGATGCGGAAAAAGAAGGCCCTTTGTTGTCATCCGAAAACGACGAACGGATTACGCCATTCGGACAAGTCATGAGGAAATACCGTCTGGACGAATTTCCCCAATTCTGGAACGTGCTGAAAGGCGACATGTCGCTTGTCGGACCGCGACCGGAAAGAAAACATTACATTGATCAAATCGTGAAACAGGCGCCGTATTTTTACCTGCTCCACAATGTACGCCCCGGCATTACTTCGTGGGGAATGGTCAAATTCGGATACGCACGCAATATTGCCGAAATGATTGAGCGCATGCAATACGATATTTTATATTACGAAAATATGTCTTTAATGCTGGATATTAAGATATTAATTTATTCGATTAAAACTATATGGACAGGAAAAGGAATATAGCGCCTCCCCCCGGCCCCCTTTGGAAAAGGTGGGGAGAGGTGCTTCTATGGCGGGAAAAATATATCCACGAAAGATATTTTATCCTGATATTGAGTTTTATCATAGGAATTTGTACGGCTCTCAGCGCTATTTTGCTGAAAGAAACCATCCACCTGATACAACATTTCCTCACGAGTCATGCGCATGTAACGAAGGCAAATTATTTTTACCTGATTTATCCGGTGATTGGGATTTTGCTTTCCGGTTTGTTTGTAAAATACATTGTCAGAGACGATATAAGTCATGGGGTGACTAAAATCCTGTATGCTATTTCCCAACGGAAAAGCCGGATTAAAGAACACAACGTCTGGTCGTCTTTGGTTGCAAGTTCGATTACCATCGGATTCGGCGGATCGGTTGGAGCCGAAGCGCCGATTGTGTTAACAGGTTCGGCCATAGGTTCCAACTTAGGCCGTATGTTCAAAATGGAACAACGGACTTTAATGCTTTTGGTCGGTTGCGGAGCCGCCGGCGCGATAGCCGGTATTTTCAAGGCGCCTATCGCAGGATTGCTTTTCACGATAGAAGTCCTGATGCTCGATCTGACTACCGCCTCGGTACTTCCCTTGTTAACTACTTCCGTTACGGCAGCTACCGTTTCCTATATTTTCACGGGAACGGACGCCATGTTCAAATTCAATCAGGTGGAAATATTTGCCATGCACCGTATTCCTTATGTATTTCTGTTGGGAATCCTTTGCGGTTTGATTGCTTTGTATTTTACGCGCATCACCATCAAGGTAGAAAGTATTTTCCGGAAAATGCAATCCCTTTGGAAAAAATTTCTCTTGGGAGCGTTTATCCTGAGCATCCTGATTTTCCTTCTGCCGCCTCTCTATGGCGAAGGATACGATACGATCGGCAATCTCATCGGCAATCAATACGATAGCCTAATGGACGGCAGTTTGTTCTATCCTTTGCAGAACCATGGCTGGGGATTGATTTTATTTTTATCGTTCATTATTTTCACCAAAGTTTTTGCTACCTGCGCTACCAATGGCGGCGGGGGCTGTGGCGGGATATTTGCGCCTTCGTTGTATTTGGGATCCGTTGTAGGTTTCGTTTTCGCTCATTCCATCGAACAAATGTTTCCTGCGATACATCTTCCGAACGAAAATTTCGCTTTGATGGGAATGGCCGGCGTGATGTCGGCGGTGATGCACTCTCCTTTGACGGCGGTTTTCCTGATTGCCGAACTGACCGGCGGTTTTGATCTTTTCCTGCCGTTGATGATTGTTTCCCTTGTCGCATACGTTACGATTTTGTGCTTCGACCATTACAGTTTGTATTCCGTTCGCTTGGCGCAAAAAGGGGAATTATTGACTCATCACAAGGATAAAGCGGTGCTTACTTTGTTAAACCTCGACGCTGTTATCGAAAACGATTTTATGATTGTGCATCCGGAAATGACTTTGGGCGACGTCGTGAAAGTTATCGCCAAATCAGGGAGAAACGTATTTCCGGTTACCGACGATAATAATGTGTTGCGAGGCGTTGTCTTGTTGGATAACATCCGGAATATCATGTTTCGTCCCGAACTATACGACCGTTTCAAAGTGAAGAAGTTCATGGTTTCGCCACCGGAAAAAATTACAACTTCCATGCCGATGGAAAAAATCATGCGGATTTTCGATGATACCAAAGCCTGGAACTTACCTGTTATCGACAATGAAGGCAAATATTTGGGATTTGTCTCCAAGTCGAAAATATTTAATGCTTACAGGGAGGTTTTGGTTGAGAACTTTTCGGGAGAAGATTAGTTAATTCCTATGTTGCCATATCCCCAGCCTGCACCGCCCATCATAATAAGATCAAGGCTTCAGCGCCACCCCAATATTCTTCTTCCCATCAATCTTAATAACAACCGGTTGCTCAAACCGGACAAGACGGAGGAATTTCGTTTCTTTCGTCGCCGGTTGCGCATTGAGAAACGCTTCGTCGAAAATGCCATCCCCTTCGATATAAGGGTTTATCGTGAAATAGCCGACCCCAAAAGAAGTCAGGTTATGGAAAAAATGTGTTCCCTGACTGGGTTCGACCCTGTAATTTTCCAAACCCGATTCGACAATCAGGCGGGCGTTGGAGATATGCGGCCACTTCACCGGAATACCTAACCAGGGATCGCTCGAACCCCAACGGCCGGGGCCAACCAAAATGTAATTCCGTTCTTCTTCAATCATTTCCTGATTGAGCTGCTCTATTTCCCTTGCAATCTGCCGGTTATTCTCTGCGCCGAATCCTGCCGTTTTCACATAAATAATGTCATATACATCGTTGGTAATTCCGTGTCCCAGCGCATGTACCGATTGAAGCAAGCAATTTTCTTCCTTCACTTTCAACAAATTTTCCTCAATGATTTCTTTGCTGTCCACAATAGGACGCAATTGCAACAGGTAAAAGTTGCCGGTAACTCCCGATTCACGCGTTTTTTCCAAATTAACGGCAAATTCGATTTCAACGGGACGTCCTATTTCCGTTTGTCCGAGTTTCAAAATATAATCCAAAATACCGGCCAAAGGAAAAACATCATTATGCAAAATCCCCGAAAACGTAATCACTTTCCGGTTCGGCCCCGGATAATAACCGTCCAGCAATATTTGATCCTGAGGATTGTAGGTCGATGAAATATATTGTACGGTTCCGTCATTATCCGCTTCTTTAATAGGAAGTTCCAATAAGTTACAAGCATCATTTTCGGTTATGTTATCATTTAAGTCTGTTTGTAAATCCAAAGCATAGAACTTGGTTTGAGTTTCTTTTAACGCAAATTCCAAAGTGCTGGTTTGCAAGATACTGTTCGGGTGTTTCGGTGAAAAACGAAGCGTAATTCCCCCGTCTACAATGTATTTTCCCAAACCCAAAGCCACATTGGCAATCCCTTCCTCCCCTTTTTCCTCGCCGATCGGATAAAAATTCAAGGAGCGGGCTACACCCGAAATATTTGGATAACAACGTGTTCCGTGAATCTGTCCAACCATTTCCTGTAGGACAATCGCCATTTTTTCCTGATCAATTAAGTTTTGCGTAGCAGTCATATAAGCTTTGCTATCTCGGTAAAAGACAGAGGCGTATACTCCTTTTATCGCATTCCCTACCCTATTCAATAATTCATATTTATCAGGAACATGAGGAACCATGTAAGTCTTATAAATTCCGGCAAAAGGCTGATAATGAGAATCTTCAAGTAAACTCGAAGAGCGCACGACAATCGGTGTTTTTACTACTTCAAAAAACGCAAGCAAATCTTCAATCAAACGGTTAGGAAGGTTGGCTTGTAGAAAATACCTGAAAATATCTTCATCGGGAAGGTCTTGTAAGGCAATCCGGTACAAATCGTTCATATCCATAAATTCGTCGAAAATGTCCGTACAAAGCACTACTGTTTTAGGTACGCGGACTCCCGTATTCGGGAATAATTGATCCAACTCATTAGTCCACCGCTTGATCATCTGGCTGATAAAAGCCAAACCGCGCCCTTTCCCGCCTAAAGAATCTTCGCCGATACGGGCAAAGTGGGAATATTCGTCGAAACGCTCTTTCTCAAACACGGCCACGACTCCCGAATTTTTCATTTTACGGTATTTGACTATGGCGTCGAATATTACCCGACGGGCTTCGTCCATGCTCGCATAATCCGACACATCAATGCCTTTCAAAAATTCGGCAATCGGAAAAATCGCACGGGAATAAAAAAAGCGTGAAAAATGGTTGCGCGACAAATGGTAAACTAAGGAATCTTCGGGAATCTCAAAAATCATCGTTTGCAAATCTTTCAGCGAAGTAATCCGGGTAATCTCGGCTTTCGTTTGCGGATCAAGAATGATAAAATCGCCGAAACCGAAATTATCCTTAATCTCTTTCCGCAAATCCTGTGGAAACGTTTTGGAATTTTTATCAATAAAACTGCAATGCAATTCGTCGGCAAAACGCTTGTTGGAAACTTCCGAAGAATCGAAAATAATCGGCACAAAACGGTCGATATTCCGCACCATACAAGCTAATTTGTAACCTGCATACGGGTCTTTCACGCCGCGTTTGCAGAAGCTCATATCGCAAACAATGCCCAAAGTGTGATCTTTGTATTTAAGGTAAAGTTCTTCGGCTTCTTCATAAGAACGCGCAAGCAGAATTTTCGGGCGTCCCCGCATCCGAAGCGTCCGTTGGTGCGCATTCAGCGCTTCTTTTGAAAACCCTTTGGATTGTTCCAAAACAAATTTGTAAAGATGCGGCAACGCCGACGAATAAAAACGGATGGAGTCTTCGACCAACAAAATGGTTTGTACGCCTACCGAAGCGATATCGTCGTCCACATTCATCTTATCCTCAATGAGTTTGATGATGGCCAACAATAATTCGGAATTTCCCAGCCAACTGAAAACATAGTCGATGGAACTCAAATTTTCCTGCGACATTCTTTTGGTGACTTCGCGTGAAAAAGGCGTCAAAACCACGATAGGAATTTTGGAATAAAGCGATTTAATTCGGTTGGCGCCGGCAAAAATATCCGTATCGTCCATATTCGGCATACAAATGACAAGGTCAAAATTCATCTGGCGCATAGCCGAAACGGCTTCTTTTTCTGTTGTCACCTGAGTGAACCGAGGCGGGTACCGGAGGCTCAAAGACGTGTACTCGTTAAATATCTGTTCGTCAATCCTTCCGTCGTCTTCCAACATAAAAGCGTCATATTTGGTAGCAATTAGTAAGACGTTGAGGATTCTTTTAGTCATTAAACCGGCAAAAGAGGTATCTTTAAAAATCAAATGATCAATGTTAATTCTCTGTTCCATTTGCTTGTTTTTTCATTTTTATATTCGTATTTTTGCGGCGTACAAAAGTACAAAAATAAAACGGAAAAATCTTATAAATTATTTTATTATGAAAACTGAATTGATTCTTCAGTCTCTTGAAGCAAAGCATCCCGGAGAATACGAGTATTTACAAGCTGTAAAAGAAGTTCTTCACTCCATTGAAGATGTTTACAATGAACACCCTGAATTTGAAAAAGCAGGAATTATCGAGCGAATTGTAGAACCCGACCGTATTTTTACTTTCAAAGTGCCTTGGGTGGACGATAACGGAAAAGTACAAGTAAATATCGGATATAGAGTTCAGTTTAACAATGCGATAGGTCCATACAAAGGCGGAACGCGTTTTCATGCTTCGGTAACGCTTTCATCCCTGAAGTTTTTAGGTTTCGAGCAAACATTCAAAAATGCGTTGACTACCTTGCCGATGGGAGGCGGAAAAGGCGGCTCGGATTTCAGTATCCGTGGAAAATCCAATGCGGAAGTCATGCGTTTCTGCCAAGCCTACATGTTGGAACTGTGGAGGCATATCGGTCCGGATACCGACGTACCGGCGGGCGACATCGGCGTCGGATCGCGGGAAATCGGTTACATGTACGGCATGTTTAAGAAATTAGCCCGCGAAAATACGGGTACTTTCACCGGAAAAGGTTTGGATTACGGCGGATCGTTAATTCGTCCGGAAGCAACCGGATTCGGAGGAATCTACTTTGTAGTCGATATGTTGAAAGAAAAAGGTTTGGACCTTAAAGGCAAAACCGTTTCCGTTTCCGGTTTCGGAAATGTAGCCTGGGGCGCCGCTTTAAAAGCATCGCAATTAGGAGCGAAAGTCGTTACTATTTCAGGGCCGGACGGTTATGTGTATGATCCGAACGGAATATCGGGTGAAAAAATTGATTATATGTTGGAACTCCGTGCAACGGGCGATGATATTGTAGAACCTTATGCTAAGAAATACGGCGTTGAGTTTTTCCCCGGCAAACGTCCCTGGCAACAAAAAGTCGATATAGCGCTTCCCTGTGCGATTCAGAACGAATTGGATGAAAAAGACGCTCAAATGTTGATTGACAACGGTGTAACTTGCATTGCGGAAATTTCCAATATGGGTTGTACGGCCGAAGCTGTCGATTTGATGGTTGAAAAAGGTATTTTATTTGCACCGGGTAAAGCGGTAAATGCCGGCGGCGTCGCCACTTCCGGTCTGGAAATGAGCCAGAACGCCATGCACTTGCAATGGACGGAAGGAGAAGTTGACGCCAAACTGCACCAAATCATGAATAATATTCACGGGCAGTGTGTTGCTTACGGTAAACAACCGAACGGCTATATCAATTATGTGAAAGGCGCTAATGTAGCGGGATTTATGAAGGTGGCGCAGGCTATGATGGCGCAGGGGATTGTGTAAAAGCGCCAACCTGCTGTAGGAGAGTGTATCAAAACGCTAAGCCCAAAAGCAAGGAACGGATAAGTAAAGAAAAACACCGATAAATCAGTCGGTTATGCTGTAATCCGCTACATTTTGCATTTTATCCAAAAAGCAGAAATGAGCAAAGTTAAGCAGGAGTTACCTTACTTATCCGTTACCTGTTTTTAAACGGGGCGCCGTCGGAAACGAGTAATCAAAGCTTTAACGGATAGCATTTCACGGGCAAAAGTAAATGATTTTTCGCAGGAAGCTAATGAAAATGGTAAAAAATTAAACAATCGCGTTTTTTATTCCGGGGATTGCCGTGTTTTGCATCAAATCAAATAACTCATATATATCTGACTATTTAAAATCCCATAGCTTTTTTTATTTCTGCCATTTCTTCTTCTGAGGTTAACATTTTTAATAATTCAAATGCGACTCTTGGAGCTGTTTCTGGGCAATAAGACGTAATAATATTATTATCAACTACTATTGGTTCATTCACAACATTCACCCCAAATTCTTTTAGCTTTTCTTGATAATATCCACTCTTCAAGTGGTAAGTAGTTGCTTTCCGATTCTTAAGAACTCCACTTTTTGCTACTGGGAATGCCCCGGAACAAACGGTCGCAATAATTTTTCCTTTTATATTAAATTCCCTGATTAGTTTTAAGAATCTTTCGTCATATACTTCCTCATAAAATCCAAATTCCCCAAATCCACCAGGTATTGCTAAGGCATCATATTCATCAACGTTTATTTCCCCAATGATTTTATCTACTATTACAGGTACATTAAAAGTGCTTATGACTTTTTCAGTAAAGCCACAAGTATCAACGGATAAATTATGTCCATAATCCACTCTTGCCCAACCCAGAACATCTATGAAAACACAAAACTCCATAGTTTCGAATGCCTTTGCAAGAAACACTAATACTTTCTTATTTTGCATACTTTTTAAAATTATCAATTTGTTAAAATTCTATTAGTTTTACCGTTCTCGTCTTACAACCAGGGGTATTCAATGGTATTTGAGATTGATTCCAAATATTCAATTCTCAAGGATGAATGAGCGACTTTTGAGACACTCTCCTACAAATTAAATTTCAAAATGAAAAATCTTTTAAAAACAGTTTGAAAAAAGGGTCTGAAATAAAATATTCGTTACCTATTTTATCAATAATACCGTCGTTAGTTAAGCCGTTGACAGCCCGTTGCAATGTGGCGGAAGCAGGTAAATTGTTTACCCGGATATACGCTTCTGAAAAAATATTTCTGCCGTTTGTGCAAAGGGCAAGTAACAACTGCTTTTTTCATTATGCAAAAAAGCATAATCTAACGCAAGTTTGTTTATTGCCCTTATTGCACCGGAATAAATTCCAACGACCATACCGCATTATCGTTAATTGCTTTTCGCATAACAACAAGTTCCGTACCGGCTTGATTTGCAAACAAATATTTTCCTTCTACATCATATTCCGTACCGTTTTTGATGTAAAAATCCGTATAGTTCAACGACTTTACATAAGTAAAATCGTTGGCTTCGTATTGATTGATATTACCGGAACTTTGCAAAAACCATACGCTATTAGCTGCGGTATTATCATCAATCCAAATCGGATAAAAATAATCAGGAGTCTGAAATGTAGCGATGGGAGAAATATCGTTCCTGCTTACCAAGTCGGATACACGATATATTGGGAAGTCCCTGCAAAACAAATACTTCCCGTTTTGAGAAAACCAAAAATTGCCGATTGATTCGTGAGTATAATATTGTTCTTCTTTTGTTTGAATATTATATACGGAAATACCACCGGGGGAAAGACTCAAATCAGTATATAGCATATAATTGTAACCGGGAATTTTTTTAATAATACTCCCGCCGTATGCTCCATAAATACTTGTTGTTTTGCTTGTTGTAATATCTGTCCAACACAAATTTTCCCATTGTCCTGTTTGGGGAGTATAAACAACCACATCATCTGTCGCCCATGCAATATCATTGATTTGATAATACGCTTCCAATTCTTTTGTCAACGTAAAACTATTCAAATCAACAATACTGAACTGTCCGGCCTGACCGATTGCCATTTCCTGTCCATTATCGGAAATGCTGAAACAGGAAGGAGCCTTTTTCAAATCCAGACTTCTCGTTACGGTTTTTGAAACCATATCAAAGGCTACAAGTTTATTCGGTTGCACCGTAGTGTAATACAGTTTTCCGTTGGGTTTGTCGAGCCAGGCATCCGTTATGTTTCCATCGACGTCGACAATGCCTGCGGGGTTGCCCGTATTATTCCGAATTTTAACAGTTATGGGAATTTTCGGATTATTTGCATCATTGGAATTTAAGTAAATGGTTGTAAATGATGTGCCAGCGGGCACACGGCTACGGTCGGCGATAAATGTCACGGTCTTCCAATTATAATTAATCAGCGCTCCGCTTGTTTGCGAACAGGTCAGCCATTCGGGCAGGCCGGTAAATTCCCAGAGCAAAATTCCGTTGTTCTGATTGGAAAACTCCAAATCAATCGAAGTTCCCGTTTTGCCGAAATCAAGCGTTTGATTGTACAAATAAAAAGAGATGAGCGGATTGCCCAAATCGACAGCAACCGGAATTGTTTTCAGCGGATTTGTTTTGTCGTTGCTTGCAATGACAATTTGCCCATTCAATTTTTCGGGGATATTACCGGAAAAATCAAGGCTCATGTACAAAGAAAAAGAACCCTGCGAGACCATACCTGCTGGCATTCCGTTGTCCGATTGAATATTCGGAAAATTAGAAATCGAAGAATTTAATTGCAACCATTTGGGACATTCCATCACTTGCCAAATCAAAATTCCGTCGCCCGTATTGCTGATTTTCAGTTCTGATTGATAATTTACACTGATATATATTTCCGGACTTGTTTCAATTCGCGGATTACCTTCGTTAATATATGCAACCTGAAGAGGGTATTTTTTCCCGTTTTCGTCTTCAATCGTCATAAAGTCGCAGTAAATACCAACTATTGAAAAATCATTCACTTCTTCGGCGCTGCAATTAATCAGCGCCGTCCCATTCGTAAATTTCCCTTCCGGAGAACCGACAATCAACCAGTCGGGCTTTTGGGTTATCCTGAAATTCGCATTGCCTGCATCAGGACAAATAACCGGATAATCTGCAGCATCCCAACCGGGCGAAACAACGATGGATGATGATTGGCCTAACGCCGTTCCGTCTGTCAGTAACGATTTCTCATATAAAAAATCGTTGTTGCACGAAAACAACAATAAACTTATTATTCCCGAAAATATTATTTTAATAAAATGAAAACATTTCATATTTGTATAGTAATAAAATTAAAAATAAAAATGTAAGCCGGCCGAAAGGTTTAATCTCGACATATCAATTGATTCGCCGCCTTCAACGGTCTGAGTTTGCAGTTGTTCGTCATAGACATAACTGACTTCCATTTTTTTGATTTCGGTATAAAGCGCTCCGATATTTGCCGAAACGGAAAGATACGGCAACAAATAATACTCCAACGATACATCCAAATTTCCCGCAAACTGTCTGCTTTTCGCTAAAACGTTCCGATCCATAGAATACATACCGCCTCTTGTTTCGTTGCGGAAAAACATACAACCCAACGAAAGTGATTCGTTCAAAGCGAAACGCCGTTTTTTATCCAACCATTGCCTGAAAAACAGCGAAGGCGCGATGTAATTAAAATAAAACTTGCTTTCTTCCCTCTGAACATAATACACAGGGATATAGGTACCCGTCGGAAGCTGACTTGTCAGCTCCGCCTCCGAAGCAAAAAACGAATATTTCAGGCCAACGCCGAAATGTTCATTAAGCAATACATGAAAATCAGCGCCCAGATGAATATCGTTTTTCATTCCGCTGAAGTATTGATCTACATTTTTGGATGTTGCGTAATTCAACAAATCATTCCTCATCGAAGTAAATGACGAAAGCAAATGTCCATAACCGCCTTCGATGCTGAACCGGAATGGTTGTGAAGGCAATGATATGAAACTACGCCTGCTTTTGAGGGACGTTTGTTCCAACAATAGCCGCGATTCCCTGATATACTCGCTCACCTGGTCGGCTGAAATAAATTTCCCCACCGTCCGTCCTTCTTTCGACTTTTGTTCGTAAGAGATTTTTCCCGCCGAAACGTCCAAAATCCGGCATGAAATGGTATCGCCGTTTACCGTAACAATTTTGTCCTGCGCCATTCCTGCACAGAAAAACGTTCCTATCAATAAAAATAAAAGAATTACTTTTTTCATTAAACAAAATATTTTAAAAATTCCGCTTATTTGCCGCTAATGCAACCAAAGCATCTTATTTATCAAAATGATACCTGACAAACAACTCCATCGCCTGATATTCCGCCATTCCTAACTTATCGTATTTCACGGCAGTAGCAACATTACGTTCTTCGGCGCGTTGCCAAAACTCGCGCGGATCAGTTCCGGGGAATAACGGCCGGTCTTTCTGCGACTGGTGTTTGAAAATAGCCATTCGTTTAATCCGGCTTTCTTCCGGACTAAGCGGAACAGCCATATCCACTTCCGCAATATCCCATTCCTGCCATGCGCCGCGATACAACCACAGGCGGCAATCTCCAAGCCAGGTTTCGTGTTTCAGTTCTTTCAAAGCTTCCAAAATAGCAATGAAACAAACCCTGTGTGTTCCGTGAGGATCAGATAGATCGCCGGCAGCAAAGATTTGCTGCGGTTTCACTTCCTGAAGTAAATCAATAATGATTTTGATATCTGCGGGACCAATCGGTTTTTTCTTAACCGTACCGGTCTCATAAAAAGGCATATCCAGAAAATGCACGCGATTTTCGGGGATTCTAAGATAACGGCAGGCCGAACGGGCTTCTCCCTGCCTGATAGCTGTTTTAGCGGTCGCAATTCGATGAAGATCAACTTGTCCCGGACGTTTTTTCCCGAAAAACTCCAGTGTTTCGAGATAAACTTCCTGCGCTTTTTCCTTGTCGAATCCGTAATCAGGAGCAATGTCGCGCACGAAATCCAGGAAGCGGGTGACTTCATCGTCAAAGACAGCGATATTTCCCGATACCTGATAAGCGACATGCACTTCGTGTCCATGCTCGGAAAGCCGCGCCAGTGTACCTCCCATCGAAATTACGTCATCGTCGGGGTGCGGACTGAAAACGATCACCCGTTTAGGAAACGGCGTCGCTCTTTCCGGGCGGGTACTATCGTCGGCGTTGGGTTTTCCGCCTGGCCAACCGGTGATAGTGTGTTGCAAATCGTTAAATACTCTGATGTTTATTGTATGAGCGTGACCGGCTTCGGAAATCAATTCACCCAAACCGCTGTCGTTGTAATCCCGTTCGGTGAGTTTGAGAATCGGTTTGTCTAATTTGTCACTGAGCCAGAATACAGCTTTCCGAATCATTTTGTTTGACCAACGAACAGAACCTGTTAGCCAGGGCGTTTTGATCCGGGTCAAATCGGCGGCGGCGGCGGTATCAAAAATGAAAGAAGTGTTCGGATGTTTTTGCAGGACGGAAGCCGGCATCATTTCCGTAGCAGGTTCTTCCACCATTTTACGGATTATTTTGGATTTTCCTTCACCCCAAGCCATCAAAATAATCTTTTTGGCTTCCATAATGGTTCCAAGACCCATGGTAATGCAATAATCAGGGACGTTTTCTTCGCCGAAGAAATCGCTGGCCGCCCTCATCCGCGTCGAATAATCCAGGTTAATCAAGCGGGTCCGCGAATTGAACATCGAACCGGGTTCGTTCGCCCCGATTTGTCCACGGCTGTCCAAACCCAACAATTGCAAATCAATTCCGCCCACGGCTTTGATTTTATTTTCATATTCGAGGCAAAAATCAGAAATATTCTTTTTTTCCAGATCACCTTGAATTAAATGGATATTTTCGGGTAAAATATCAATTTCGTCCAACAAATATTCGTGCAGGTATTTCTCTCTGCTTTGCAATTCTTCCTTGGCAATCGGATAATATTCATCAATATTAAAAACAATTACATTTTTAAAGCTAAGGCCTTCTTTTTTATGTAGATTTGTCAGTTGCTCATAAACGCCTATGGCTGTGGAACCGGTAATCAATCCTAACACACAAGGTTCATTTTTTTCTGCTTTTCCACGAATGAGGGTTGCCACTTGTTTTGCCACTAATTCAGAGGCTATGTCTGCATCTGTAAAAATGGATACAGGCACTTTTTCGTACCTTTTTTCAAAGTTATTCATAAATTTAAAAGTATTTTAGTTGAACTGCAAAGGTAAATAATAATTTCCGCATCCGATATAAATTCGGGTAATATTTCTTAATTCATACGTTTGTATTTAAATTATTGTCTACATTTGCAACTGTAATATTGCCACTTGAATGTTTACTGATATGGATTCATATTCTTTTCTTCGTCTTGTAGCCAAAGACTTAGTAACGCGGTTTGGGACACAGTTGGCTGATGTGACGGTAGTTTTCCCGAGTCGGAGAGCGCGTCTGTTTTTCAATAATTATTTATACCGGGAAGTCGGCAGTCCGCTCTGGACGCCTCAATATACAACGATTGAGGAGCTTTTTGAAAGCTATTCCGCTTACCGTAACGCCGATATGCTGCAATTAACGGGCGATTTATATCAGGCTTACCTTGCAGTCCGCAACGCCAAATCCGAAATTCCATCCACAGAAACGCTTGATGAATTTTTCTTTTTTGGAGAAATCCTCCTGAACGATTTTGACGATATCGACAAAAATCTCATAAACGCTCACGCTTTGTTCTCAAATCTCAAGGATTTAGACCGGATGAAAGATGATTTCAGCCACTTGTCGGAAGCCCAATTGGAAAGTATTAACCAACATTTCGGAAAGATTTTCAAAGAGGATACTGCCCTGAAAACTGCTTTTTGGTCGATCTGGAACATTTTGGGCGACGTCTATCATACTTTCAGGGAAAAACTGAAAGAACGAAGAATGGCTTACCCGGGAATGTTAATGCGGGACGTCATTGAAAACGAAACAATTGAATTTTCCGGCGAACAATATGTTTTCGTAGGATTTAATGTTCTGAACAAATGTGAGCAAAGTTTATTCAAACGGCTGAAAAACAAATCTTTATTTTATTGGGATTACGATGTTTATTATCTGAATCACGAAGCCGGCCGGTATATTGCCGAAAATGTCCGCCGGTTCGGTTCTGCCCTGGATAATGCACCAACAGAAGAATTTAACTCCTTTCTAAACAAGAAAAAGGAAATTACCTTTATGGCGTCTTCTTCCGAGAGCGGGCAGTCGGGCGCCATCCCTTCCTGGATTGATTCTTTGAATCATTCGCCCGATTATACAGCGCCCGACTCGGCTATTGTGCTGTGCAACGAAGACATTTTGCCGGTTGTCATACACACCATTTCTCCGGAAAAGATTGAAAATGTGAACATTACCATGGGTTTCCCGATTATGCAAACGCCGGTGGCAGTTTTTTTGCAAATATGGGCGGAATTGCAAACCAAAGGACTTGTAAAACCCAATGCTTTTCATTATAAACAGGTTTTGCCTGCGCTCCGTCATCCTTATACTCAAATCATTTTTCCCGAAGCGGAAGAAATAGAAAAAATGATTAGCCGGAATAATGTATTTTTCCCCGACAGTCAATTGCTTAATAATGAGTTGCTTTTCAGGCATACGAGTAATGCCGTCGATTTAGCCGGATACCTTTTGAATTTGGTTGAAAACTTGGGAAAAGCGTATAAAGACGAAGCTTCGTACCGAGATATTTACGACGGTTTGTATCAGGAATCCATTTTCAGGGCGTATCAGGTTTTAAATCGTTTGTACGGCTTATTGTCGTCGGGTGAATGGACGTTGGAAAAACCGACTTTTTTGCGTTTGCTGCGGAGATTGTTGTCGGTGACACAAGTTCCTTTTCACGGAGAACCGGTGAAGGGCTTACAGATTATGGGCGTCCTCGAAACGCGAACGCTTGATTTCAAGAATTTGCTGATATTGAGCGTAAATGAAGGATTTATGCCGGGAAGCAACAGCGAAAACACGTTTATTCCTCAATTTCTCCGTTCGCATTTGGGACTGAACACCATCGACCGCCAGGATTCAATATACGCTTATCATTTTTACCGTTTGTTGCAACGCGCCGAAAAAATCACTTTGGTTTACAATACCGATAAAACGCAGACCGGCAAAGCCGAAATGAGCCGTTTCCTGTTGCAAATGCTTGTAGATTCACGCTTGAATATTCGAAGATATACTTTGTTATCGACGGTAAAACCGATGGACGTCCAGCCGGTTACGGTGCCGAAAACGGATGAAATAATCCGGCTCATCAAAGAAAAATATGATTTTAATACCAATCCCGAAGCCAAGCCTTTGACGCCATCAAGCCTGAATACTTTTATCGACTGTCCACTCCGCTTTTACTTGCAAAAAATAAAGGGTTACGAAGCGCCCGATGAATTATCCGACGAACTGGATGCTTCGGTTTTCGGAACGATATTTCACCGTTCCGCCGAATTTTTGTACCGGGAAATATCGGGAATACAAGGGGAAACGCCCGTGTCGCCTTTCGTAGTGCAAAAAGAACGTTTGGATGTTTACCTGCAACCGGGATCGGAATTCCGGATTCGAAAATTAGTCTCAAAAGCCTTTAAAGAGGTCTATTTCAAAGGAAAACCGGTGGATGAAACGCAGTACAACGGCGAACAACTGATTAATTTCCGGGTGATTTGCAAAATGCTCGAACGATTGATTGAGTTTGACCGACGGAGAGCGCCTTTCACCATGCTTGGTTTGGAGCGGAAAGTTTACGATTTTATTGATTTACCGGAAGCGTCCGTCAAACTCAAAATCGGCGGCATCATCGACCGTTTGGAAGAACATAACGGGAAACTGCTGATTCTGGATTACAAAACAGGCAGTTCCGGTAAAACTTACAAAATTTTAGAGGATTTGGTTACAGAAAAAGACAAACGGGCCGGTCATATTTTCCAGACTTTCGTATATGCTTCTGTTTTAATCCGTAAGAAAATGTTTGAACTTCCTGTTGTTCCGGCTCTGCTCTACATGCAGGACGCAAGCAAGGAAAATTTTTCTCCGGTAGTGGAATACGGGAAAGAACCGATTGAAGATTTCAGGAATTTACATGAGGAATTTGAAGAGCTGTACATACATAAAATAAGTGATCTGTTCAATCGGGATATCCCTTTCACACAGACCACTTTTGCGAGTAATTGCGTTTACTGTAAATTCAGAGAACTTTGTAAACGTTAAAAAAAATAAGTTATTTCTTTTTACCGCAGGATTTTGTTTCCGCACCTGCTTCTTTAGGGCAAGATTTTGCTTCTTTTCCTTTTCCTTTTTCTTTGCAACATGCTTTTTCTTTCTTACCGGCTTTTTCCTTTTTTTCAGCGCAGCAAGCTTTTTCTTCACCTGATTTTTCTACTTGTTCTGTTTTTGAAACCGCTTCTTTTTTGTCCTGGGCGTAAGTCGACACCGACATTATCAACGCCGCTACCATAAATAATGCAATACAAATTTTTTTCATATACAAACTGTGATTAGATAATTAAAAAAACAATGCAAAGATATAGGTATTTTTTGATTTAGGCTATTTAATTTTGCTAAAATAACCCAAAAAACCATAAAGTCTATCTTGTAAATTTTAATTACCCAAAAACCTCATGCAAAATTTCCAAAGATTTTATTTCCGGGAAATGGGACAAATGCAGCCGGTAATATTCCAAGATTGCGGTAATGATGGCCTTGCGTTCGGAGCCGGTAAGTTTGAAAGCAGTCATGTTTTCATACTTTATCCGTAAAAGATTGTAAAAAAAGCGACTCTCGTCGGGATTGAGAAAATGAGGATGTAAAGGCTTGCACCTGACAAAAATACCGTTTTGCATATCGAAAAACATTCCTTCCGTATAACCGGAATCATCGGGATAAAAGCCCAAGAAACGAGTCAGAGTAATCATAAACACCAGGTGGAAATTAGCGCAGGATTTGTCGGTCAATTCCAATATCCGGACGGATTGCAGGAAAAAATCGAATAATATTTTGTTCGTCTGCACTTCTTTCACGACTTTGCCGATTAATTCGGCTAAGAAAATGCCGATAGCGCTTTTCACAGGATTATTCAGCAGCGAAACCAAAGGAATATGCGCTTTTGCTTCTTTAATTCGTTGAATATCACGTAAATTCCGGTGATCTACCTCCAAATCCAAAACAGCCAATGCATGAAAAAGCGATTTAGGCGTCTTTGTTTTCCGGCTTTTCGACTTTGCCGTCAGATAAGATACCCTTCCGAACTCTTCCGTGTAAATCAGTGTGATAGAATAAATGTCGCTGTATGCCGAGTTATGTAGGACAATACCTCTCGTTTTATGTTGCATCAGGTGTGTTGATTTTTTTTTGATTTGCTCCACAAAAAATGGGACCTACTTCAAAACAGAAGGTCCCATTTCCATCAGACTTATGAAATTTATGCGCACTACAAAGTTCCGAAAAAATCAACAGTATCCAAATAATTTTACCCATTTATTTTATTATCATTTGATATTTTTCTAATTAATTTTTCGCTAATTTGTTTAATTTGGTGTAAAAAATGTACATAACAACAATGCATTTAACAGAAATCGTTAAACAAAAGACAAATTATGACAAAAAACAAGGAAAATATTTTTATCACAATATTTCAAATGTTGCAACGATCTCCTCATTTTCCGAATTATTTCCTGCAAAAATCGAATAAGTTCCCGGATAAACGATTATTTTTCCGTTTTCGTCACTCCATTTTGCCAAATTTATGACCGGAATAGAGATTTTTATTTCAGCCGTTTCTCCTTTTTGGATGAATTTTCTTTCGAAATAACGCAATTCTTTAACCGGGAAATGACCGTTTTTCGGATATTTAATATACACTTGAGCGACCTCATCCCCATCTTTTTCACCTGTGTTTTTAATTTTCAATACGGCATTGACGGTTTCACCGGCGCGATAAGTTTTTTGCGGTTCCTGCACCCATTGATAATTGAATTTCGTGTAACTCAACCCGAAACCGAAAGGATACAAAGTTTTTCCCTTGAAATATTTATAGGTCCGGTTAGACATATTATAATCCTCAAAATCAGGCAAATCGGAATCGCCGGCATAGAAAGTAACCGGTAAATGTCCCGAAGGATTATAGTTTCCGAAAAGAACGTCGGCAATGGCTTTTCCGGCAAATTCGCCTCCGTACCACGAATTGAGAATGGCGTCGACATTTTCCGTTTCCCAAGGAATTGCGATAGCGCTACCCGTCATGATGACAAAAATAACCGGTTTCCCTGTTCCTTTCAAAGCCTTCATTAAGTCGGTCTGCACTTGGGGTAACAGAATAGATGTGCGGTCACCTTTGTAAAAGCCGTCCACATTGACGTCCATTTCTTCGCCTTCGATGCGGGGCGAAATTCCACCTATGTATATAATAAGGTCTGCGTCTTTGACTTTTTTAATTGTAGAAGCAAAGGATTTGGGCGTTTTACCATAGTAACCGATGACTGTGTCGGAATAAATCCGAACATTTTTACCTAATTCTTCTTCAATTCCGGCTAAAGGCGTGATAATCCGGCTCGAAAAACCGTTGTAATTACCCAGCTGTACGTTCGGACGATTGATATTGGGGCCAAGCACCGCAATCTTTTTCAATGTTTCCTTGCGCAAAGGCAAGATACCGTTGTTTTTGAGCAATACGAGGGATTGGCGCGACATTTTCAATGCTAAGTCCTTATGAGGCTTCGCTTCAAGGACGGTCGAGTCAATTTTGGAATACGGCACTATTCCGGCCGGATCGAACATACCCAAACGGAAACGAATCTGAAACAATCTCCGCAGGGAAACGTCGATCTGCGCTTCGGTGATAATGCCATCCACAACAGCCTGTTTGAGTCCTAAGTAAGCTTGGTTTCCGCAATCGACGTCCGTACCGTGATAAATGGCGTCGGCCGCCGCAGACGCCGAATTGAGATGGGTCTTATGCGTTTTGTAAAAATTGTCGATAGCGCCGCAATCGGAAGTAACGTAACCGGCGAATCCCCAATCTTCCCGAAGAATATCAACCATCAGCTTGTCGCTACCACAACAGGGTTGTCCTTCAAAAGCATTGTAAGCGCACATCACTCCGGCTACTTTGTTGTCTACCAACTCTTTGAACGCCGGCAAATAAGTATCCCAAAGATCGTATTTGCTTACTTCCACATTGAAAGTGTGGCGATTGGATTCCGGTCCGCTGTGAACTGCATAATGTTTGGCGCAAGCAGCCGCTTTCAGGTAATTTTTGTCGTCGCCTTGCAGCCCTTGTACGAAATTTTTACCTAAAGCAGCGGTCAGATAAGGATCTTCGCCGTATGTTTCTTGTCCGCGTCCCCAACGCGGATCACGGAAAATATTGATATTCGGCGTCCAGTAAGTCAAGCCGCGGTAAATCCGGTAATCTTCCTTTGCCTGAGCGGTATTATAAATAGCCCGGCCTTCTTCGGCGGTGTAATCACCCATTTGTTTGATAGCGTCAATGTCCCAGCCAGCAGCCATTCCAATCGCCTGCGGATATACAGTGACTTTATATTCCGTACGGCCAACGCCATGCAGACATTCGTTCCACCAATCATAGGGCGGAATACCCAAACGGTCGATGGCAGGGGTTTTATTCAACATTTGGTCAATTTTTTCTTCCAATGTCAGACGGAAAACCAAATCGGCCGCACGCGCTTCAGTGGATAAAGAAGGATTCTGAAACGGATACGTGGCAATTTGGCCTTCGACAAGCTGAAAACCGAAAATAAAAAGGAGTAAGCAAAAAATGTTTGTTTTCATAAAAATTGTATTATAAAAAATTCTATTGTTTAATTAATTCGTAAATTTCCTTTTGAGCGCGTATTTCTTTCCCTTTTTCGGGAAAAGGAAAAAACACATTATTCAGATTTTCATCTATCAGACAAGCCTTTATATTATCATTCAATTGAATACCCAAAATGGAAAGAATCGTCTTTTTTATTTTTTTGTCCAATACGGGAAAAGCAGTCTCAATGCGTCGATACAAGTTCCGTTTCATCCAGTCGGCGGAAGTCAGGTACAAATCTTCTTTGCCTCCATTGTAGAAATACCAAATACGGGAATGTTCCAGATACATATCTACAAGGCGGATGATGCGGATATTCCGGCTGTAAGACTGATTCGGTTTCAGACAACATATTCCTCTGATTATCAGGTCGATTTTAACTCCGGCTTCAGCGGCTTTATACAACTCGTCAATCATTATCGTATCTTGTAAGCCATTCATTTTCAGTATAATATGCGCTGTTTTTCCTTCTTTTGCCGCTTCCGTTTCCTGTTGTATCATCCGTTTCAGGTTGGGAATCAAGTTGAATTGCGCTACCCAAAGTTTATCGAAGTTTACATTTCTATTTTGTGTTTCAAGGACTTCAAACAAACGGATGATTTCCCCGGTCAGTGTTTTGTTGGAAGTCAAAATAGCCATGTCGGAATATACCCGCGCTGTTTTCTCATTGAAATTGCCGGTACTTAAATAGGCGTAGGATTGTCGCTTTTTTTCCGAACCTTTTCCGATTACCAAAGCTACTTTGGCGTGTACTTTCAAGCCGGGAATACTGTAAATGATCTTGATTCCTGCATTTTTCATCATTTCGGAAGTAAAAAGATTATTTTCCTCGTCGAACCGCGCTTTCAATTCAACAAAAACAGTTACTTTTTTCCCGTTTTTCGCCGCATTGATCAGGTTGGTAATGATTTCCGAGTCTTGGGCAACCCGGTATTGAGTTACCATGATTTCATCTACATGGGGATTGGTGGAAGCTTCCATCAGGAAACGGACGAAATAATCGAAAGTATGATAAGGATAATGAATGAAAATATCTTTTTTCCGAATCACGGGAAACAGCCAGGCGGCCTTGTCTAATTCCGGGATCCTGAGCGGCGCTTGCGCCGGCGTTTCCAATTCTTTTCCGGCCGGATTGGGTAATTTAACCAAATCTTCCATGTTCAAATGAGCGTAGTCGGGAATTAGATCTTCAGGGAGCACACCGAACGTTTCGCTCAAATACCGAAGACATTCCGGCGGCATTTGCCTGTCATAAACGAAACGGCTGACGTCGCCTATTTTTCGTTTTTTGACTTTTTCCTTAATCGCTTGTACCAGATTTTTGTCGCTCTTATTGTCGTCAATAAAAATATCGGCGTCGCGGGAAATTTTAATGTTGTAACTTCCTTCAACCGTGTATCCGATAAAAATTTCGGAAAGATTGGCGGAAATTACATCTTCCGCAAACATATAATAATAGGTATCGTCAATCGGCGGAAGTTCCACAAAACGAGGCACTTTCGCATAAGGAATCTTATTGAGCGCGTAAAAAATTTCCCCTGTTCCTTTTTTCCGCAACCGAACGACCTGATAAAGCCGGTTGTCGCGGATGAAAACCCGGATATCTTCTTTTAAAAGCATCACCGGCTGGAGGAAAGGAAAAATTTCTTCCATGAAATAATCTTTGATAAACTCGCGGTGTTCCGGTTTAGCTTGGGCGTTCATGTAAAGAACAATTTTTTTCCTTGCTAATTCGGGCAGGATTTCATCATTGAAAATGCGGAAAAATTCCCGCTGCTGGCGCGTCACTTCTTGTTTGATTTCTTCCAGAATCTGCTCTGCTTCCGCCGGATCTTCCTCAGAATGAACTTTTTGCATAATAACGCTACGATGTTCCGCGACTCGGATTTTATAAAACTCTTCGAGATTGGAAGCATGAATAGAAAGGAATTTTATTCTTTCGTAAATCGGTAAAGACAAGTCTTCCGATTCGAGTAGAACCCGGTAATTAAATGACAGCCAACTGATATCTCTGTTAAAATAAAAATACATTTTTCTTTTCCATTTCGTAGTCGACCGTAAAATTATTACTTTTGTTTCAAAAAATCAACAATTTATGCAAAAAATTGGAATACTTTCGGATACTCACGCTTATTGGGATGAAAAATTTGCAAAATATTTTTCGGAATGTGATGAAATCTGGCATGCAGGCGACATAGGCAGTAACGAAGTTCTGGCGAATCTGGAAGCCATCAAGCCGGTCAGGGCTGTTCACGGAAATATAGACGGTCACATTATCCGGAGTCTATGCCCTGAAACATTGCGGTTTAAGGTGGAAAACGTCGAGGTACTGCTGACGCATATCGGCGGTTATCCCGAAAAATACGAACCGCGAATCAGGCCGGTGATTTATGCGTCTCCACCCCAACTTTTTGTGTGCGGTCACTCCCATATACTGAAAGTCATGTATGATAAAAATTTACAGATACTTTGTGTGAATCCGGGCGCTGCAGGAAAATCCGGATTTCATAATGTGCGGACAATCATTCGTTTGGTGATTGATGGGGATAAAATTAGGGATTTGGAGGTGATTGAATTAGGAACCCTGAATTAATGTTAAAGCAAGATCTTTGGTTTCAATTACTTTTTTCCGTATTTTTGCCGGATGAAACCGATATTAATGGTAGATTTGGCTACCCAATACCAAAAAATGCAAGCAGAAATGGACGATGCTATTTCAAAAGTCGTTCGTTCCGGCGAGTATATTAACGGAAAAGCGGTGTGGGATTTTTCTTCAAATCTTGCGGCTTACACAGGAGCGGAGTATGTGATTCCATGTGCAAACGGAACGGATGCGCTTCAGATTGCATTGATGGCTTTGGGCTTGCAGCCCGGTGATGAAGTGATTATTCCTAATTTCACGTATATTGCTGCGGCAGAAGCAATTGCATTACTCAGGTTAACACCCGTTCCGGTGGACGTCGATCCTGAAACTTTCAATATTGATGTAAAGAAAATGACCGGTTCTCTTTCTTTGAAAACCAAAGCCATTATTCCGGTACATCTTTTCGGACAGTGTTCCGATATGGCGCCCATTTTGAAGATTGCTAAAGAAAACGCTTTGCATGTTGTTGAAGACAATGCCCAAAGCATCGGTTCGATTTACACTTTTCCGTCCGGCAACCGGCAGCAAGCGGGAACAATCGGCGATGCCGGCGCTTTGTCTTTCTTTCCGACCAAAAACTTAGGTTGTTATGGAGACGGCGGCGCTTTGCTGACTAACAATGAAAATTTGGCTCAGAAAATGCGAATGATTGCTTCACATGGGCAATCAAAAAAATATCTGCATGAATTGATCGGTTGCAATTCGCGCCTGGATACGCTTCAAGCAGCTATATTGAACGTAAAATTGCCTTATTTGGATACATACATTCATTCGCGGCAAAAAGTGGCGCAAGCGTACAACGAAGCTTTGGAAGCGCGTCCGGATTTGTATGAAATTCCCAAATGTATTGCGGCTTCAACGCATGTGTATCACCAATATACGTTGAAAGTGAAGCAGGACAAACGGGATGCTTTACAAAAATATCTGAAAGAACGAAAAGTTTCTTCCATGATTTATTATCCCAATCCTTTGCACAGGCAACCGGCTTTCAGAGGGGTGATCCGAATCGGAAGCGATTTGAGCGAAACCGAAAAACTTTGCAAATCGGCGCTCTCTTTGCCGATTCATCCGGAACTGAACGAGGAACAAATCTATTATATCACCGGCTTATTGCTTAATTATGAGTAACTATCAAGCACATCCGACGGCAATTATTGATGAGAATGCCGAAATCGGTAAGGGAACAAAAATCTGGCATTTTTCACATATTATGTCCGGCGCAGTGATTGGCGAAAATTGCAACATCGGGCAGAATGTAGTTATTTCCCCGAAAGTAAGTTTGGGCAATAACGTCAAAGTGCAGAACAATGTCTCTGTTTATACGGGTGTTACCTGCGAAGACGACGTATTCCTCGGACCCGGTTGCGTATTCACCAACGTCTTGAACCCCCGCAGTTTTATTTCCCGTAAAGAGGAGTTTAAACCCACTTCCGTAAAGCGTGGCGCCAGCATCGGAGCTAACGCCACAATCCTCTGTGGTCTTACCATCGGCGAATACGCCATGATTGGGGCCGGTGCGGTAGTCACGAAAGATGTGGCGCCCTTTGCGTTGATTGTCGGGAATCCGGGACGGCAGATTGGAACGGTTGATGAAGAAGGGAATCGGATACAAACTTTATTTGATATATAAAAAACCGTCATTTCCCATTACTACAAACCGAAGTACGGGAGTTATTAAAGCGATAATAAACAAACAAGATTCCAACAAGTATTGTTATCGAAAATCCTAACATGTTTGATAAAAGCACATTCAAGCCGAATCCTTCGGGCGCTACAAAAATATAAGTTGACGTTACCGCCGTCATAAACAGTGCGGGAATGAGCGATATAAAATAATTTTTACCGTTTCGGCAAAGATATACGGTGATTGCCCAAAGCGTAAATACGGCAAGTGTTTGATTACACCAGGCAAAATATCGCCATAACACATTGAACGGAACAAAAAACAGGATTATAAAAGTCAAAGCAAAAACAGGCAAGGCAACAGACAGCCGCTTCGACAATCGCCGCTGGCTGATATGTAAAAAGTCGGCAACAATCAAACGTGCAGAACGCAGAGCCGTATCGCCCGAAGTAATAGGCGCAGCAACAACGCCGAGCAAAGCCAGTATCCCGCCAAACATCCCAAGCCATGTTTTTGATATGATGTTGACAACTTCGGCGCCTGTATTTGCCTTTTCGGGAAGTTTTGCCGCATAATCCTGCAATCCGTCAACAGAGCCGAAAAACGATGACGCCGCCGCCGCCCAAATCAATGCCAAAATGCCTTCGGCAACCATTGCACCGTAAAAACAGGGCCGTCCATACTTTTCGTTTTTCAAGCATCGCGCCATCATTGGCGATTGTGTTGCATGAAATCCGGATATGGCTCCACACGCTATCGACACAAACATCATCGGAAATATAGGCAATCCGTCAGGATGTTGATTTGCCAATCCGCTTGTGATTTCCGGTATCTGAGCATTGTTGACGAATAACGAAACCAATATCCCAACAGCCATAAACAGCAGCACAGCGCCAAATACAGGATAAATCCTGCCTATCAGTTTGTCGATAGGAAGTAGCGTAGCCAAAATATAGTAGGCAAAGACAATGACAGTCCACCAAAAAACATTGATATAACCGGACGTCATTCCTGCAAGTAATCCGGCAGGTCCCGATATAAATACCGCTCCAACCAAAATCATTAACACCAACGAAAATATCCGCATAAACTGTTTCGCAACAATACCTAATTCTTTTCCATTGAGTTCGGGCAAACTCGCTCCTCCATTACGAACCGACATCATTCCCGAAAAATAATCGTGAACCGCTCCACCCAAAATTGTTCCGAAAACAATCCATAAAAATGCGGCAGGGCCAAACATAATTCCCATTATTGCGCCGAAAATTGGCCCTAATCCCGCAATATTCAAAAATTGAATAAGAAATATACGCCACCACGACATTGGAACGTAATCGACATTATCGGTCATTGAATAGGCGGGCGTTTGCCTCTGTTTATCGATCCCGAAAATGCGCTCGGCAAATTTACCATATATAAAATATCCTCCAATCAAAATTGCAATAGCAAAGCAAAAACTTATCATATTATTTATGTTTTATTTATTTTGCAAAATTATAAAAAGTTTTATCAAAAAAATGAGTTTTTCACCTATCTCATTATTTTCCAACTATTTATTAGTGTGTGTATCCTAAACAGGTAATGCTTTGGAAACGAGTGAAATTCTTAAATCTGCCTCGATTTACCCTTGTTTCAAATAACTCAAATTATCGTTGATAAAGGTAACTGTTCTTTGGATATTTGCCAA
>JAISWH010000051.1 GCA_031271125.1 Dysgonamonadaceae bacterium
GTAATTGCAGAGCCGGTTTCTACTTGCGTCCATGAAATTTTGGACGATTCGCCCTTGCAGAGTCCGCGTTTTGTCACGAAATTGTAAATACCTCCTTTGCCTTCTTTATCGCCCGGATACCAGTTTTGAACCGTCGAATATTTCACTTCGGCGCGGTTTAAGGCGATGATTTCCACGATAGCGGCGTGCAGTTGGTTTTCGTCGCGCATGGGCGCCGTACAACCTTCGAGATAGCTGACGTAGGCGTTTTCTTCCGCTACAATCAACGTGCGCTCAAACTGTCCGGTATTCATGGCGTTAATGCGGAAATAAGTGGAAAGTTCCATCGGACAGCGTACGCCTTTGGGAATAAATACGAAAGAACCGTCGCTGAATACGGCGGAATTGAGTGCGGCAAAATAGTTGTCGCGGAAAGGCACTACGGTTCCCAAATATTTTTTTACCAAATCGGGGTGGTTTTTGACAGCTTCACTGAATGAACAGAAGATAATTTTTTTTTCGGCTAAAGTTGTCTTGAAAGTCGTTCCGACCGAAACGCTGTCCATTACCGCATCGACGGCCATTCCCGAAAACGCTTTTTGTTCGCGCAAAGGGATTCCCAATTTGTCGAAAGTTTTCAATAATTCGGGGTCCACTTCGTCCAAACTTTTCGGACTTTCTTTCGTTTTTGGGGCCGCATAATAGATAATATCCTGATAATCAATTTCGGGAATTTGCAGATGCGCCCAGTGAGGCATTTTCAGCGTCAGCCAATAACGATACGCTTTCAGTCGGAAATCAAGCAACCATTCCGGTTCGTCTTTTTTAGCCGAAATAAGCCGGATGATATTTTCGTTTAATCCTTTGGGAATCAAATCCGTATGTATATCCGTTACAAATCCGTATTCATAGTCGCGATTTGTAAATTCGTTTAATATATTGTTGGTTTCGTTAGACATATTCAATAAATTTGTACAAAAGTATTACTTATTTTTTATTCCGCAAAAATTATTTCTTGCAGGGGTATTTGACTTCGTCGATTTTCAATTCAGACTGTTGCAGCCTTCATGATGGATTTTTTTATTCGTCCATTATAATAAGCCCCTTACTTTCCCGTTATTACTAAGAGATACGAAATAAATAAACAACGTGTTAAAGTTCCACTGATTGAGAGTGTATCAAAAGTTGCTCATTCATCCTTGAGAATTGAATATTCGGAATCAATCTCAGATAGGTATCCGAATAAATAAAGAATAAAAATACTTTTGAGACACCTTCCGGGACAGCGAGTATGAATATGCGGCTATCCCTAAATCGGACAAACTATCGAAATGTGTAAAAGAATATTCACGCTCATTAGTCTTTTGCTGTTGATTAACCTCCTGTCGGCACAGACTCAAAAGGTTCGGAATCAACCGTATGGTGATTATAAATTATATCACTTCGGGATTACTGTGGGGTTGAACTTTCAAGATATGCTATTGACCAATTCGGGTTTGACAGGCGAAAATGGGGAGACTTGGTACGGAACGATTCCAAATTATTCTCCGGGATTCACCGTTGGTTTGGTCGCGGATTTGTATTTGAATCCGTCTATGAATCTTCGTTTTACGCCCATGCTTTGTTTCGGCGACAAGGGATTTGAATTTGTGGAACAGGCCGGCGAAGCGAGCTTCAAAACCAGTGTACGTTCCAATTATTTGCTGGTTCCGCTTGATTTGAAAATCCGTTCGATGCGGTTGAACAATTACCGTCCCTACGTCCTTGCCGGCGTTTATTCCGCGATAGATTTAGGGCGAAAAAAAGACGAACCGGTACTTTTGAAACAAATGGATTATGGCATATCTATCGGTTTGGGATGTGATTTTTATCTCCCGTTTGTCAAAATAATACCGGAAATCCGTTTTTGTTTCGGTTTGGGCGATATATTGGAAAAAGACCGTTCCGACTTGACAGACCACAGTATGGCGAAATATCCCGATGCACTTTCTAAAGGCGTTTCCCGGATGGTTGTTTTTACTTTTAATTTTGAATGATGGAAAACAATATGAAATTTAAATTATTTACTTTATTATTAGTTGTATTTATGTCTACTTCTTGTCAGCCGAAGGCGCAAACCTACACCATTGAGACTAATTTAGGAAATATCAAGGTGAAATTGTTTGAAAATACGCCGCTTCACAAAGAGAATTTTGAAAAATTAGTTGCGGAACAATTTTACGATAGTGTTTTGTTTCACCGCATTATTCCTCAGTTTATGATTCAAACGGGAAATGGCGCTACAAAGACTGCAAGTGCAGGGGAAAGGCCTGCCGGTGGCGGAGATTTGGGTTACACCGTTCCTGCTGAATTTGCGCCTGAAAATTTCCATAAAAAAGGAGCTTTGGCTGCCGCACGCATAGGAGATCAGGCGAATCCCGAAAAACGTTCGTCGTGTTCGCAGTTTTACATTGTGCAGGGACGCATTTTTTCCGACGAGGAATTGGATGTGATTGAGAATCAGATGAATTTGACATTTCCCGAATTTCAGAGAGGTGTTTATAAGACCTTGGGCGGGACGCCTTTTCTGGATCGGAATTATACCGTTTTCGGAGAAGTGACCGAAGGATTGGATGTTGTAGATAAAATAGCTTCCGTTCCGACCGGCCCCGGCGATTGGCCTTTGGCCGATATCCGGATTCTCCGGATAGTCAAGAACTAAGGATGAATGATATTCTGAATGACGTTTATTTCATGAAACAAGCCTTGTCGGAAGCAGAAAAAGCTTTCGACGAAGGCGAAGTTCCTGTTGGTGCGGTGATTGTCTGCATGCGTAGAATCATTGCCCGCGCCCACAACCTGACCGAAACTTTGAATGATGTAACCGCTCACGCCGAGATGCAGGCCATTACGGCCGCCGCTTCCGTTTTAGGGGGAAAATACCTGAAAGAGTGTACGTTGTATGTAACCGTTGAACCCTGTTCCATGTGCGCCGGCGCATTGGCTTGGGCGCAGATTTCCCGGATTGTTTATGGTGCCGGCGATGAAAAAAGAGGGTATTCTATCGTCGCTCCGGCAATACTTCATCCTAAAACGCAGGTTTCTTCCGGGATTTTGGCTGAGGAGGCGCAGGGCCTGATGAGGCGGTTTTTTGCGGTGAAGAGAATGTAGAATGTCAATCAATAAACCGTTTCGTCAAATCCCCATAAGCATCAATTCTCCGGTCGCGCAAGAAAGGCCACCAACGGCGTACTGTTTCCGACCGTTCCAAATCAATCTCTACAAGCCTGTTTTCTTCTTTTTCGGAAGAGGCTGCCATTAAGATTTCCCCTTGTGGTCCTGCGGCAAAGCTATTTCCCCAGAATTGAATTCCTTGCGTTTGTCCCGAGGGGTCGCTTTCATGTCCGACTCTGTTGACGGCGATTACCGGAAGGCCGTTGGAAACGGCATGTCCCCGTTGGACGGTAATCCAAGCATTTTTTTGTCTTTCTTTTTCCTCTTCCGTATCGGACAATTCCCAACCGATGGCGGTCGGATAGATTAAAATGCAGGCTCCGGCCAAGCTCATCAAACGGGCGGCTTCGGGATACCATTGATCCCAACAAACCAATATGCCTAATTTTCCTAAGGACGTTTGAATCGGTAGAAAACCCAAATCACCGGGCGCAAAATAAAACTTTTCGTAATATGCCGGATCGTCCGGAATGTGCATTTTGCGGTATTTCCCGGCAATTGATCCGTCTTTTTCAATCACCACGGCTGTGTTGTGGTAAAGTCCGGCTACCCGTTTTTCGAATAGCGACAAAACCAAAACGACTCCCAATTCTTGGGCAAGCGCTCCGAACAGCTCCGTAGAAGGGCCGGGAATATTTTCCGCCCAATCAAAATGGCTTGTGTTTTCTACTTGACAGAAATACAATGAATTATGTAATTCCGGCAAGACAATTAATTGTGCGCCTTTTGCGGCGCAATCCCGGATATTAGCCATTAATCCGGCTTGGTTTGCCTGTATATCGGCTGTGTTGGATTGTTGGATTAAACCGATTTTCATACGTTTGTATTTTTAGTTTATTGTTGCTAAGTACCCCCTAAAAGGGGGACTTTGCCGCAATGATATATTCAAATTTACTGCCCCAACTCCCTCTTTAGGGGATTGGAGGGTCATACAAATCCTTCGGGCAAGTGCATCGTCACGCAATGCAAACTGCCATGCTGTTTGATTAACGGACGGCAATCGACGTCAATAATTTCCCTGTCCGGAAAAGCATGTTGCAACTGTAACCGAGCAATGTCATCCAAAGTGGAATTGTAACAGGGCATCAGAACTGCTCCGTTGATAATCAGGAAATTAGCATAAGTAGCAGGAAGCCGTTCGCCGTCTTCATAGACAGTTTCCGCCATAGGCAAAGGGATCAGGCGATAGGGTTTGCCGTCTGATGTTTTGAATTTTTGGAGTTCCTGTTCCATCTGCGACAATTCTTTGAAATGCTCGTCGTTTTCGTCGGTGCAATGTACATAAGCGATGGTTTGAGGGTTGCAAAATCGCGCTAAAGTGTCAATATGGCTGTCGGTATCATCGCCTGCCAAATAACCTTTGTCTAACCACAATATTCGCTTCAGGCCGAAAATCACCTTCAAACAGTCGGCGATTTCCGTTTTACTTTTGTAATTGTTCCGGTTCTTCGACAAAAGGCATCGGCTGGTAGTAAGCAAAGCGCCTTCGCCGTCCGACTCGATGCTTCCGCCTTCCAATACGACGTTCAGCATGTCCCGGTAACCGGCGCGGGAAGAAAAGGCCCTGCTTTCAAACAGTTTCTTCGTAATTTGATTATCGTAATTTGCTGGAAATTTCAATCCCCATCCGTTGAAAGTGAAGTCGTAAATATAAGGATTGCCGTTTAAGCGGACGCCAATCGGACCGTGGTCGCGCGCCCAAGTATCGTTGGAAGGAATTTCCCGGAAAATGATACGCGATTCGTCGATGCTTCCCAAAGCGGTTTTTACTTCGCCGATCGAAGCGCAGACAATCAATAATTTTTCTTTTCGGACAATGGCATGAGCTATGGCTGCAAAACAAGGAATTACCTCATCCAGATAAGGATTCCAGTCCGTAGCCTGGTGCGGCCAAGTCAGCATGACGCCGCTTTGCGATTCCCATTCGGCCGGAAGTTGCAGGGTAAATGTATTGTTGTTTTTTGTCATTATTTAATTGATCATTCGTTTACAAAGTTACGCTTTTGGGAGGAAATTTGCAAGATTGGGATGTTTATACCGCATGCAGTATATAAACTTCCGGAATTCAGGATAATCGTTTTTTTGTATTTTCGAATCCGGAATTAACTGAAAAAACAATTTTTTTTGCCGAAAATTTTAACAAAAATGTCTGTCACTATATTGATGACAGACACTTCATTTTTTGCATTTTAATCAGACACAAAATTACTAAGACCTATCTGATTGATTACTATCTACTTGCAACAACTTTCCTTTGTCCGGCAAACTTTTTCAGCCGCCTTATTTAGAATCATTCTAAATAAGAAAGCCACTTAACTTATTGATTTATAGCTGTTTTATTCTTGTTTAAATAGTAAAAAAGGCGAATATTTGCCTTATCTATCTTATTATCAATAATTTACAAGCAATATTTTCAAGTCCCATTTTTGCAATTTAACAATTTGTTAAACACTTGTAAAACATTAGGTCTATTAAGTGTCTTAAAATCAGCTATTTACAAACGCTGTCTGTCATCAATATAGTGACAGACACCGGAAGCACAAAGTTGATTTGATAAGCTATTGATTTACAGAGATTTATGCGTTTTCTTGAAAAAAAATATTAAAACTTAAAAAGTGTGAAAATTAATAATTGAAAGAATGAAAATGACGAAAAAAACAATTTTTTTATTATTGCTGTTTCTGATGGTTTTGGAAACAGTTAATGTAAACGCACAGGTGCGGATTGGCGGTGATACTCCTCCTAATGCTTCAGCTGTCCTGGACTTGAATCCCGATAGTGTTTCAAATGCTTCGGGGGGTCTTTTGCTGCCACGTGTCAGTCTGACCGCCGTGGATGATCCTAATCCGTTCCTCTCTCACGAAAAGGGACTTATGGTTTATAACCGGGCCACCGGCAACGTGGAGGAAGGGATTTATTACAATGATGGTGAAAAATGGCATCCTGTCCTTTCAAGCGCACCGGTGGGTGGTTTGGAACTTCCGATTATTTTCCTGCGTCAGCCCGGAAAAGTTTGGCTCGGGGATACCGGTAGCTTAATTGATACCATGTATGTTGAGTTGCTTGAGAAGGATGCAACTACGACTTTTCAATGGTATAAACGCGATTCGGGTTTGCCTCCAACTCCTGTTGACGGTGAAACATCGGATACTCTCTTCATTGATAAGACTAAACTCGCTTTGGGTCTAAACACTCTCGGAAAAGTTTCTCAGTTTTTTTGCCTGGTTCGTAACGGTTCACAGACTGCTGTAAGCAGTTCCGGTTACGCGGTTTACGGTTCCGGCGCTTGGCTTGCTGACGGGAAATGGATAAATATTGCTCCTGCTAACTTGGGTGCGGATCAAACTAAAACAGTGGCATGGCAAATGGCTCACGTACCGGTCGGTTCAGCTCCTACTAGTAATCCGCTTTACGAAGATTCTGTTTATGGCGACTGGTACCAATGGGGACGTCAAAAAGACGATCATCAAAGGAGAAATACAACTACCATTTACGGTTCTCATTTGAACAGCGTGGCAGGTATTGGTTGCCACCCGGATTCATTGGATTCCAACGGACAGATCCAGCGTTCTCTGATTGATATTTACGATAAATTTATTCTGCGTGATGGTGGCGGTGCGAACGATTGGCGTCAATATTCGGAAGACGCGGGTAATACGATAACTTCTCCTGTGGACGCGTGGACATGGGCAAATGCAACTAATGATCCTTGCAAAGGTCCCATGTCCTCACTGCCGCTTGGTTTTGCTTGGCGTGTACCGAGTCAATTGGAATGGACTCAAATCCGTCAAAATAATACATGGGTTTGGCATGTCAGTAGTATTTCCGGTTACGAGATCAAGCCTGGGGGTGCTGCCAAACCTACTTCTCTTTTCCTTCCAACCGGCGGGTTCCGTACCCGTAGTGGAGGCGGGGCGAACGCTACGGGTTCCAACGGCCTCTATTGGAGTAGTACGGTTACAAGTACTGTTTCGTACGCCTTGTTCTTTTCTAACGAGAACATTAGTGTAATCTACACGAGCCCTCGCGCGAACGGCTTAGCGATCCGCTGTGTTTCAGAATATTGATCCGAAGATTTAACAATTTGACTATTTTTTTACGAAAATGGAAATTTCCAAAAAAATTGTTCATCCCCCGCTCGGCGAAGGCTCCAGCCTTCGTCGTGTTAAAAGCAAGCGTCCCCGCTTGCGGCATGTCTGGATACATGCTTTTAACCCGACGGGCTGGAGCCTTCGCCGAGCGGTGAGCCGAAAATATTCTCTAAATGACATCCTATTAATTATCAAAAACGCGCATTAATTTTTTAACAAAAGTGTCTGTCACTGTATTGATGACAGACACTTCATTTTTCG
>JAISWH010000101.1 GCA_031271125.1 Dysgonamonadaceae bacterium
AGTTGAATCTACCTGTTGTCAAAGCAAAGCCGCTATTTTGCGTATTTCGGCAAGGCGGTTAGCAAGGGTCTTGTCTTGCCGTACAATCTGCATATTGTATTTCAACTGCATTCGCATAAGCAAATCGGCGTTTATCCCCAATGCTGCTTCAAACAGCATCGCAGTATTAGCGGTAAGCGGTCGCCGCTCGTTAAGCATATCGTTCAATGCGGTGTACGGAACACCCATTTGCTTCGCCAAATATCTTTGTGAAAGTTTGCGGTATTCAATTTCTTCTTTCAGTAATTCGCCCGGATGCGTTGGGCAAAATCCATATCCTAAATTACCCATAATTAATCTATTTATAATGGTTTGACAATTCTAAAATATTACACACTGTTACAACCGTTTTTGATTCTAATTTGCTTGTTTTGAACTCAATGCGATATTGGTCATTCACGCGGACGGATTCTAAACCCGCTTTGTCGCCTTTCAACACTTCATAATGAATTTCCATATCGCTAATTTGTTCAGGGTAAAGGTAAGTATATCTTCGGATATACACAAAAAAAGTGGATTATTATTTTCTGAAAGGGAGTGTCCCGTCCTAAAATAGCATTGCAACCCATTAGTTTTGCTTCGCTACTTCATAGCGCGCAATTATATTCTTTCTTCGTCGGCATAACTGTAATAAGTTCCTTCGCAAAAAATGAGATGATCAAGCAAGGAGAGTTCAAGCAATTGCAATCCTTTTTTTAGCCGGAAAGTCGTCTCATCGTCTTGATAACTGGGCTTCGGATTTCCCGAAGGGTGATTGTGGCAGAGGATAACGTAAGAAGCCAACCGGGTAAGCGCCTCTTTATAAATCAATCTTCCATCAACACCTGTTTTGGATATACCGCCTTGACTTATTTTGAACCGGTCGATAATCCGGTTGGAATTGTTCAGGAACAAAGCCCAAAATTCTTCGTGTGGCAAATCGCAAAGCATGGGGTAAAAATAGTTGTAAATATCAATACTGAAACGAATTTTTTTGCGGCTTTCCATGTCTTCCGCCCTTCTTCTTCTGCCTAATTCGAGTGCGGCGACAATACTGACAGCCTTTGCATTACCGATTCCTTTGAAGCTGGATACCAAATCGTTGACCGAAAATTTACCCAATTGACTGATGTTATTCTCAGCTGCATGAAGAATGCGTTGAGAAAGTTCTACGGAATTTTCTTCTATATTTCCCGACCCAATGATGATTGCCAATAATTCCGCATCGCTCAAAGCGTTGGTTCCCTTTGCGAGAAGTTTTTCACGTGGTTGGTCGGCGGGAGACCAATTTTTTACACTTAATTTGGTTATTGTGTTCATAGTTTGTTTTGGTGGCAGGGGCGTGGCGCGCCCCTATGTTATTTTGCTCTTTCCACGTATGAACCGTCGCGGGTATCGACCTTGATTTTTTCGCCTTCGTTGATAAACAACGGAACCCGCACGATTGCGCCGGTTTCGACGGTAGCCGGTTTCGACGCATTGGTTGCCGTGTCGCCTTTGAAGCCCGGTTCGGTATAGATAATCGTCAGGACTACATGCGTCGGAAGTTCGGCATACAGAATGGTTTCCGAATCCGCATGAACAACGACTTCGGCGACGTCGCCTTCTTTCAGGAAATCTACGCCCGTAATGCTGTCTTTAGCGATGGAAACTTGTTCAAATGTTTCGTTATTCATAAAGTTATAACCCATATCGTCTTTATATAAGAATTGATAGGGTCTCCTTTCGATACGGACTTCATCCACTTTTATTCCGGCGTTGAAAGTCTTATCAATTACTCGTCCCGTCGTTACATTTTTCAGTTTAGTACGGACGAAAGCCGGTCCTTTTCCCGGTTTCACATGTAAAAATTCTACAATGTAGAAATATTGGCCGTCAATGTCGAGGCACATTCCGTTTTTAAAATCTGCTGTACTTGCCATAAAGCGCTTGTAATGTTTTTATTGATTATTTAATTTGGATACAAAGATAATGGTTTTTTTCGGATGATTCAAATCTCCGGCAAAAGGCTCAAAGAATGGTTGTACTCCTCAACGATCCGTTTCATAATCGTTTCGACCGGCTCAATTTTATCAATCAACGACGCAATTTGTCCGATTTCGAGTTCACCTTCCGTCAAATCTCCTTCGAAAATGCCGGTTTTGGAACGGCCTTGTCCCAATAATTGGAGTAATTCGTCGGCCGAAGCGCCTCTATCTTCCGCTTCTTTCACCTGAACAAAAAACGGATTCTTAACCAAGCGCGTGGGAGATAATTTCTTCAATGCCAACAATGTATCTCCTTCTTCCAATTTTGTACAATATTCTTTGAACCGGGGATCGGCAGAACTTTCTTCCGAAAGGGCAAAGCGCGTACCGATTTGCACGCCATCGGCGCCCAAACTCATTGCAGCCAACATTCCGGCTCCGGTTGCAATACCTCCGGCGGCGATTAACGGCAAGCCGGTTGCCTTTTTTATTTGTGGGATCAGTGTCATCGTCGTTGTTTCCTCTTTTCCGTTGTGACCTCCGGCTTCAAAACCTTCGGCGACAACGGCGTCTACGCCGGCTTCTTCGGCTTTTCGGGCAAACTTGGAACCGGAAACGACATGTACGACAGTTATTCCCTGATCTTTCAATTGTTTAGTCCATGTTTTCGGGTTGCCTGCCGAACTGAAAACTATTTTCACGCCTTCTTCCAGGATGACTTTCATGATTCCTTCGATTTCACGGTAAATCAGCGGCACATTCACGCCGAAAGGCTTGTCGGTGGCCGCTTTACACTTACGGATGTGTTCGCGTAATAAATCGGGAGTCATAGATCCTGCACCTAAAAGGCCTAATCCGCCGTTGTTACTCACGGCCGATGCGAGACGCCAGCCGCAGCACCAGACCATTCCGCCTTGGATGATCGGATATTTTATTTTTAAAAGATTTGTTACTTTGTTTTCCATTTGCAATTGTTTTAACGAATAATAATCGCCGATTATGTTATTCTTTCATATTATGAAAAACGTTCTGAACATCTTCATCTTCCTCGAATTTTTCCAGTAATTTTTCTATCGAAACCTTTTGTTCGTCGGTAATTTCCTTATAATCATTGGGTATCCATTCAAATTCGGCGCTGTGAATTTCAAAACCGTTTTCCTCCAGATACTTTTGGATAGCGGAATAGGATTGAAATCCGCCGTAAATAAAAATCACGTTTTCTTCTTCGTCAAATTCAATTTCTTCTACGCCGAAATCAATCAGTTCGAATTCCAATTCTTCCAAATCTACGCCTTCTTTCGGCGTGATTTTGAACACACATTTGTGTTCGAAAAGGAATTGCAAACTACCGCTCGTACCCAGCGAACCGCCGTATTTATTGAAATAACTTCGCACGTTGGCAACCGTTCGCATATTGTTGTCCGTAGCGGTTTCAACGAGGATAGCAATTCCGTAAGGACCGTATCCTTCGTAAATAATTTCCTTATACTCGGCAGCATCTTTTGCGGTTGCTCTTTTAATTGCTCTTTCGACGTTTTCTTTCGGCATGTTTTCTTTTTTCGCTTGCTGCACCAAAACGCGCAAACGAGCGTTGCCGTCAACGTCGGAACCGCTTTCTTTTACTGCAATCGTAATCTGTTTACCTAATTTGGTAAAAACACGGGCCATGTTGCCCCATCTCTTTAATTTTGTCGCTTTTCTGTATTCAAATGCTCTTCCCATAATTATTACGGTGAACTGTGAACTGTAAACAGTGAACGCGGGATTATCGGGTTCCTGTTTTAGTTTCTAACGTTCGAATTAATGTAATTAGTTTTTTTTCTGATAATCGTCAAATTGCTTATTTGTGCATCAATGTTATCAATATATTTTAATTCTGACACACAATTCCAAATGAGTTTTCAACTCCGATGAATGAACCCAAAGAAATATACAAAAAATGTATTCATTCTTTTGCTCCTTTTCTCGAAGCCCCTTCGGCAATATTAGCCGGAACAGACGTTACGCTTCGTTTTATTTGCGAAGACAAACCGAATTGTTCCGAATTCACCGTAACACTGCATTTAATTTCCCTTCCAAATCCCTTAGTATTCTCGCCATAATCGACTCTATTTGTTTTTCGTTCAATGTTTTTTCTTCGTCTTGCAAAATAAAGCCGACTGCGTATGACTTTTTACCTTCCGGCAAATTTTTCCCTTCGTAAACATCAAACAAGCTGACCTCTTTCAGTATTTTTTTATCGGTTTGATAAGCCGTTTTCTCTATTTCCGCAAAAGAAATGTTTTTATCGATCAACAAAGCTAAATCCCTCCTGACGGCAGGGAATTTGGTGATTTCGCCATATTTGACGGAAGTTTTTTTGTTTTCTTTCATCAAAGCGTCCCAGTTCAATTCTGCAAAATATACTTCTGCGTTAATATCGAATCGTTTGCAAACAGCCTTTTGAATAATCCCAAGAATGCCTAATTTCTTACCCGAAAACGTTTCAATCGACAATGCGGCGGAAAAAATATCATTTTCAACCGGTTTGAAAACCGCCTTTTTAGCCGGGATTCCCAATCTCAATAAGATATTTTCTACAAGCGCTTTCAATTCGTAGACCGAAGTTTTTTCTTCCGGCCGTATCCAGCTGTTATTCACATTGTTACCGGTCAACCAAAGGGATAAGTGAAATTCTTCCCTTATTGCGGCAAATGGATTGTTTTCCTGTTCTTTTTCGGCATGATACGAATAAACATTACCAAATTCGTACAAATGCAAATCCGGATTTCTGTGATTGCGGTTGAAACAGATACTTTCCAACCCGCCGAAAAGCAGTGTTTGCCGCATCACGTCAATTTCCGCACTCTGCGGATTGGCCAACAGGACACATTGCGCTTTAGGGAAAACGGTCGACGGTTCGTAGTATACGCCCGCCGTGAGGGAGTTGTTCAGTATCTCGTTGAATCCGTAACCGGTTAATTGTTCCGATATTAAGTTCTGAAGTTTATACGAAACATCGGTTTGTTTTTTGTAAGAAAGATTGGATTTCAGCGCTTCGCCGGTTTCGACATTGTTGTAGCCGTAGATGCGAAGTATTTCTTCAATGACGTCGACGTCGCGGGTCACATCCACGCGATAAGTCGGAATATCCAAAATCCAAATGTCTTCCTTTTTATCCGTAATATTGATTTCAAGATTTTTGAGTATTGATTCGATGATTTCGACCGGAATTTGTTTGCCGATCAGATTCCATGTTTTGCGGATGGAAAGTTCAACTCTTACATTGGGAACCGGATTCGGATAAATATCCTGGATTTCGCCCGTAATTTTTCCGCCGGCTAATTCCCGAATCAACAAAGCCGCACGTTTCAGGACATAAACCGTGTTGTTCGGATCGGCGCCCCGCTCGAAATGAAAAGAAGCGTCGGTATGGAGTCCGTGACGACGGGCGGTTTTACGAATCCAAGTCGGATTGAAATACGCCGATTCGAGGAAAATATCTGTAGTTGAGTCTTTCACACCCGAATTGAGACCGCCGAATACGCCGCCAATACACATTCCGCCCGTGAGATTGCAAATCATCAGGTCTCTGTCGGAAAGTTTCCTTTCCTCTCCGTCGAGGGTAACGAAAGGAGTTCCTTCAGGCAGTGTTTTCACAATGACTTTGTTATCAATAATTTCCTGTAAATCAAATGCATGTAACGGCTGTCCCGTTTCCTGTAAAACATAATTCGTCACATCCACAATATTATTAATCGCGCGAATACCTACGTTTTCCAAACGTTTTTTCAACCAATCGGGACTTTCCCTGACGGTAACGTTTTTGATCGTCACCCCAGAATATCGCGGACAGGCTTCCGTATTTTCCACCGTAACGATGACGGCGGGGGAGGCATCGTCGATTTCGAACGCATCTATGGAAGGGTTTTTTAGGTGAGCAGTGAACGGTGAACGGTGAACGGCGTTTTTTTCGTCTTTCGCCTTTTGCCCTTCGCCTTTTACCTGCAAATGCGCTGCGAGATCGCGCGCCACGCCGTAATGCGAAGCCGCGTCGATGCGGTTGGGCGTAATATCGACTTCCAAGATATAATCGCTTTCGAGTTTGTAATATTCGTAGGCCGGAGTTCCCACTTGGGCATCGTCGGGAAGCACGATAATTCCGGCGTGGCCGGTTCCGATACCGATCTCGTCTTCGGCGCAAATCATTCCGTTGGATTCCACGCCCCTGATTTTGGATTTCTTGATAGTAAAAGATTCATCGCCTGAATAAAGTTTTGTTCCGACGGTCGCAACAACCACTTTTTGTCCGGCGGCGACATTCGGCGCACCGCAAACAATCCGATACGTTTGGCCGTCGCCAATATCCACGGTCGTAACGTGCAAATGGTCGGAATCGGGATGATCGGTGCAAGTCAAAACTTTGCCGATAACCAAACCTTTTAAGCCGCCTTTAATAGATTCAACTTCCTCTATGCCGCCGGTTTCCAATCCGATGGAAGTCAGTGCGGCCGCCAATTCTTCGGGACTTAATTGGAAGTCGAGGTAATCTTTCAGCCAATGATATGAAATGTTCATCTGTCTAAAATTTTCTTCTGATTTCAAAAATAATCGACAAAAGTAATAAAAATAGAGGAATTAAGCATCATTTTTTTTTACAATTTCACCGGACGGTGTAATTTACTTAGTATGAAAGAAATTGTTTAAAAATGGCTAAATCTTTTTTTGAGGTGCTATTATACTGCACAAAGTATACACACAAAACGATTTCAATCACTCCTGTTACACACCGGTCAATATCACGCCGCGTAAGTTCAATTAGTAAATGCAACTAAAGTAAGAAAAACCTCTGTTGGGGGCATGCCCCCAACAGAGGTTGAGAAAAAAGTTTTTACTTTGTAGTTGAGATGAAAAATAAAAAACAATTAACCCGGGAACAAAGATACGAAATAGAAGTATT
>JAISWH010000116.1 GCA_031271125.1 Dysgonamonadaceae bacterium
TTTTGTCTTGCGCCTGCGTCAGTAATAAACACCACAGGGCATATTGCTTTTTAGACAGTGTTTTTGATATCAGGCTATCGCCGTTATTCTTCTTAATTTCTTCCAGAAGAATTAAAGCAGTATCCGGGTTAACATCCATCTGTTCTTCCGCCCGAACCAGGTCTTCCAGCATCGCGTCCTTCGTACAGGCAAAGAAGAGCGCACACAATAAAAAGATTGTCAAAAATACATAAAACAGCTTTTTCATCCGGCAACAAAATATAAAATCAGCAATAATGTCCCCGCAAGTTAGAATTTTTATTTGGAAAATCAAAAAAACACGGAGAGTCTGCCACGTATCAAGGTGGGATACGGCAACCTTTTATTTGTTGACGGTTGTCGGTAATTCTGCTGACAATTGTCAATAATTCTACCGATAATTGTCAACAAGCCTGCCGATAATTGTCGGCAAACGATTTTATGTAACTACGCCATCCAACATATAAGATAGCCTTCACGAACGCTTTTACATCTTTTTATAATCGCTTGGCGACATGCCTGTTTTTCGTCTGAAGTATTTTCCGAAAAAAGATTGTGAAGGGAAATTCAGTTCGTTGCCGATTTGTTGAACGGTCATATTGGTTGATTTCAGAAGCGCTTTTGCTTCGAGTATTACAAAATCTTCAATCCAGCCGGAAGCAGATTTTCCTGTGGCCGACTTGATTGCTTGCGACAGGTATTTGGGCGTGAGGTTGAGTTTGCCGGCGTAAAATGCAGTTTCGCGTTCATGGCGGTAATTTTCGCGAACCAATTTTGTAAACTGTTCTGTCAACAGGCCCTGACGGGTTTGCACCGTCGTTTCGATATGTTTTGGGAAATACGTATAAGCCATATAGAAAAACATTTGTGTCAGATGCTTAATCATTTCCAAACGATAAGGGTTACCGGTCATCGTCATTATTTTCTTTATCATTAAGAAATATTTCCGGACAACCGACAGGCTTTCAGGGTCAAGTTGTGCGTATGGCTTTTCCGTAATAGCAGTTACCATAGACAACTGCTTGTCGATACCGGGCAACATTTCGGGTGCGAAACGGTTTGATACAACAAGACAATAACCTGTAAAATCTTCGCTGATATGTTCGTAATGCAAGATTTGATGGGGTAGAATAATGGTTACAAAAGGAGCCGACAAACTGTAAGGCTTGAAATCAATCGTACCGCTTCCCGTTCCTTTGGTACAAAACAGCATAAACAGCCTGTCAAGTTTGAAGGGATAATTAAAAATAGGGCTACTTATATTCGTGAAATTATCGAATAAAATAACATCGTTGTCGATGTTTGCACGTTTTCTGTTGTCTATTATGTCCATTTGCCACGATAAGGGCGTTGCCTTCTTTTCCATCTTTCCTTTTTTTAGCAGATTGGAAAGATACAACTTTTCAGTCCTTTATGCCAACTATAAATTCTTTATTCCTGAAAATAATTCTTTTTTCCATCTTTTAGCACAATTTTTAAGCGCTATTGACCTTGTACCGTCTTAAAAACAATCCTAATTTTGTGACCGAAAATTTAATCGTAAAAAGAAATGGATAACCCGAAAAAAATTAAAACGCATAATAATAAAATGAATCATTATTTGAAAGTAAGTATTGCGGCGTTATTACTGTGTGTCTTTGCCGCCTGTTCCAAACAGAAGGGAACGCAAATACAGGAGAAAATTATCCCTGTAAAAGTAATGGAAATTATGACAACGCAAACGGCAAACGAACAAAACTATGTCGGCACGGCAGAAGAATCGGTTGCCATTTCGCTCTCGTTTTCAAACGTGGGAACGGTAGAGCAGGTACTTGTGTCCGAAGGACAGCGGGTAGCCAAAGGCCAGTTGCTCGCCACGCTCAACGCCACGATGGTGCAGAATGCCTATGACGCCTCGCAGGCAAAACTTGCACAGGCGCAAGATGCTTACGACCGGCTTGCCAAAGTTCATGAGAGCGGCAGTTTGCCCGATATTAAATTTGTAGAAATAGAAACGGGCTTACGGCAAGCGAAATCAATGGCTGCCGTTAGCAAAAAATCGTTGGACGACTGTAAATTGTATGCCCCGCGCAACGGCGTGATAGCTACCCGCAGCATTGAAGCCGGCGAGAGTGCGACGCCCGGTATGCCGGTATTCAAACTCGTATCGGTAGATAAAGTAAATGTAAAAATCTCCGTGCCGGAAAACGAAATCGGCGACATTCAAACCGGACAAATAGCAAACGTGATCGTCCCCGCGCTCAACAACGCCGTTTTTACCGGCAAAATCGAGATGAAAGGCGTTGCCGCCAATGCGCTGTCGCACACCTACGAAGCGAAAATCGGAATCAACAATAACACGCAGGCGAACGATATCCTGCTGCCGGGAATGGTTTGCAAAGTTTCTCTGGCCGGCGAAAGCAGCGCAACAACCTTTGTTGTGCCCAACCGTGCGATCCGGATTTCGCCCGACGGCAAATGCTTTGTCTGGCTGGCAGAAGGCAACACCGCACGCCGCTGCTTTGTTAAAACAGGCAGTTTGGCCAACGACGGAATTGTTGTTACCGAAGGGCTTCCTGCAGGCGGCAAAATCATCGTCGAAGGATTTCAGAAAGTAAGCGAAGGAATGAAAATTTCAATCACGAATTAACGGTAAAAGCGATGCAAAAGAACAATAGAGTCATTGAATGGGCCATGCAAAACCGGCAAATCATTATTTTGCTGATTGCTGCGT
>JAISWH010000186.1 GCA_031271125.1 Dysgonamonadaceae bacterium
TACAACGCCGATCCGACGGGAAACACCGACCAGACGGCTTTGTTCCAGAGACTGCTGGATTTCCTTGGTTCCCGTACCGTTAACAAAGGAACGAAGGATGACGGAACGCCCAACGGCGGTGTTTTGTTTATCCCCGAAGGAAAGTACTTGTTACGAGGTACTTTATTTTTGCCTAAAGGCGTGACTATTCGCGGAGAATGGGAAAAACCCGTAAAAGGACAGCCCATTAAAGGTACAATTCTTGTGGCGAACAATACCAATGCCAAAGGCCGTGACTGCACAATGCTTCCCAACGGAACTCCGGGTGTGGCTTACGAACAGTTGTCGCTGATTATCATGCAACCGTCTTCTTCGGTCAGGGACCTGAACATTTGGTATCCCGAACAAGACGCCAATAATATTGTGCCTTATCCCCCCGCCATTTTGTTCGGACAACAAGGATTTTTTATAAACCGGCTAAAAGCCACCTCCGACAGTTTGGGCGGCATTGAGGCACAACCGGAAAGGCTGGAAAAGTGATATGCGGCGCAACAGAAATTTGGTTTATGTAATAAAAAAATCTTACCTTTGCGTCTCCAATTGAAAAACAATAAAATACAAAGATAATGGCAGTAGAAATTAAAGAACTGACACCAAGAAGCGAGAACTACGCCCAATGGTATAACGACTTGGTGTTGAAAGCCGATTTGGCGGAAAATTCAGCCGTTCGCGGATGTATGGTAATTAAACCCTACGGATATGCGATTTGGGAAAAAATCCAACGGCAATTGGACGACATGTTTAAGGAAACCGGACACGTGAATGCGTATTTCCCATTGTTTATCCCCAAATCTTTTTTAAGTAAGGAAGCTGCTCACGTAGAAGGATTTGCCAAAGAATGTGCAGTGGTTACACATTACCGGCTGAAAAACGACCCGGACGGAAAAGGCGTTGTTGTCGACCCCGAAGCTCGATTGGAAGAAGAACTCATTGTCCGGCCGACTTCCGAAACGATTATCTGGAACACGTATAAAGGATGGATTCAGTCGTACCGCGATTTACCGGTTTTGATCAATCAATGGGCGAATGTTGTCCGTTGGGAAATGCGTACACGGCTGTTTCTGCGAACGGCCGAATTTCTCTGGCAAGAAGGCCATACGGCGCACGCGACTCAAGAAGAAGCTATCGCAGAAACCCGGAAAATGTTGGACGTATATGCCGAATTTGCCGAAAAATACATGGCTGTCCCTGTGTTAAAAGGAGCGAAAACCCCCAGCGAAAGATTCGCCGGCGCCATAGATACCTTTTGTATCGAAGCCCTGATGCAGGATGGAAAAGCCTTGCAGGCAGGTACTTCCCATTTTCTTGGGCAGAATTTTGCCAGGGCCTTTGACGTACAATTCTTAGACAAGGAAGGGAAGCGGGATTTTGTGTGGTCAACCTCCTGGGGCGTTTCGACCCGTCTGATGGGCGCTTTGATTATGGCGCACTCCGACGACAACGGCTTGGTATTGCCGCCGAAATTGGCTCCCTATCAGGTAGTTGTTGTGCCGATTTATAAAAACGACGAACAGTTTGCCGCTATCAACGAACAGCTCCTTCAAGTCATCAAAGACCTTAAAGCCCTTCACATCACCGTCAAATACGATGATTCCCAAAACAAAAAGCCCGGATGGAAATTTGCCGAATACGAATTGAAAGGCGTGCCCGTGCGATTGGCGATGGGCGGTCGCGACTTGGAAAACAATACCATTGAGGTGGCTCGCCGCGATACTCTGACAAAGGAAACTGTCGGTTTGGAAAACATTGCTTCTTATGTACAAAATCTTTTGGACGAAATTCAGAAGAATATTTACCAAAAAGCATTGGATTTCCGTGCATCTCAAACTTTTACGGTAGATACTTACGACGAGTTCAAGAAAAAAATCGAAGACGGCGGATTCATCCTCGCTCATTGGGATGGCACTCCGGAAACGGAAGAATTAATCAAGGATGAAACCAAAGCGACCATCCGTTGTATCCCTTTCGACGGCGACAAAACGCCCGGAAAGTGCATGGTGACGGGGAAGCCTTCGGCGCAACGGGTTGTTTTTGCCAGATCTTATTAACACAAAGTAAAGGGCGAAAGGCAAAAGGCGAAAGAACAGCAAACTTTTCCTTTCCTTCGCCTTTCACCTTTCACCTTTCACCTTTCGCCCAATATGACAGACGCCTACAAAACCATTTCCGCCGTTTCGGAAGGTTACATTACCGAACAACGAAGCAAATTCATTTCCTACGCGCTTCCCGTGCGGACGCCGGAGGAGGTAAAAGAAAAGGTCGATGCTTTCCGCAAACAGTATTATGATGCGCGGCATGTCTGCTGGGCGTATATGCTGGGCGCCGATCGTACGCAGTTTCGGGTGAATGACGACGGCGAACCTTCATCTACTGCCGGGAAACCTATTTTGGGCGTTATTAATTCCCATGGATTGACTGATATACTGATTGTTGTCGTTCGTTATTTCGGCGGAGTGAAATTGGGTACAAGCAGTTTGATTGTCGCTTACCGCGCGGCGGCTCAGGAGGCTGTTGCCCATGCGGAAATCATTGAGAAGACTGTCGATGAAGATATTACCATTACCTTTGAATATCCGTTTCTGAATGGTGTGATGAAAATTGTCAAAGACGATAGCCCTCAGATCGTTTCCCAAAAGTTTGATATGGATTGCGTGATGACTTTACGCATCAGGAAAAGTGAAGCCGGCAGATTACGGGAAAAATTGGTGAAAGTAGAATCGTTGAGGATTAACTCAAACGAATTTTGATATATCAAAAAAATTACCATACCTTTATGCTTTCAATTCTAAAATTATAAATGTTATGAAAAAGTTATTATTCTGTCTATTGATGTTGTCGACAATCTCTATTTCTGCCGGCGCACAGGAAGCCGGCAATATTTACGGTTTCAAGGCAAAAACCATTGACGGGGAAGATTTTTCTTTTTCTTCTCTGAAAGGTAAAAAAATAATGATTGTCAACGTTGCCTCTAAATGCGGATTAACGCCGCAATATGCCGAATTACAGGAATTATACGACCGGTATAAAGACAAAAATTTTGTCATTGTCGGATTCCCCGCCAACAATTTCGGTAGTCAGGAACCGGGGACAAATGCCGAAATCCGGGAATTCTGCTCACTCAACTACGGCGTTACATTTCCCCTGATGGAAAAAATATCCGTCAAAGGCGAAGATATAGCTCCTGTCTATCAATGGCTGACAAAGAAAGAAAATAATAAAGCCGGCGACGCCGAAGTAACTTGGAACTTTCAAAAATTCCTAATCGACGAACATGGCCGGTGGGTAAAATCCATTCCTCCGAAAGTGAAACCGCTCTCGGAAGAAATCATTGCCTGGCTTGAGTCGAAATGACAAAGCGCCTTTCCCAATTCATAATTCTCTCATGACCTATCTGGAAAATGAAAATATTTTATTGCGGGCGTTGGAACCGGAAGACCTGGACGATTTGTACCGTTGGGAAAACGATTCCAAGTTATGGAAATATGGTTCGACCCTGGCGCCCTATTCCAAGTTTGCTTTGCGCGATTATTTGGTCTGTTCGCAAAATGATTTGGTTCAATCCAAGCAACTGCGTTTGGTAGCGGTTGGTAAAAAAAACAACAAGTCGATGGGAACCATTGACTTGTATGATTACGATCCGATTAACTTGCGGGCAGGCATTGGAATTTTGTTGGACGCCGCTTACCGACACAAAGGTTATGGAAAAGAAATTCTCGGACTTATTAAAGAATATGCTTTTCGCGTTTTGCATCTGAATCAATTGTTTGCCTACATTCCCGAAAGCAATGTTTCCAGTTTCCAATTATTCTCCGCTTGCGGATACGTGCAATGCGGAGTGCTGAAATCATGGCTGAAATCTGCCGAAACATTTGAAAATGTTTATGTTATGCAATTAATTTCGTAATTTCGGCAAGTTCAATCACCGGTTCGGCAAGCTCAATCACCACAATTCAAATATTCCTTCTATTTCTACGGGAACATTATCGGGAAGCGAGCCGAAACCGGCGGCGCTCCGCGTACCGACTCCATTGTCGTCTCCCCAAACATCGGCAAATAATTCGCTGCATCCGTTGATGACATACGGTTGACGCCCGAAATCAGGCGTACAATTGACCATTCCCAATATTTTAATAACTCGTTTTACTTTATTCAGGCTTCCCAAATAGGACTTGATTGTAGCCAACATGGTCAAACCGGCTTGACGGGCGGCCAATTTCCCGACTTCCGGATCCAACTCGCTACCGATGCGTCCTGTGATTGGTTTTCCATTGGTTTGCATCGGCAGGTGTCCGGACAGATACAAGCATTTTCCCTCAATTAAACAAGGTTTATATGCTCCCAAAGGTTTCGGCGCCGGAGGCAAAACCAATCCTAATTTCTCAAATTGTTCATCTGCATTATACATAATTTTCCTTTTTTATGACATTACTTTTTATCCATAATTCGCCAAACGTAAGCAATATATCCAAGTACGGGAACAATAAATATCGAAACAATCGACATCGCTTTCAAGGTGAACAGACTTGAACTGCTGTTTGTTATCGTCAACGAACTTTGCGTGTCCGACAAAGACGGATAATAGGCTGTGTGATTGTATCCTGCAATAAGCAAAATGACCAACACTACCAAAACCGTACCGATTCCCGCCGGCCAGATTCCGCGAACGTATTCCGTTTGCAGATAAGTCTTTACAAATCCGTAAAGAACCAAGACTACACCGATTAAAAGAAGAGCAAGCAACCACGGCATCGCCAACAAATTGTGCAAATACTTGTAAGGTTCTTCCGAAATGATCTTTGTAACAGGATTTTCCGTATAACCGGATTTGAATAACAACACGATTAAGTACAACAGAAAACAAACTAAAAACGGAATAGCATTGTATAACAATTGCTTAGAGGCGTTTTGACGAATAGCTTTGTTGTCGATATTGTTGATAAAATAAAGCGATCCCAGACAACGGGACAGGAAGAATATTGCCAATCCGAGTACCACGTTCATGATATTCCCTACCGCTTCCAAACCATGTAAAGGATTTGTCCATGAAGAAATTACGGGCATTTTGAGATCAGTGATATTGTCTTTTGTCACGATAAATTCAGCGCCGTAGAAGAAAGTCGATACGGCAGCGCCCAATAAAACCGGAGCCAAAAGTCCATTCGTAAATAAAAACGCTTTATAAGTTCGACTTCCCAGCAAATTACCCTTTTTGTGCATGTATTCGTATGAAACGGCTTGAATCACAAAACTGAAAAGTATCAACATCCAAACCCAATATGCACCGCCGAAACTTGTCGAGTAAAACAACGGAAACGATGCAAAAAACGCGCCGCCGAAAGTGACAAGCGTTGTAAACGTCAATTCCCATTTTTTTCCTATTGAACTCAATAACAGTTGTAAATCCTGTTCTTTTTTTCCTAATTGATATATCAATGACTGTCCTCCTTGCACAAAAAGCAGGAAAACCAACAGCGCTCCCAACAGGGCAACGAGTAACCACCAGTAGTGTTGATAAAATGAATAATCCATAGTGTGTAATAATTTATTGGTTAGATAATTTTTCTGTGTTTTTTTCATTTTCATTTTCCGGTCCAATCTTGATTTGCTTAAACATAATCTTTAGTTCGGCAGTTATCAAAATTGCAAATAAAAACAAGAATACGAAAAATGTCAATTGAACTGACGCCACATTGAGATTAGATATAGCAGCGTTTACCGGAAGAATATCCTGGATTGCCCAAGGTTGACGGCCTACTTCGGCCACAATCCAACCCGCTTGCGAGGTCAGGTAAGCTAAAGGTACGGATAGTATGCAAATCCATTGCAACCATTTTGTTTTGGCAAATTTATTTTTTTTACCGTAAAACCAGACGACAGGAAATAACAGGAGAAAGAATCCGCCCAGAATCACCATGATGTGGAAAGCGTAAAAGACTAAGGGTACATTCGGAATCGCATCGGCAGGAGATTTTAAGTAACCGTATCCGAAATAAGCAAAATTTTCATCCAATACTTTTTTTGCTTCTGCTTTTGCCGGTTCGTCATTGGCTTTTTTTGCCCGGCTGTAATCGGCTAAAGCGTTAATAGCTAATTTTCCCCGCTCAATTTTTGCTTCTATCGACAACGCTTTTCCTTTCGGCGTATCATAACCTCCATTTACCAAATCGTTGATACCCGGAACGTAACTATCAAACTGACGATTAGCAAGATAAGAGAGTAAATCCGGGACAGGTACGGGAATTTTGAAAATAAAAGGATCCTTGGAATCATCGTATTGTTTTCCGGGTGTCAAAACGCCCATAGCCAATAAATCGACACCTTTGCTTCCCTCGTACAATCCCTCCATAGCCGCTAATTTCATCGGTTGTTTCTGAGCGACCTGATGCGCCGAACCGTCGCCTGTCACCCAAGAAAGTACAACGCCTGTAAATCCGACGATACACGCTATTTTGATGCTATCCAAAGCAAATGTTTTTTCGCGCTTTTTCAACAAAAACCATGAACTAATTCCCAAAACTACGGCAGCGCCCAAAGTCCAGGAAGAAATTACCGTGTGTAAAAATTTGTTAATTGCTACGGGAGATAAAGCTACAGCCCAAAAATCCGTCATTTCATTACGAACCGTATCAGGGTTAAACGACATGCCGGCAGGATATTGCATCCACCCATTGGCAATCAAAATCCATAAAGCGGATAGTGTTGCGCCTCCCACAGTCAACCAAGTGGAAGCCAAATGAAATTTTTTACTCACTTTATCCCATCCGAAAAACATTACAGCGATGAATGTCGCTTCCAAAAAGAAAGCAACGATTCCTTCAATAGCCAAAGGCGCACCGAAAATATCGCCCACAAACCAACTGTAGTTTGACCAGTTCGTTCCGAATTCAAATTCGAGAATGATACCCGTTGCAACTCCAATGGCAAAATTAATACCGAAGATTTTCATCCAGAATTTGGTCGTCCTGAGCCATTTGAGAACTCCGGTTCTGACATAGATTGATTCCATAATACACACAATCAATCCCAAACCAAGGGTAAGCGGGACAAACAACCAATGCACAATGGCCGTCAATGCAAATTGCGCCCTTGACCAATCAATTAGAGACACGTCAATCTGATTCATTTAATAGATTTTTATCGTTAATAATAGGTGTTTTTGTCAATTCTTTCGAAATATACTCGCTTTTTTCTTCATCCGTATCAAACCGAGAATTGAGAAAATTGGGAAAGAAAAATACTTTGAGGATGGCAAACATAATAAAAAGTTTAACCAAAATAATAATCCATAGCGGTTTTCCCCAAGTAAGGTTCTTAAAACCCTCTATATACATATAAATAAAATCGTGAAAGGAATTGATTTTTTTCATTGAATTTCCGTGATTTTAATTAAGCTATACGCCGAAGCAAATTTAAGAAATATTTTAGAAAAATATGATTAAAAGCAAAAAATATTTGAAAAATCAGGAAAAAAACATATCTTTGCACCGCAAAAGCCCAGGTGGTGAAATTGGTAGACACGCCACTTTGAGGGGGTGGTGCCGGTTACGGTGTGTGGGTTCAAATCCCGTCCTGGGCACAAGAAATAACGCTAATAATCTAAATTGCAGATTGTTAGCGTTATTTCATTTAGCATGTTGCACAACATTTGCGCAACCTTATTTTATTTCTATTTCCACATACACCGGATTGTGGTCGGATAAGTAAATGTCGTTCCGTTTCTCCGGTATAATCGTGTATGTATTCACGGCTATACCACCGGTTACAAATATGTAATCTATGATCTCTCTTTCTTCAGCCGGGGCTTTGCCGAATCCGTGATAGGTGCCGCTTATTTCCGGTACGGACGGGGCAAGCAGACGCGTATCAAAAAATTTCTTGCCGGCGAGGACTTGTTGAATGGCTTCCGATTCGAGCGAGGCGTTGAAATCGCCGGTAATGATTACAGGCAATCCGTTGCTTTCTGCTTTCGCGCGTTCCAACAGTAGTTTCACGCCTTCGCGACGGGCTATTTTTCCGACGTGGTCTAAGTGGGTGTTGATAAAGAAGAGCCGTTTGTTGCTTTGTTTTTCTCTCAATATCGCCCAGGTGGCAATGCGTTCGCAAGCGCCGTCCCAGCCTTTAGATCCTGCAATTTCGGGCGTTTCACTCAGCCAGAAATTTCCCGACTTCTCCGCCTCGAATTTGTCTTGCTTATAGAAAATGGCGCAGTATTCGCCGGCTTCCTTACCGTCGGCGCGTCCTACGCCGGTAGCGGCGTATTGGGGCAACCGTTCTTTCAAGTCGTGGAGTTGATTGATCAGTACTTCTTGTGTACCCAATAAATCAACGTCGTATTCTTTAATCATTTCGGTAGCGACGTCTTTCCGGTATTGCCAATTGTCAGGGCCGTCGACGGGGTTGTCGTAGCGGATATTGAAGGTCATTACGTGCAAGGGAAGCGGCTGTCTTGAAGGGTAGTAAAACTTGTGCTCTACGCCCGATGGAACACGTATCCATGTAGTGAAAACGTCCGGTTTGTCTTCGTACAATTCAATGATGCGTGCGCCGCGTTCCAGTTTTCCGTAAGCGTCGGCGCCGGTTACCCGTCCGAAGGCCAGGGCGATGTCGAAGGCTATCCCGATGTAATCATTGTCGTGGTCATGTCCGACAAAAACGCCCATCACGTCTTGCATATCCACAAAGGAGGCGAACATCCCCGAATTGATTTTTCCGTAGGCGATACCTTCGCCTTGCGTTCCGACAGTGGCTTCTTTCCCTGCAATGTTAGCGTATTCCTGCAAGGGAATGTGGAAAAACGCCAATGCGGGCAGAGGTTGGTTGTTGTTGGCTTGCGTGTAACGCTTGCTTTGCTGCCGGTACCATGCAATCTGGTCGTAGCGTATCCAGTCGTAATGACCGAGTTTGTCGTTCCGGGTGTAGTCGTTGGAATCGAAGCAATAAAGGAGAGCGGCGGGCTTGTCCGAGGTCCGGCTGCGGACTTCGAGGATATAATTGCCTATACCGTGAATATCTTCGGGACCTCTTTCGCCAATGAAATAAGGCGATCGGCTCAGGATGTCGAACACGCTGTCCCGCGTAATGGTTTCCGCATCGTGGTTTCCGAAAACTACGGCGAAAGGCGTACGGGCTTCTTCGAATATTCGCGCAATCTTGGGCCATACGTCTTTGGAGGGCTTGTCAATGACTTGGTCGCCGGTGAGGATGGCGACGTCGGGCTTCTCGGTTTCCAGTACATACCTGATGGTAGCTTCGGTCTTCGCGCTGTTCGGCGATCCGTCTATAAAGTGCATGTCGGTGAACTGGGCAATTTTGAATGTGCCGTTGTCGTTGTACTTCAGTTGAACTTTGTTTGTTGCCGTTTGACAGGCAGTAAGTCCTGCGACGGCAAGTAAGAATAAAAATAGTTTTTTCATCTGTTTATTTTTTTGTAATTTGTTGAAATATAATCATTTCGCTTGATATGTTTAGAATCTAAACTTATGGGTATTTCACGATGTCAAATGTACAAAAATTTTTTTTGTCAGCACACAAAAAACAGATTTTTATTCAATTGGAAAGTATAAACGGGTAATATCCTTCACACACCTGAACCCGATCGTGGCATTGCGCTCAAATCCCTGTGACACGCGTAACAGATACTGGCGGTAATTCAATTCACGAGGTCCACCCTGTACATACCACCAACTCGACGAAGGCAGGAAATAGCTTCCTCCTTTCATCATGATGTAACGGTAGGTGGCGTTGTCGTACAGGTCGTTGGTAAGTTGCCACACGCATCCTACAAGGTCGTGTAAGCCGAATGGATTCACTCCTTTGGGATAACTACCCACGGCATACAGGTTGCCATCGCCGGTGTTGCATCGTCCTTTCTCGATGCCTTCGAGTTTCCATATTGATAAAGTATTGGTAATGGCTTCTTCTACTCGTTTTACAGGCGTTTTTTGTTTCCACGGCCATTCGTTTCCGGAGGACGTTTGTGCGGCATACTGCCATTCGATTTCGGTCGGCAAGCGTTTACCCGCCCATTGGGCGTAAGCTTGTGCATCCTCGTAAGCCACGTATGTTACCGGGAAATTTTCCCGTCCCGCGGGTATCCGTCCGTTTTCCCAATGTTTCAGGAAGTTGGCCGTATCGGCAGGCTGGTAAGCGGTGGCATCTATGAATGTTTTAAATTCGGCATTGGTCACAGGATATTTATCCATGAAATAAGACGGCATTTGTACTTTCTCTCCGGGTTGCGTAGGTGGAGCGGGATACGAAATGAACGAATCACCGAAGCGGTAATTGTCGCAGGTGAACGTGCCGGCAGGTATTTTCACCATGCCTTTGGGAACTTTCGCCGCAATGGGAGTCTGTTCCTTACGGCTCACCAAGCGCGCCGTGCCCGGCTTGATGGATACGATACGTTCGTCCAACAGTTCGTCGTTTTTAAACGCCTGAATAATAAATTTACCTTCAAAATGCGGGAAAGTTTCCAGCAGGCGAATGGTTTGTTCGCCGATACCATATTCTTTGTACTCTTTATCATAAGAAGGCATTCCCGCCCAAATCCTGATTTTGTCGCCATCCACGGATAAAAACGAAAGTTCGTCGCCCTTCAATTGCACTTTCAGAATACCGGGTAATGCGGCAATAGCGCAAACAGCGCCTTCATTGTTGGTTCCCAGATCATTGCTATCGAACGCCGCTGTTTTTACAGGAATGTAATACTTGCCGTTGCGTTCTGCCGGGGATAATTCAATATGGTTGAAAATATCGACAAAATGCCTGTCTGTCTTCTCTGTTTCGAATAATGGAGCGCTGAAACCTTCGGGCTTGAGGCTGAAGACGGTATAAATGGTTTTTCCGGCATAGTCCCAGCGATTGACGAAAATGCTGTCGTTCAGCGTCGGCAAAAGCGGGGTATAACGGCCGTTGACGAAGTTGGATGTGTTTTCGCGCAGTATTCTCGTAGTTTGCCCGAGAAAAAGATATTGTTCGTCTACCCATTCGGGGCTTCCGGGACTGAAAATATTCAATTCCGTACCGTAGCCGTTGAAAAAAGCCGCAGCAAATTCGCGACGCACCCGTTCGTGAGTGAGTTCCGTTACACGAAAAATGGCAAAATCGGGTTTGATGAATTTAACAAGATTAAGCATTGGCGGATAATACAGCGCATTGTGTACACGTCCCGAAGGTATTCCCTGCATATCGCGCGGCACGGCCATTCCTTCGCTGTACATGATGACGCCGGGGCGGACGCGGTCGGCGGCTTCCTGCAATTCCTTGCTTGATTCGCCCTTGGTATCAAGTACTACGCCATCTACGCCTACTTCGCGGATAATGGCCGACATTCCGTCAAGGTGATGGCTTTCCCCGCCGCGGGTGCTTTCATCCCAAGGATTGTAGCAGATAAAGAAACGCGTTCCTTCGGCGCGGCACATATCCGACATCCGGCGCAGGCCTCCGAATCCACCCGGAAGATCGCGGAACATATCCCACTGGTTGCGCTCGTCCATACCCAGCGCAGGCCAGGTAGGCCAGATACCGAGTACATCGGTTCCGCCGTACAACCGTTTGCCTTTTTCGAGAAACGCTTTCAAATGGGACTTTCCATCGGTATAATCGTAAAAACGCCTGTCCCACGTCATCATCAAGTGGGTAACGTAAGTATTGCGAAACCATTGCAGGTCTTTGCGGGCAAGCAGGGAATCGTTGAATGTACCGGGTTCTACATCGTAGAGCATTCGTTCCCGGAACATCAGCCGGAGGCCTTCCTGCCAGTCGCCCCGGTAATTGTCTGTCCATAATGTATAGACCACTTCGCCGTCAGGATACAGTTCCGTTTCAAAACGATGCCGTCTGCCGTTTTTAACGCCGTTGCGATCGCGACGGACGAGCGCGCATACATTTAAATTTTCTCCTGTTTCTATGGCTGAGAACCCCAATTCCCAGGCATTGTCGGGTACTATGACATTAACGGGTTCATAACCGGGCCGGAATAAATGGGTTCGCGACAGCCCGTGTTTTCCTTTTCCGGTGATATACACATGTTTGTCCGATTCACCGAAAGGTACAACATTATGTAATCTGATCGTGTCGTCCGATATATTTTTGAAAGTTATCAGCGCTTTTCGCCCGAAACGATAGGGTTGTTCGGCGCATGAAACCGTTAATCGGCCTGCGGTAGCCGTCTTTCCCGAGGCGACAGCCTGTTGCAATACCGTAAAACTTTCGTCGCCGGCTTTGAATGACAAAAACGGATTCTGGGCTATCATCAGCATCCCGAAGGAGTTGATGAAAAACAACATTCCTGTTGTGATAATTTTATTCATTGTCTGCTACGATATCGGTGCGTATGAGCGCCACAGGTTCTTTTATTCCGTCTATATCTATGTTTTCATTGGGACTTCCGCCTTCCAGCATGTAGAAAAATGTTACGGGGGCGAAGTTGACGGTCGCTTTTAGCCAATGCCACATTTCCATGTCCATACTCAGCGAGGTGTTGAATGGAATGGCGTCCAGCGCGCGGTAGCGTGAGTTGACGGTGTATCCCGGCCAAAAATTACCGCTGCCGTCGGGTTGCGCAATAAAGGGATGGTTGGCAAATTTTTCGGGACGACACCATGCATAACCATAGTAATCTTCGGTTCCGGTGCCGATGTGCGATGGGAATTTTTCGCCGTCCACATATATTTTTTCGTCGCCTTCGCCCCACCATGCATCCACAGTGTTGAACATTGTGACTGCATCACCCACGTAGGTTCCTTTTCCGGTAAGGGTCACATAGTTGATGTCGAACGGGCTGCCTTGGCCTTCGTTGTTTTTCCTTTCGCCGGTTTGCAGACGGGTGAATTGACGCCATGCCGCGCCAAAATACATGCTGCGTTTATCCCATTTCCAGGAGGCGGTCATGACTTCAACTTCGGCTTCCACTTCCCGTACGCCGGCATTTTGGAGTTCAATCCTGCAATTATGCGCAAAGGGCATCACCCACCAGGCAGTCATGGTTCCATCGTTATCCACGCGGGTGTACCATGTATTTGTGAAACGCACCTGATAGCCTGTTCCAAAGAAATCGCCCAAGGGGCTGCATACGTTGGGCGCCGCCGCCGTTTCCTTTTCGTCAAACCAAATGGAAAGAACCGTGCTTCGCAAGGCCTGTTCCAGGTTTTCGGCTTTGATTTTCATTTGAATACGGCGGATGGCTTTTTCACCGGTTATGGTTTCGGTAATGGTTTTTCCCGGCGCTATTTTTCCGGAAAGAAATTTGGTTCCGGTTTTCAAACCGGTCAGTCCGCGATCCCGGTTTTGCAATTTGGCTTGTACCTCTTCCAAAGTTTTTGCCGCGCGTTTCATCTCATCCGTCGTAAAGGTAGTTACCTTTGTTCCGGCAGCGTATGTGCGGTAGTTGATGTTGTAATATACCGCTTCGCCGCCGGTTTTGGCGCCCGGGTCCTTAATGCTGGCGCTTTCGTAGGTCACTTTGCAATTCCGGGCGTATGGCAACGGCAGATACATGTTGTGCCCGCGCATTTCGTATTTGGTGGAGTCAGATACGGAGGAACATAAGGGTTCGCCGGCTAACTTTCCGCCGCTCAGGATGTCCATCGCTCCGCCTTCGATAGCGGGAACAGTGTCGTTGTCGAAATAGATACGCAGAATACCCTTGCCGCAATTTTCACCTGCAAAAGTCATCCAGAAACGGACGATGGCGCCGGGTTCACCGGTGTCCATCATTACATATTCTTTCCGGCCGTTGTTTTTTTCGGTACGGATAAACATCGACCTGTCCCAGTTGGCAAACCAGGAAGCTTGTCCGGGTGTTACGGTTGCCCGGTCGTAACTGCTGAACTGCCGGCAGGTATATTCCGGCGAAGGATAATGAGCTATGGCTTCGCGATCGATCATTTCGAGTAAAAGACTTTCAAATGTAACCGTTTGGGGTGCACATCCCCAAAGAATAAAGATGAATGTTGTAATAAAATAAAATTTTGTTTTCATGATCGTATTATTTTCTCGTTACCGGAAACTCGGTAATTCTCAGCGTCGTACATCCATACGGTATAAGTGTGATTTCTTCTTCTGGGCCGGTTTCAACCTGATACTGAGTGCTATAAGGCAAAGGGCCGGCCGATCCGTTGTATTCTGTCCATTGGTGCATGCGTTTTCCTTTGGTTTTAATTTCCACCGGTGCATTTTCGAGATTCCACGGGTATTTTCCTTGCGTATCGCGTTTCACGACGATAAATTCCTTTTCGATATTTTCGGGTTGTATTGCGTTTTCAAGGAGGCAGTAATTCCATGGCGTGGTAGGATGTACCTCGTAGTACCATTCGTCGTGGCTGTGGTTTTCGTGTTTGTGGTCGCCCTGTATCTTTTCCCATTTTTCCCCGATGCGGAGCGCATACACGAGCGGCCCTCGTTCCACAGCCGCCGACCGTTCGTACCAACGGCCGATTTTCACTTGCATGGGGAGTTGCAGGGTCACTACATCGCCTGATTTCCATTCGCGCATTATTTTTACAATGGTGTTGCCACCGGGAGTATTCCACTCAATGCCGTTGATTTGTATGTTTGCACCTTCACACCAGGCGGGAATACGCAGGTGCAGGGGAAACAACGCCGTTTTTTGTTTTTTGCCGGGTATCGTCAGTTTGAATGTAATCGTTTCGTCGAACGGATAATTGGTTTCTTCCGTCCATTGCACGTCGATTCCGTTGGCCACTTTCAATTTTACTTTGCTCGGCGCATAAACCAAAGCGGCTACTCCGTTGTCTTCGGTAGCATACCACAGGTTTTGCGTAAATTTCGGCCAACCTTGGTGGAGGTTGGATGTACAACAGGGATAACCCGTCAGCAGGCCGAACAACAGGTCGGTGCCGTAGTGGTCGATTACAAAGTTGCGTTCGGTGTGCGAAACCCGTATCTGGTTGAGTTGCTGATAATATTGCCGGCTATCGTAATTATCGGTTACCTGAGTGGGAAGTGCGTTGTAGGCTACCTTTTCGAGGTGATCCGCCCATTGTACGTCGCCCGTAATTTCAAACATACTTTCCAGCGAAAACATCATTTCGACGGCGGAACAGAGTTCGGAACCTTGCGTGGGATTGCCGGAGTGTAACGCCTCGTCGCCGCCAAAGAGGCCTATCGGCCAGCCAATCGACCATCGCATGTCTTTGACCGCTCTTTTGACCGCGTCGATCTGTTTTTGTTCTTGATTTTTCTGGTAATAGATTATCGGTTCTTTGAAGCCTTGCGCCAAATTCACGCAATGCATGCTAAACGGCCGGGGTATGGTTTCGCCTTTATAGAAAATATCCGTCCAGTTATAGGTTTGTTGGTGGATGAGGTCGCCCAGTTCCAGCAGGAATTTATCGCCGGTGATGTTGTATAGCCAATATACCACCATCAGGTTGTCGCCGCCGCGCTGCTTGCCCCAGTATGTCCAATGGTCGAGCGGGGTTTTGGGCAACTCTTCCAGCTGGTATTTGAAATAATCGGTCAACAGCGTGATGACCCGTTGGTCGCCGGTAGCATTGTAATATTGCCGCATGATTTTCAGCATTACCATTTTCGGCCACCAGTCGTGCGAGTTGTTGCGCTGCAATCCGGCTTCGGGTTCGCGGTCGGTATCCGGCCCGAAATAGCCATTGGGTTTCCGGCTTTCGATGGTTTTTTCAATCCATAGTTGCACTTTGTCTTTCAATTCCTTGTCGTTCAAGACATAAGCCAACGGCAAAAGTCCGTCGATCCAATAGGGACCGCGTTCCCACACATCGCCGTCGCCTCCCAGCCAGCCATTACGCGGGCCCATCACTTGGGGATACAACTCGTCAAGATGTCCGGTCATACCGTCCTTCATTCGCAACAACTGGTCTTCGAGCCAACCGGTAGGTTTAATAGTTCCCAAAGGTAACTCCATATAAGGTTTTACTATTAACGGCGCACGGTTATTGCCGTAGTTCATGTTTCCCGAACGGGAATCATTAGCGTAAGCCATTACACATACTGTCATGGACAATAAAAACAATTTAAGTTTATTCATATCAATTTAATTTTCAATTTGAGGTATCCACACCATCATCGTACTGTCCGACCGGTTATCCCAGGCGTAATAAGGCAGTAAAGTCATTGTAACTTCTTCCTTAGCCGCTTTGTCGTTTATTGCTTTGGCGGGAACGGATATAAAATCAATGCCTTTCAGCAAGCCGTCCCGCGCCGTTTCTATCGTGTAGTTTTCCGGCAAAGTCTCAATATATGCCTGCGATACCGGAAATTTGTTATCTGCTGCTTCGGCGCAGTACACCAACGGTCCCCGCGTGAGGCATACCCGTCCGCGATCGTCTTCCACTTTGTCGATAGCGCAGGTATAATGCAAAGGCATGGGAAGATGTAGTGTTACTTTGTCGCCTGTTTTCCATTTTTTACGGATGGAAATGAAACCGTTTTTGACGGTGGCATGTAATTTCTTGCCATTGAGAAATGCTTCCGGATTTTCATGTTTTTTGTCGATATAATGATACAGTTTTCCCGGTACAAATTGCGAATCCGTCCATGTGGGAACACGCATCCGGAGCGTAAATTCCTGGTTTACAGCCAATGAATCGACGGTAATACTTATATTTTCATCAAACGGATAACCGGTTTGTTGTACAATCTTCACCTTTCCGTTTTTCAGCGGGATGCAAACTTCGCTGCCGGCGTAAAACGAGCAGTAAATCTCGTCGCCGGTATAAGCGTACATCATGCCGGGTACCTGAGGGATAAGCCTCGCCAGATTGGAAGGACAACAGGCTGTGCCGAACCAGGGCGAACGGCCGCGTCGTCCATGGTTGAAAGGCGTTTGGCCATCGGCTTCAAGCGGATTGACGTAAAAGAACCGGTTGCCTTCCAGGTTGACGCCCGCCAGCACATTGTTGAACAAGGCTATTTCGGCTACGTCGGCATATTTTCCGTTTTTCTCCATCAGGTACATGCGTTGGTTGAAAAACACGTTACCCACAGCGGCGCAGGTTTCGAGGTAGGCCTCCTTGTTGGGCAGCAGGTATTCCGGGCCAAATCCTTCGATACCGTGTATGGCTCCTAATCCACCGGTGATGTGCATGCGGGTGTCCACAATGTTATGCCATATACTGTCCAGGGCAGGGCGTAAGGTCATGTCGCCCGTGAGGGCGCTCACGTCGGCCATGCCCGAATAAAGGTAGGCTGCACGCACCGCGTGTCCCACGGCTTTTGTTTGCTCGCGCACCGGCAGATGTTGCTGTGCATATTCCGGGGCCATCACCCATTGGCCTTCGGGGCGATAGGTAACGCCGCGTATGTCTATGAACCGTTTAGCCATACCTAAGTAAAGTGTATCTCCTGTGACACGGTAGAGTTTTACCAGCGCCAACTCAATTTCTTCGTGACCGGGCGCCTGATTTACCGGTTTGCCGTTGTTGTAATTGGGATCGCCTTCGAAAAAGACATGGTTGATGTGACGGGCGTTCTTTTCGGCGACGTTCAGCCATTTGTCCTTACCCGTAGCCTGATAGTAAGCTGCGGCTCCTTCGTACATGTGTCCCATGTCGTACAGTTCGTGGCTGTGTACTACCCATGAGTAGGGCTTGTCGCCCATTCCTGCGCCACCCCAATGGTCTGCATTTTTCGATACACCCGTTGTGTGCGATTCGTAGAGGTATCCGTCGGCCTGCTGGGCATCGGCGATGATGTCGATTATCCGGTCCATCTGCCGTTCGAGCGCGGTATCGCGTTCGATAGCGAGCAAGTAGGCTGCACCTTCCATTATCTTGTAAAGATCCGAAGCAATGTAACGATGCGGAAAAGGAAGTTCACCGGGTATGCCTTTCAGAAAATCGGCCGTTTTGCGGAGATTATCCACAGCGGGTTGCGCTTTGCCTAATGCGAAGGGGACAAGCGTTTGCTTTTGTGTTTTCAAGCGTGGCAGCCAAAAGGAATCCATGAGCTTCACTTCCTGAAAAGGAACAGGGGTTAACGTTTCATTGTTGATTTTCGGATTGGTATCGGTACAGGAACAAGCCGCAACAAATAATAAGATGTAAAAAAAGTATTTCATGATTTCATGATTTTATTATTTATAATATTTGAATGGTGTAGCGTTTTCCATTTTTTCCTTTTACCCTGCAAGTTGTTCCTCCGGATGAACGGCCAACAATTTTTCCGGTTGCATTTTTTACTACAAAATCAGCCCCAGCTTCCGAAGTGCAGGTCAAATCGGTTTCCATCCGGCCTTTTTCGACCGTATTCATAACTGTAAATTTGTGATTTTGATAAGCCAAGTTGGAAATACCGAATTTTTTTCCGTTTGAAAGGAGTTGATCCGGAATACAGGGTGCGATATAAAACTCATTGTCTTTGTCGCTTTCCGTAAAGCCAAACAGAGAACGAATTGTCATGGCGGGCAAGGTTGCGCCCCAGCCGTAACATTCGGCTCCGCCATAGCCTGATTTTTCGAGGTCTACAGGCCAGAATTCATTAGATACGCCGGGAATCCGGTAATTGTATTTTTCCGGTATATGGGACAGTTTGTATCCTGTCGTTGAAGTTTCCGGAGCAGACATTCTTTCGTAAATGCGGTTGCCTGTGGAAACAATAAGATCGGCGCCTAAATGTACAAAGCCTTCGGTGTGACGCATCGCTTCGGTATAAAAGAATATACCCGGCGGCCATACCAGTGTCTTATCGCCTTCGGTAAACGCCGGCAGTCGCGGCGCTATCTCCCGTATTTGCTGTTTTGTAGCCAAACCGACGGTTAAAGGCAACAACATCATCACATCACCGTAAGTATCCAGCATGATCGGCCGGCCATTGCGTCCGTCGACATCGCGAAACCAGCCGTCTTTGTACATGGAGTGCATACGTCCGGTGCGATCCTTCGCCATTGCCGCCCATTTATCCGTATCGGCACCGTTTCCGGTTAAAGGAGCTATCTTGCTCATCACCAGCATTGCACCGGCCATAACTGCTTCAACATCTACGGTACGGACAAAATCGGTAACATCACCTTCGCCTCTGCCGTCGAAGGTGAAGCGCAACGAGCCGTCCTGTCCCGATTCCCAACTGTTGTTGCAGTGAAACCATCCGTCATTGTCGGTACGGTTAGCCAACCACCATTCTACAAATGATTTCATGTATGGATACATGGATGTCAGCCAGGCCCGGTCGCCGGTACGCTTATATACCGAGTAAACAACCGAAAAAGGCATGCCCCAGACAGGCGATGTGCCGCATTCGTCGCCGCCTGCACTGATCATGTTCATGCTGCCGTCTTCGCGCGAGCAGGGTACGTTGGCTGCGGGCGCATCGGCGAATACGCCGTAAAGTACCGATTTGGCGAGTTCGGGATCGGCATAACTCAGGCACAACATATCCAATGCTGTTTCCCCAAGCACAGCCCGCGGTGCATAAATTTGCATTCCATCCCAGGGATGTTTGTAAATGCCGCAGGGAGGGCGGACAGTCATCCGTAATGTTTCGAAATCGTATACCCATCCGTCTTTCCATGCTTTTGGCCAATCGCCTTCGAGACGCGGCGCTTGTTGATAAAAGCGATCGTCTTCGGCAAGCAATTCTACCAGCTTTTGATTGCTATTCCGTTGTGCTTTTGTGTATTGTTCCACAGCATATATCTCGTTGGTTCCGCGAGCCATCATCAGCGAGACGATTTTTGTTCCGTACGCATCCAACGGGACGGAATAGCTTTCCATAGCAAACAAGGCGGGACTTTGAGCAAAAGTAATGGATACTCCCGGCTTGGATGTCAGATCATTATTTTTTAGCCATCCGTTCCATTCATTTTCGTCGGCGGTTGCTTTCACAGCGACCGGATGTGTTCCGGCTACGCCTGTAACAAACACATCGCCATATTCCCACAGTTTATTCGTCAAGACTCCGTTCCGTTCATCGTAATTGGATGTAATGCCTGTACTTCCCCACCATCCCCGTTCGATATGTCCGTATTCGTGTGTGACATGGGCAGTGATATTCCGGGATTGTCCGGTAGTGTTTTTCATTTCGAGCCGGCAAGCCAGGGCATGCTCGTCGACCAAGTACCAACTTGCCGAAAACGTAACGCCTTCCCAATTCCAGTCGTATCGGAGCGCGTTTTTGGTATGGTAGGAAGCATGTAAGCCGCAATCGTCGTAATCTTCCGGAACAACTAATGATTTCCCATTCATGCCGAATGCAAGATGAAGAAACGACAAATAGTTGACTTGTCTGGTCATACGGATAGCATACGGCCAAGGCAAACTCGTTGTCCAATAACCCATTCCCACAGGCGGAACGGTACGCAAAATACCGCTCCGGTTTAAGACATAGCTATGCCGTGGATTGTCGATGTATCCGAAAGGGACATACTTCCCTTCCGGAAATTTGCAGCCGGCAAATACATCTGTCGTTTGTGAGAAAGTAATTGTATGAAAGACAATTAGAAAAACGACAATGAAAAAACACTTGAAAGTCGAAGTCATTTAATTTTCCAATTTTAGATTCCTGCTTATTTTAATTTTCCGATTCTTTCTTCAGCGCTTCGTTGTAATCTACTACGTAATGCCACCAATTGTTCAATTTACCGTCTTCAGGATTGATTCCGCTGAAATGGGGTAGGTGACCGAACCACCATTTCATATAGCCTAAATGTTCGCAACCCCATTCGGAACAATCCATTTCACGCGGATTTTCTTCTTTTACATTGGGATAATTTTTCCAATTATCGGCGAATGACATTACTTTGTTTTTGTTTGTCCAATCGTAATCTTTTTCCCCATTGGGCGGGAAATGTACATTCCCTATATGCGACATGCCCGGCAGAAACTTGTCATATTTCAGGGCGTATGCTGCATACACTTCCCAAGTGGTCAGGCTGTTTTTGTCGGTTTTATTATCGTAATCCCACCAGCCATATACTTTCATCATGGTCGATTCAACCCGGTGGGCGTAGCTTTCGAGTGCGCAAGCCAGGTCGCGTTCGTAGTTCAAGCCCATCACACAGAGGTGTTCCCTACAATTGACTCCTTCTGTGGGACTGGAATTGATCCAGAATGCGTTATCGCCCGACATGTTAGATTCCCACATGCCGGTCATCGGCGGCGACCATACCCAAACTTCGTGTATTTCGCCGGCGTCGCGTTTTTTATCGAAGCCGTAATGTTCGATAAAGGCTTTGTAATCGAATCTCTGCCCTTCCTCCTTCAGGGTCGCCCAACCGGGTTCCTGCAAAAGCTCTATTATGCGGGCTTCGTTCAGCATCTCTCCCGATTTGCGTAAACGGGTAAAAAAATCCTGAGAGTCGATGATTTCCGTTACCTGATAGTCAACTGCCCCATGGCTGATTTCTTCCAAGGCAGCTTCATAGTCTTTGGTAAGTTGCCAGGGATCATTCCACTTAAATGTGTATCCGGGCGTAACGAACGTTTCATGGATACGTTTGCCGTCGACGATGGGATCTTGAATCACCACTGCTACTTTGACGACTTTGACGAGAGCATTTTGGGGTTGATTACTGCATGAAACGATAAACAGAATCATGCAGAATAAATATAATCTTTTCATTATTAATATTTTATTTCAATCCGTTAAAAATTTCCGTCCAACGACGTATAAGGTACCGTAATACGCATTTCCCAAGTACCGGACTCCTCAAACCTCACCCTTGAACGTAAGCGCGTGAACCATGCGGTGGCATTTGCCCAATTGTCGGCAGGCCAAGCGGTAGGACCAACAAGGCTTGGTATTTTACCTGCTTGAAAATCCGCATACATTTTACTAAGATCCAAAAAATTGAAATTGTTAAACGTAGGTCCTCGCAAATAATTGAAAAAATAATCATTCCAATTATTATATGCCGGCCAGGGAGTGATAGGAAATTCCACTTGCATTCCCTCCGGAGTATTTTGTCTGTTGATGCCCACATCAATATAACTCCAGGTACCCGTCTGGTAAGTAGCATAAGTTGCGGGATCGAACAATTTTCCTTTAGCATCCTCCATTCGCAGAATGAATTTGATTCCAACTTCCGGTTCGTTGGACAGTTTACGAATGCTTACAAATTCTTTGCCGTTATCGGCATAGATATTATCCCGCCGTTCGATAAAATTAGGCTGGTCGGGATTGATCTGATCGTAATATACGAAATTGTTGCTTCCGTTATTTACAACCGATATACCGTTTATGACTTCACTAATATAATAGGAACGTTTTTCGGATCCTAATTTCACAATGGCATAATCGGAGAAAACCTTTGAATCGCTTGAATTTGTTACTCGTACATCTACATGAAATATGTCTTCCGGATTTTTTAGATTAGACGTCGTTTCTATGTACAACAGTTGCCCGTTGACCGAATTAATCATTAACGGAGTAAGGTCCATATCGACTAACTTGGCCATTATTGCCTCTTCCGTTTTGTCTGTTTCAAAATTATAAGGCACCTTCCATGTTCTGTAAGGAAATTTTTCGAAAAATTGTTCCGAACGGTTTCCGTTTATGTCCCTGACGTTTTCAATAGCGAATGTACAAGGCAATGATGAGTTGTCCAACCACGCAAAATCGGTTTGCGCTTTACCGCCAAGTGATATATATATGGTATCGGCGCCTTTCAGGTAGATGGCGTCACTCAGGAAACCGATGCCGTCGGGTTGGTTAAAACAAGATGCCAACAGCAACGGTAGTAATAAAAAATAAATATACTTTTTCATAATAATTTTTTTTTAATTGTTCCTATAACCTATCATCAGTCCTTTTTCCGAAAAAGAACAAAGAATGGTAGAAAAAATGGTCGGAATAGTTGTAATCGCCTTGGTAAAGGATATGTACCACTCCTGTTTTAGTCACTACATCCGACAAGTACATGCGATAAACATGGTCACATTCGGGATCATCTCCGTAATGGTCTCCGAATGCCGCGCGCGCTTCTCCCGTCCATTCCCAATTATTGCCTCTTTTGTAATGGATATGTATAATTTTCGGGATTGTTTGTAAAAATCTCGAATATTGATACCCCCACCAGGGGCTTCCGCCACCGTCCCAGGCGGTACCCGGATCGGTATTGGTTTCGTCGTGACTGATAAACACATCTATTCCGTTCAGCGTTTTCAACAATTTACCTTCTGCGGGTATGGTTTCGCTCCAATAATTCCCCTGTATGACATACATTCCCATATTTTCTTTCAATTCTTCGTCGGAAATATCGGATATAGTCAATTCGGGAGCATTCGGATCGCTACGCAGATCGATATTATGCTTGCGCCTCAGATACCGGTTTATCGACCATTGACTGGGCGAAATAATCGTAACATTCCCGTTTATCACGTCTTTCATACCTGCCCGCTCGAAAAGAGTAACTACCTGTTTGGTTTCTTCCATCGACTGTAGAAATTCGGAGGTAGTCATATCCACCTTGTTGGTAGGATTTGTTTCGCCGCCAATGATGTAATCATCGTCGCACGATGTCAAAAAGGCGGCGGCAAGTACAAATGCGAAACTCATATATAAATACTTTTTCATATTTTTTCTTATTTTATTGTTTTTATTTACGTTAAAATAATTGATGTTCAATCATCTTACCATTGCGTTTTACCATTCCAATACGGCGTTTGCTTTATTTGTTTATTCCGGGTAAGAACATCCGATGCTACCGGCCAGTAATATCCCTGCTCTTGATATCTTTCAGAATCCATCGTACCGGAAACCGGGAAATAATTGTTTCGTACCATATCGAAAAATAGTTGTCCTTCACCGATCAATTCGCAGATACGCTGTTGTAATATTTCCTGGGATAAATTGCCTCCGGCGTACGGGTCTAAACCTGCACGTGAACGGATTTCATTTACAATAGGCAATGCCTTACCGGATTGTCCTGACTTCTCGTAAGCTTCGGCCAACAACAAATAGAGATCGGTATAACGGAAAACAGGGATATTCGCTTCGGCGAAATAGGCTATGTATTCGTTCCAACTGCGCGAAGGATCAAGACTTACCATGGAATATTTTTTCATCCATGTAACTAACGTTCTGTCGGTTGCCGTTTGGCTTACATCGCTAAACGGGTCATTGTAATAGGAATCCCAGGCTTCAAAAAACAAAGGGCACCTGATATCGCCGGTTTGAGTTTCAAAATCATACTCCGGATACATTACATTTTTTAAATTCCGTGGTACCCAATTGATATATGACGCCCTGTCTTTGGCCATGTCTCCATCCGTCGGCGTCAACTTAACCGTAACATACTGTATTCCACCGTAATCAGCGCGATATGACTCGTTTTGAGCCGATGAAACATTGAGGCAGAATACGGATTCGGAAGAGATGTCTTCGTATAAGGTTCTCAAAGGATCTCCGGAAGAATAATCGACCAGCGAGTATCCGCCGTTGGCTTTCAGCGACTCCAATGCATTGATTGCAGCGGTCAAATATTGAGCAGGCTCAGGCAGATTGTCGCGAACAGCGAGAAAATACATCCACATGTTGGCATGGCCAACGAGCGCCTCGGCCGAACCTTTATTAGCGCGTATTCCCCATTCGCTCGAACTGCTTACGCCGTATTTTAATTTTCCGACTGCTAATGCCACATCATCCAGTACATTTTTGGCAATATCGGTATCCTTGGTACGCGGAATAGTTACCGGAGACATATCTTCGTCGATAACCTGATCCGAAGATTCGATTATTTCGGAAATATAAGGGGCGTTACCCCATATACGCAATATATCGAAATAGATCAATGCCCGCATGAAATAGGCTTCACCGATAAGTTGATCTTTCATTCCGGCGGTGAATACATTATCGGGCATCGCTTCTATTTTATGTATGACCATATTGGCTTGCGATACCACTTTATAGAAAGTTGACCAGTTGGCGAGACCTTCCAGCGATCCCCAGGATTTATTGGTCCCGGTAGGCGTTGAAAAGTCACCGATTTGGTATAATCGGCCCGATGAACCGCCGTTCCATCCTCCTCTGAAAAATCCTGTTGTAAAATCGCCTCTGTCGTACCAGTTTTCGCGATTTACCTTTAGCCCGCGGTATAGACCGTATATGCCCAAAAGGCCGATTTCCGCATCGTTTTGGGTTTTCCAGAATACCTCATTATATACTACATTCACTTGTTGGGGTTCCAGAAAATCGCTGCAACCGAACAATACGGGTAATATCAATAATATAATTAATATCTTTTTCATATCAATAATGTTTTACAGTTAAAATTGAAGTTGAAGACCCAAAATAAAACTTCGGGACATCGGATAACTTGCTCCGTTATAATATCCTGTTTTTGAAATCCTGCGAGGGTCGAAAACACCTGATTTCTTCCACATCAAAACATCCTGGCCTGTGGCATAAATGTTAAGCCCTTTTATTTGTAAAGGAGTTAACAATTCTTGAGGGATAGTATATGAAAGCGTTATGTTTTCGATATTCCAGTAATCACCCTTTTCCAAAAACATCGAAGATCTGCGGAAATTATTTGAGCCTCCGCCGTCGGAATAAGCCACGTAAATCATAGGATAATAGGCATCATCGCCCGGTTTTTGCCAGAATTTACTTTCGTCGAATTTATACAAGGCTCTCGCATAGAAGTCGGCGCAATTGTCGAATTTGGATAATTGTTCTTGCAAAGTTGTATTGAAAATATAATGCCCGAAAGCAAAAGAGGATTGTACACGTAGAGAAAGGCCTTTATATTTGATCGTGGTATGCAGACCTCCCGAAATTTTAGGTTCGGGCGATTTATTGTCTATAACTTTTTTATCTTCATTGCCTCCGGATATTCTGTAATCTCCGTCGACATCAGTAAACAAAGGCATTCCCGGAAAATATTCCCCCTGCCGGTTCAATGCCAGGCCCATGTCTCCGTATATAGACAACGGCTTTCCTGTCATCGGATTTACGGGCAAGTCACTCACATCCTGGAGTACGCCCAGGTATTCCCAGGTATAGTATTGGAAAGCCGGACGTCCCACTATGAATGCATAATCGCCGACTATATAATCCCGTCCTCCGTTACCAAGTTTTGCTATCATTGCATTGCTTTTTGAAAGGTTGAGAGTCCATTCCCACTGAAAATCGCTTTTCCGGGGAAAAAGATAAGCGGTTGCACCGATTTCGAAGCCGTTTATAATCATATCCACGAGATTCGACCTTATGCTGTTGTAGCCAATGTAAGGCGCTAAAAATGAATCATATATCATGCCCGAATTATATTTCGAGTAAAAATCGGCATTGATAAACAACCGGTTGTTGAACATTTCCAGGTCGATACCATAATTCATTTCCTTACTTTTCGCCCACGACAGGCTTTTATTCGGAACCTGATTGAATTGGGATATCACTAAATTTCTACCTCCGTATGTCTTGATATCCATTTTATTACCATAGATATTGTTTATATTAGCACCTATATTGTTAATGGAAATAAGCGAATTATACTGCAAAGTCGGATCATGCGGTATTTCTCCCGATGTTCCGAATGAAGCGCGGATTTTACCGAAATTCAACCATCCGGATGTTTTTTGCATCCATGGTTCCTTGGAAAAAGCCCAATACCCCATAAGCGAAGGGAAAGTCGCCCATTTGTTGTTCTCCCCAAATTCCGACGAACCGTCGCGCCGCAGGGTTGCCGAAACATAGTAGCGCTTATCTTTATATCCGTAGGCGAGCTGTCCAAAGTATGATAACATATTGCTTTTCAATATATTGGATGATCCGTCAATGCTTTCCTTTTTATATCCGCTGATTATTTTCAGGTAGTCCGACGAACCGTTTTCCGCCCATAAGTCGGCATATTGCCTGACATCGGTATTTAATTCAAGCGCCGCCAATGCGAATAACTGGTGATCTTCTTTAAAAGTATGATTATACTTCAAGAGCGAGTGTCCCGTGATCGTGGTTCCCAAACTGGACGCCGATCTCGCATAGCTTTCATTGTTGGGTCTTGCCGTAGAGGGAATGAAATAATCGTTGGAACCAAATCTTATAGTGGCCCCTACAAGATTTTCCCAAACAAAATCCTTTGATAGATTTGCGGTAAGGGTTTCCGAAAACGATATATCATGGCTTGTGTTTTTATTATAGGCATCTCCCAATTCTCCCGAAATCATCTTCAATTCTTCGGGGGTACGATAAAACAAAGAAGAAAGTATATCCGAAGGGCTTGTAGGAACGCCCCTCATATAGTTGTTTAATCCTCCCTTGCGATTAATAAAGCCGTAACGCATTATAAATTCGTTTTTTACCCTCTTAGTAAGGTTGCTTAACAAACTAGCGTTAAGGGTAAGCCGTGAAAGTCCATAACCCATAAGCACCCCGGTTTCATCACGAAAATTTAAGCCTACACGATAATTATTGTTTTCGCTTCCGCCATCCATACTTAAACTGTAATCTTGTGAAAAACCCGATTGGTAGAACATATCCTGATAATCGTATGCATTATTGAAATAAGGATTGTATTTATCCGTCAACACCGAAGGCAGTAGATAACCCATTACTTCCATTCCATTGCGTACGTCCACCCATGCCTGTTTGCCAAAAAGGTTTTCCATGGTTTTTTGCATGTATCCCAACTTGGCTTGCCTTTCAGCCTCGCCGATATATACGTCCAAACGAGGAGGCGTGGTAACGACGCCAAGCGTAGCCCTGCCTGATATACGCGCTTTCCCGGTTGCTCCCCTTTTTGTTTTTAGGATAATAACGCCGTTTGCTCCGCGAGAACCATAAATAGCTGTGGCGGCGGCATCTTTAAGAATACTGATGGATGCTATTTCATCGGGATTAAGAGAGGACAGAAAGTCGTTTTGTGAGACGTCGAAACCGGCTAAATCTTGCAACGACATAGGTATTCCGTCAACAATGTATAAGGGATTACTCAATCCGTTCACTCCATCTTCGCTTGAAAGAGAAGTATTGCCACGGATAACCATACCGCTACCGCCCATACCCGGTATTCCGCCACGGATTACCGTTTGCAAGCCCGGCGCTTGCCCGGCTAATAAAGAGGTAAGCGACGTTGTCGAAATGTTTTCCAACGCTTTCATATTCACTTTTGATACGGCAGTAGAAACATCCCTGAGGTTCTGATTGTAATAACCGACAATCACTACCTCATCAATCGCAACATCTTTTTCTTTCAAAGTAACATTGATTTGCCGCCGGTTGGCTACGGGTTGCTCCTCTGTAACATAACCAAGGAACGAAAATACCAATACGGCATTGCTATTCGGTGCATTAATGCTGTACTTTCCATCTACATTCGTTACCGTTCCCGTAGAAGCGCCCTTAACAACGACATTCACGCCGGGTATCGGCTCACCTGCTTCATCAATTACCGTACCGGTTACGGTAGTTTGTTCTTGTGTTACCGATGCCTGATCATTCGTACCGGCAAAGGCTCGCGACAGATTCATAGAAACCGTCATCATAAACAGAAGACACGCCACATAAAGCAGCTTCTTGTGGTTTCCATGCATAAAATTTTTTAGAAAAAACCTTTTTTTCACCATAACGATTTAAAAATTATACAAAATTAAACAAAATTTTCCCACTCTCAAGGTACAAAGATGTATATTGTTTGTTAAATATATCAATAAAATTGTATCAAAAAATAAAAATATCGTATCAAAAAAACAAATGCCTGTAGTTCGGCATTCTTCCTACAGGCTTGCCTTGCTTAGACGGGAAAAAAACGTAGCGATTTATATTCCCTTGAACATGAACAGGTTCATGTTCCCGCGCCCAATAATAAAAGCGCATACCTAACAAAACCAATACAGTGGGCATATCTTTATCTGTTTTATGTACGTTACAAAATTACATGAAAATCTTACGATTTCCAAGCACATGCAATGTGTAAACCAATATTTCAACACAAACACTTCATCCTTGCAAGTTTAAAAATATTATTATACTTTTGTACTCTGATAATTTACAATAAATTTCGGTCGAACACTGATAATAATATATAAAAAAACACATGAATACCGACAAAATAGTAGGAAAAAGGATTAAATCATTACGAGAGTCTCAGTCCATCGGTTTGGAGGAGATGGTGGAACGTACCGGTTTGGACGCGGAACAAATCAATCGTATTGAAAGTGACAAAGAGTTGCCTTCATTGGCGCCATTGATTAAGATTGCACGGGTTTTGGGTGTTCGTTTGGGCACTTTTCTGGACGACCAGGATGCATTGGGTCCCGTTATTTCCCGTAAAAACAACCGGAGAGAAGGCTTCAGTTTTTCTACCAACCAGACGGTTTCCCGTACACACATGGATTATTACTCCTTGTCGGCCGATAAATCGGGACGCCACATGGAACCGTTTATCATCCAGGTAGCTCCAAGGGAAGAGGCCGATTTTCAACTTTCATCCCACGAAGGCGAAGAATTTATTTTCTGTTTAGACGGTGCAATTGAGGTGACTTATGGGGAGGATTCCCACATTCTCGAAGAGGGCGACAGTATTTATTACGATTCCATTGTTGCTCATCATGTGCATGCCGCCGATGCAAGGGGCGCGCAAATTCTGGCAGTAGTTTATACGCCGGCTTGATGATTATGTTAACAGACAAAACAATAGGCCAATGGCTTGAATATTGGGCGGAAACAACGCCCGATAAGGAATACATTGTATATTCCGACCGTGATTTGCGATTCACGTGGAAACAGTTCAACGAAAGAGTGGATAATATGTCAAAGGGACTGATTTCCATTGGAGTAACAACCGGCATGCATGTGGGAATATGGGCGACAAACGTGCCCGACTGGCTGACTTTTCTATATGCAGCAGCAAAAATCGGGGCGATTGCCGTCACCGTCAATACCAATTACAAGCAGCATGAACTGGAATATCTGACGGAAGATTCGGACATTCACACTTTGTGTATTACCGAAGGCGTTTTCGACGGTTCGTATGTAGATATGGTAAATGCCATGCTCCCCGAATTGAAAACTTCGCAACGGGGTTATGTCAAAAGCGAACGGTTTCCGCATCTGAAAAATGTGGTTTTTATCGGTCAGGAAAAGTACCGCGGCATGTATAACACAGCCGAATTGTTGTTGTTGGGGAAAAACATTTCCAATCGGGAGTTGAACGAATTGAAAAGCAAAGTGAATTGCCGGCATGTAGTTAATATGCAATATACTTCGGGGACGACGGGTTTCCCCAAAGGCGTCATGCTTACTCATTATAATATAGTGAACAACGGCTATTTTACGGGTGAAGGGATGCACTTTACGCAGGAAGATAAACTGTGTTGTTGCGTACCGCTATTCCACTGTTTCGGGGTAGTTTTGGCAACAATGGCCTGCCTGACGCACGGGACTACCCAGGTGATGGTCGAACGATTCGATCCTTTACTCGTCCTGGCATCCGTTCACAAAGAACGATGTACGGCTTTATATGGCGTTCCGACTATGTTTATTGCGGAACTAAATCATCCGATGTTTTCCATGTTCGACGTCAGTTCGTTACGAACCGGCATTATGGCCGGATCGCTATGTCCCATCGAATTGATGCGAAAAGTGACCGAACAACTGCATGTTACGCACATCACCAGCGTATATGGCCTCACGGAATCTTCACCGGGTATGACTCATTCGGTGATAGAAGATTCGTTTGAAGCGCGTTGCACGACAGTAGGCAAGGAATATCCGTTTACGGAGGTGAAAATCATTAACCCCGATACAGGCGAAGAATGTCCTGCGGGCGTTCAGGGAGAAATTTGCTGCAAAGGCTATCTGGTGATGAAAGGTTATTACAAGAATCCAAAAGCAACGGATGAGGTGATTGACAAAAATGGTTTTCTCCATTCCGGCGACTTGGGCATAAAGGACGAAAAGGGTTATTACCGGATTACCGGACGCATAAAAGATATGATTATCCGGGGCGGGGAAAATATTTATCCTCGCGAAATTGAGGAATTTTTGTACCGGTTGCCGGGAGTAAAAGACATTCAGGTAGCCGGTATTCCATCTGAAAAGTATGGCGAAGAAGTGGGCGCTTTTATTATACAAGAAGAAAATACGAATCTGACGGCCGATGAAGTTCGTGAATTTTGCCGTGGGAAAATTGCCCGGCACAAAATCCCGAAATATGTTTTCTTTGTCAAAGCTTTCCCTCTGACGGGAAGTGGCAAGATTCAGAAATTCAAACTCAAAGATATCGGATTGGCGATGTTATCTCAATCCACTTTCGTGCATTAACAAATGCTTCTATCCAGGGCGTGATTTCATCTTTTTTGTGTTCTTGCGGATAATACGCACATTGCCAAGGAAATATCGCTCTTTCCGGATGAGGCATCATCGCCAAGTGCCGGCCATCTTTGGAACAAATTCCTGCTACGGCATAGTCTGATCCGTTCGGATTGCCCGGATAGGCAGGATAAGTGTATTTGGCGACAACCTGGTATTTCTTTTCTTCCAAGGGTAAAGAAAATTTTCCTTCTCCATGCGCCACCCAAACGCCCAACTTGCTGCCGGCAAGAGTTCGAAGCATCACAGACCTGTTTTTGGGTATCGTCAAAGAAACAAATTCCGATTCAAATTTATGAGAATCGTTGTGCAGCATCCGCGGGTGAATGTTGTGTTTGGGAGTAATCAGGTTCAATTCCATCATCAATTGGCAACCGTTGCAGATACCGAGACTCAGGGTGTCGGGACGAGCGTAAAATTTATCCAATGTTTCCTTCGCTTTTTCATTGAACAGCAAGCCTCCCGCCCAACCTTTGGCAGATCCTAATACATCGGAATTGGAAAATCCGCCGCAAAAAACAAGCATGTTAATGTTATCCAAAGTTTCCCGGCCTGAGACCAAATCGGTTGTGTGTACGTCTTTTACGTCAAATCCGGCCAGATAAAGCGCATAAGCCATTTCCCGATCGCCGTTGGTTCCTTTTTCGCGGACAATAGCGGCCTTGATTCCCGAAGAACGACGGTCGAAACTCAAACCGTATCCGGCCAAAGTTCCTGTAAATCCTTTATGGAATTTAATTTGCAGGGGTTGTTGCTTATAGTTGAGGAAACGTTCTTTGGCGCATTTTTCCCCGCTTTGCAAGCGGTCTAAAAGGTAAGACGAAATGAACCAAATGTCGCGCATGTAATCAATATCGAAATCGTATTCAGCTCCGTCTTTGGTAACACGGATATGTCGTTCTGTGGTTGGCTTTCCGATTTTAGCAAATCCTATTCCATTAGTATTCAGAATGTTTTCGACCGTTTGTTTGTCTTCGACCTGAATCAAAATACCCGGATTTTCGCTGAACAATATTTTTATCAAATCCGTTTCCTTCAATTTGTCTAAATTGATATCCAGCCCTCCTTCCTCGTTTCCGAATGTCATTTCCAAGAGCGTGGTAATCATTCCTCCTGCCGAAATATCGTGTCCGGCAAGAATCAATTCCCGTTCAACCAGTTCCTGAACGGTATCGAATGTTGTTTTGAAATAGTCGGCATCCGTTACGGTAGGCGCTTCATCACCCAAACGATTCAACGATTGGGCAAAAGCCGAACCGCCGAGTTTGAATGTATCGAATGAGAAATCAATATAATAAAGCGTAAATCGCGGATTATTAACCAATACGGGGGAAACGATTTTCCGGATATCCGAAATTTCGGCTCCGGCAGAAATAATGACGGTTCCGGGAGAGAAAACTTTTTCGTCGCCGTATTTTTGAGTCATGGATAGCGAATCTTTTCCGGTCGGGATATTGATATCCAAGTCGCAAGCGAAGTTGGAGCATGCCTCAACGGCATCATACAGGCGAGCGTCTTCACCGGGGTTTTTGCCCGGCCACATCCAGTTGGCGCTCAACGAAATGCTTGCTGATTTCTCTTTCAACGGTGCAAAGACAAGATTGGTAAGCGCTTCTGCAATAGCCAGGATCGAACCGGTTGCCGGATTAATCAAACCGGCTTGGGGGGCGTGGCCAATTGAAGTAGCAATGCCTGATTTTCCGCGATAATCCAAGGCAACAGCCCCCAAATCGCTCAAAGGCAATTGGATCTCGCCCTGACATTGTTGGCGGGCGATTTTTCCGGTGACGGAACGATCGACTTTATTTGTCAGCCAATCTTTGCATGCCACAGATTCCAATTGCAGCACGTCTTCCAGATATTTGCCGATATTTTTGACGTCATAACAGATCGGTTTGAAATGTTCTTCGATAGTCAGGTCGTTCATAACCGTACGCGGCGGTTTTCCGAAGAAATCGGCTAATTGCATATCCAGAGGTTTTTGGCCGTCGGCTTGTTCGAATACCAAGCGGTCGTCGCCGGTTGTTTCACCGACTACATACATAGGAGCTCGTTCCCGTTCGGCGATTTTGCGTACCCATTCGACGTCTTCTTCTTTCAACAGCAAACCCATTCTTTCCTGACTTTCGTTTCCGATAATTTCTTTGGCCGATAGGGTAGGGTCGCCGATGGGTAATTTCGACATGTTAATTTTTCCTCCGGTTGATTCTACAAGTTCCGAGAGGCAATTGAGGTGTCCGCCGGCGCCATGGTCGTGAATAGATACGATGGGATTATGGTCTGATTCTGCGAGTGCGCGAATAACGTTTGAAACCCGTTTCTGCATTTCAGGATTGGCGCGTTGAACGGCATTCAGTTCAATTCCGCTGCTGTATTCCCCTGTGGCAACGGAAGATACGGCTCCTCCGCCCATTCCGATGCGATAATTATCGCCGCCCAAAACCACGACTTTATCACTCGCTTTGGGTTCGTCCTTCAAGGCATCCCGTTTATTGGCGAAACCTACGCCCCCGGCGAGCATAATTACTTTATCATAAGCGAATTTTTTTCGGTTTTCTTCGTGTTCGAAAGTCAAAAGGGAACCGCAAATCAGCGGCTGTCCGAATTTATTTCCGAAATCGGAAGCTCCGTTTGAAGCCTTGATTAGAATTTGAGCGGGCGTCTGGTATATCCATTTTCTTGGCGGCATTGCATTTTCCCATTCGCGGTCTTCTTCGGTTCGCGGATAGGAAGTCATATAAACGGCCGTTCCTGCTATGGGCAGGGAAGCTTTTCCTCCGGCCAGGCGGTCGCGTATTTCACCGCCGGTGCCGGTTGAGGCGCCATTGAAAGGCTCAACGGTAGTAGGGAAATTATGTGTTTCCGCTTTCAGCGAAAGAACGGTTTCTATGTTTTTTACGGAAAAATAATCCGGTTTACCGGCCGATTGAGGCGCAAATTGTTCGATAACAGGACCTGCATTGAAAGCGACATTATCTTTGTAAGCCGATACCAACTGATTGGGATTTACCCGGGAAGTTTTGCGTATCAGGTTGAAAAGCGTCGATTCTTTTTCTACTCCGTCGATGATAAAAATACCATTGAAAATTTTGTGCCGGCAATGTTCGGAATTGACTTGTGAAAATCCGAAAACTTCGCTATCAGTCAGTTTTCGACCTAATTTTTCACTGACCCCGTTCAAATATTTGATTTCGTCCGAACTTAAAGCCAATCCTTCCTGTTGGTTGTAAGCGGCGATATCTTCGATAGATACAATGGCTTCCGGTTTTTTGTTAATAGTGAAAACATCCTGCCCGACTCCGAAGTAAAGGCGTTGAAGCATAGGGTCGTATCCGGCATTTTTATCGGGAACAATCCAAAATTCTTCTATCCGGTTGATACCTTCGATTCCCATATTCCGGGTAATTTCAACAGCATTGGTACTCCACGGCGTAACCATTTCCCGCCGGGGTCCTACCAGGAAAGCATCTATATTTTTTTTAGATAAAAATTCGGCGCCGCCAAAAAGCCATATTAGTTTCTTACTTGCTATTTTTGAAAGTTTTATCGATGTATCAACAACGATAACCGAATTTGTTCCGCGTTTAAAAAAGAGAATCATTGATGTATGGAAATATTTTGAGCGCAAAGTTAGCATAAAATTCACAATTATACACAAACGCATAAAAATTTTCGGTATTATCAA
>JAISWH010000043.1 GCA_031271125.1 Dysgonamonadaceae bacterium
GATAATCACGCAGTTATTACATCAGTTGCAGCAGCAAAGCGAAGAAATAGCCCTGTTAAAAAAACACATATCTGTTCTTGAAGAAAAATTATCAGGCTACGAACATCCTAAAAACAGCAGCAACAGTTCGACGCCTCCATCCCAAGACCCCTTTCGTGGGAAACGGACCATGAGTTTGCGGGAAAAGAGCGGGAAAAAACGGGGAGGACAGGCAGGCCACGAGGGAGTTACGCTGACCTTTTCCGAAAATCCGGACACCGTAATCAATCACAAATCTGAGTTAATGTCATATCTGATTGCATTACAAGTTATGACAAAAAGAAAATTGACGAAATGCTGCATTATTATGAAAGTAAAGGAAGTAAAATAGTTAGTTTGAATGACTTGTTAAGAGTATGATTTCTTGGTTAGGTTGCATGTGATTTTGCTTATTCGCTCGGATTTGAATATCCGCAATATTTTAGTCGCTTGTTCAAAAGTAAAACCGGACAGACGCCGCTTGGGTTTCGGAAAATGGAATTAATGAATTGATGGGATTTATATAAAACTTGTTGCTCTTACTACTTAAATATAGTGTTCCTTTTTTCTCCCTGAAATGCTACAATTGCAAAAATAATTTCGTGTAAAATCTTGCAACAACAGAAAAAATATTTTATCTTTGAAAGTTCAAAAAACACATTTTATCCTATGCGTAAAATTATTCTATCAGTCACCGGATGGTATGCTTGCACATTCATGTTTGTATTGTTTGCACAGGAAATAAAAACGGATACGCTACATGGCCTGTTTCCTGAAAAACCTTTGTTGCCGGACACTTCAATGTCCAAGCCGGATTTGATTTCCAGCCAAATACAGTTTCCTAAACCGGAAGCGCGCCTGTTGAAGGATAGCGCATTGTATTCCTTTGAAAAACATCACTTCAACATTCCCGAATATAAGAAAAACATTCCCAAACCGATATTACCGTGGGAATTAACGCCTGATTTGAATTTTAATATTGTTCCTTCCCGATGGGATTTGCCGCTTTTGGGAACCACAATTACATTTGCTCCCACTTTGAGTTATCGACTATCCGACAAAATGCAACTTTATGGAAGCGTAGGATTTACGCAATACCCTAATCTGGCATTTGTTCAAAGCCGGATTGCTCCCGGTTGGCCTGCCAAATCCAATATAACCACTCAAGCGTTCGGTGGTCTTGCTTATGCCTTGCACGACAGAATCACGCTGCACGGGTCTTTTCAACATTCGCTTTACAATCAGATGCCTTCCAATCTGATGATGTTTGCTCCGGCATACAATACGGTAATCGTCGGCGCGGATATAGATGTGTGGAAAGGACTTGGGGTAACGGTCGACCGGGTGTGGGAATTTGACAAATCCGGACGAATGCGGCAGTATACAAGATATTCTCCATATATCAACGTTGATAAATTCCTGAAATTCTTAGGGCTTTAGAGTCTTCTATTTTCCCGAATTATTTTTTATAAATAATCGTCAACCCGTCGCGCAAAGGTAAGATTACCTTCTCAATCCGCCTGTCTTCCGCAATCATTTTGTTAAAACGGATGATACCGAGGGTTTGTTTGTCGTTGGGATGCGGTTCTTCCAGAACTTTTTCGCTCCACAGCGTATTGTCCGCCAAAATAATTCCGCCTTTTTTCACTTTGTCGAAAACCGCTTGGTAATATTCGCAGTAATCCCGTTTGTCGGCGTCGATAAACGCCATATCAAACACGTCTTCCAATCGCGGAATCAAATCCAAAGCGTCTCCGATATGCAGATGAATCTTATTTTTCAAATCCGATTTGTCGAATTGATTCAGGATAAAATCTTCTATTTCATCGTCAATCTCAACCGTATGAATTTCCCCGCCTTCGGGCAAACCTTCCGCCAGACACAGAGTTGCATATCCCGTATAAGTTCCGATTTCCAAAATCCGTTGCGGCTTATACATTCGCACCAGCATTTTCAATATCCGGCCTTGCAGATGTCCGGCTATCATTCGCGGACGCAACAAATCGACGTGAGCTTTGCGGTTTAAGGCTGCGAGCAAAGGAGGTTCTTTGTCAATGTGATTTATGATATAGTCATCGATGTTCATTTGAAAAACGGCGGTTTAAACCGGTTGCCCCCATCCAGAATCTTGCCGACATTATTGATTTCAAGGAAAGAAGTTCCTCCCCCTTCGCCGAAACTACCGCTCAAATAAGCTACCATATCGTTGCGGTTTATCATTTGCTTCTTTATCAGCTTGTTCAAAGCATCCAGAAGATATCTTTTCGAGTCTTCCGTATTTTCCTGATATTCAGCCCAAACACCGTAAGAAAGCGATAATTCGCGGGTAGTCCGGTCTTGATAACAAATGGCGAAAACCGGCGCTTTTCCTCTGAAAGCAGCCAGATATCTGGCAGTCCTTCCGCTATAGCTATCTGTAACAATAGCTTTTACCTGAAGTTTCTGACTTGTCTTCACTGCTTGTTTGGCAAGGAAAGAAGTTACATCCAAATCATCATCGGGAATAGGAACACGGATGTCGTTTTCTCTCAACTTGTTTAATTCCGCTTCACGGGCGATGCTCGTCATGGTTTTTACCGCTTCGACCGGAAATTTTCCGTAAGCCGTTTCGCCGCTCAGCATGATGGCGTCCGTGCGATAATAAATCGCATTGGCGACATCCGTCACTTCGGCTCGCGTAGGACGAGGGTTATTTATCATTGAATGAAGCATTTGAGTAGCTACGATTACCGGCTTTTTAGCGGCTATACATTTGCGAATCAGGATTCTTTGTAAACCGGGAATCTTTTCCTGCGGCACCTCAATACCCAAATCGCCCCGCGCAACCATGATTCCGTAAGCTACTTCCAATATATCATCAATATTATCAATCCCTTCCTGATTTTCTATTTTAGCAATGATTTTTATCGGACTGCGGTATTCGTCCAGAATCCGCTGAATATCCAAAATATCCTGTTTACTGCGGACAAAGGAATGTGCAATGAAATCTATCTTATTTTCAATGGCATATAAGATATTTGTCCTGTCTTTTTCCGTCAAAGAAGGCAAATTGATGCGGACGCCCGGCACATTGATGCTTTTCCGGCTTCCCAAAACGGCGTCGTTCTGCACTTCAAGCAACAACGAATCCTGCTGTTTTTCAATTACTTTCAATTCCAGATCGCCATCGTCAATCAAAACCAAACTGCCGGATTTAATTTCATTCGTGAAGTTTTTATAATTGACATAAATGCACTCCGCTGAAGTTTTACCTTCTATATCACCTTTAATACGGACCTTGTCGCCGGTTTTGAATGGAATCGGCGCATCGGAAATAGTTGTCCGGATTTCAGGGCCTTTCGTATCCATCAGGATGCCGATACGGTTGGAAACCGCCCTTGTATTTTGGATAATTCTGTCAAAACCTTCTTTTCCAAGGTGTGCGGAATTCATGCGTACTACATTCATTCCGGCTTCGAACAACTCTGCAATAAAATCGACGTTGCAACGCTGATCGGAAATTGTCGCTACTATTTTAGTTTGTTTAAGCATAATTATTATTTAAAGATTTAATCGCTTCCACCGCCAACCGGTAAGAATCCAGGCCAAACCCTGCAATAACTCCCTTACAAGCCCCTGCAATCAAAGAATGATGACGGAAAGTTTCCCGTGCATGAACATTCGATATATGAACTTCTATTACAGGCGTTTTCACTCCTTTTATCGCATCATGAATCGCAATGGAAGTGTGCGTATAAGCTCCCGCATTCAAAATAATTCCATCAAAGGAAAATCCTGTTTCATGAATCTTATTGATAATTTCCCCTTCCACATTTGACTGGAAATAATAAAATTCGACTTCGGGAAAGTGCTGAGTTAATTCTTGCAGATAATCTTCGAAAGAAGAAGAACCATAAACTTCCGGTTCGCGGGCGCCTAAAAGGTTTAAGTTTGGTCCATTGATAATTTGAAGTTTCATTGTGAATTTATTTTTATATCTTTGGGTGCAAAATTAATGATTTTTATTCATATAAGACGCTATTCATGGAGATAAATCAAGATATACAAGATAAAACAACGGCTTATCATACTTTTCTGAAACTCGAAAAGTCTTTGTCTGTCAATTCGGTAGAAGCATATATGGACGATTTAAATAAGTTGTTGAATTATCTTCGCGACATCGGAAAAATGCCGGAAGAAGCCGTTTTGGAAGATTTGCAAGCCATGATTGCCGGCTTGCGCGAAATCGGTATCAGTCCCCGTTCTCAAGCGCGGATTGTTTCCGGCATTAAATCGTTTTACCGCTTTTTACTTCTGGAAAATTACATCCGAAAAGACCCAACCGAACTCTTGGAATCGCCCAAAATCGGACTAAAACTTCCCGAGTTTCTCACGCTTCAGGAAATTAACGACATCATAGGCAGCATTGATTTGTCATTACCCGAAGGGCAACGCAACCGGGCGATTCTGGAAACGCTTTACAGTTGCGGCTTGCGCGTTTCGGAACTTATCAATATTCGTTTCCCTGACTTGTATCCGGACGAGGGTTTTATCCGGGTGGAAGGGAAAGGGCGAAAACAACGCTTGGTTCCTATTTCCCCGACGGCTATCAAGGAAATCAACCTGTATTTGCTCGACCGTTGCCATATTGAAGTAAAAAAAGGTTACGAAGACGTCCTGTTTCTCAATCGACGGGGGACGGCGCTCTCGCGCGTCATGGTTTTTTACATCATCAAACAGCAGACCGAAGCGGCAGGCGTACACAAAACAGTCAGTCCGCATACTTTCCGACATTCGTTTGCCACTCATTTGCTGGAAGGAGGCGCCAATCTGCGCGCCATACAGCAAATGCTGGGACACGAAAAGATTGCTACTACCGAGATTTATACTCATTTGGACAGGGATTTTCTGAGGAGCGAGATTCTGGAGCATCATCCGAGAAATAAAAAATTGTAAACCGGAAAAATATTGCTACATTTGCAATCACAAACCCAAATAGGTTTTGTTTCTTAACTTTTAGTTTATTTACATCAATGAAACGATTTACATTCTTTATGACAAGCCTCTCGGCTTTATTCATTCTTTCTTTCACATCTTGTACCGTGGATGAGAATTATTATTTGCGTACGGAAACGATTAATTATACGGTAAGGGGAATTGATTGGGAAGTTGGCGACGATGAATCCGGCCCTTATCTGTATTACACATTCCGGGAACCGTTACTGACTTATGATGTTTTGGACAAAGGGTCGGTAGTTACTTATTTTTCTTTCAACGACGGTCGATTGTCGCCTTTGCCTTTCTCCGATTTTTGGATAGATGCGCGCGGGAACAGATGGGAAGAACAAGTTACTTGTGAATTGGAACCGGGAAGAGTAACTTTTATTTTCAAAACAGACAACCATAGTCTGGAGCCGTATTACGACTATAACTTTGTTCTCAAATTGATGTGGTGATTTAGCACAAACTCAATTTTTTCTTCGACAGGCATTTCCGCATCCATCCAGTGAATCGTGAAACCTCTCCGCTCCATTCCCCGAAACCAGGTCATCTGACGCTTGGCGAAGCGGTGAATGGCGGTTTCTAATTGCTCAAACATTTTTTCGTAGCTTATTTTCCCCATAAGGTAAAGAGTAAGATACTTGTATTCAAGCCCGTAGTAGATTAAATCTTCTGCGGCGATTCCCGAATCCAACAGATTTTGCACTTCGTCCGACATTCCTTCTTCCAAACGGGCTTTCAGGCGAAGGCTGATTTTTTCCCGTCTTAATTCCCGATCAATATTTATACCGATAATTAAACTGTTGATGGGCGGATATTCCTGTTTATCGGGATTTTGACGGAGATAATATTCTTCAATTTCTATGGCGCGGATGGCGCGTTGCGCAGAATCAACATCCGTTTTATTGTGCAATTGCCTGTATGATTTAAGGATTTCTTCCAATTCATCAAGGCTTTTATCTTTCAGGCTTTCCCGCAAAACCGGATTTTCGGGAACATCCAAAAGTTTATAGCCTTTCAGTACGGATTCGATGTAAAGTCCCGTTCCGCCGCAAAGAACAGGCGTCTTCCCTTTGTTTTTGATAGAAGAAAAAGCCTCATGAAAATCGTGCTGAAACCGGAAAAGATTATATTTTTCCCCTGCCTGACAAATATCAATCAAGTGATAAGGAACCGGCCGGCCGGCAACGGTATAATCCGCTAAGTCCTTGCCTGTTCCAATGTTCATGTCGCGATAAACCTGCCGTGAATCGGCGCTGATAATTTCCGAGTCGATTTCGTGCGCCAAGGCTGCCGCAAATTTTGTTTTGCCGGAGGCGGTGGGTCCTAATATGGTAATTATTTCATACATGACACGGCAAAGTTAGATAAATTTACCAAATATAAAAATTCCAATTGCTCCTTGCAAGGAACATTTTTTGTCCAAAACTGCTATTTATAAAGTTTGTAATAAAATATTTCACTACTGACCGACAAAAATTTTAGTCCATAAAAAAGGCAACCCTTTGCAGAATTGCCAAAAAAGTTGTAAATTTACGGTGTGAAATTACAATAAAAGACGGTATAACTATTTCCACCGATTTGATATCGGAAGTGGAAGAAGTGATTGCTTTTGTCCGGAAACACATCAGCAAAGAATTTATTATTACGGCAAATCCTGCACGGATTGAGCGTTGGGACTACCCTCTTGACGCAATACGCGAGATTGTTTTAAATTATGATTGTCCATCGTGATTATACCCATCACGGCAATTCATCAGTGAAGATTTTCCCCGACCGTATTGAATTTTTTAACCCCGGTCGTTTATCCGACCAGATTTCCATAGCCGACTTATTGGAAGGTTCTTATGTTTCCGACTGCCGGAACAAACAGGTTGCACGGATTTTCAAGGAAATAGAATGGATAGAACGCTATGGAACAGGGATTCGGCGAATTAAGGATTATTTCAAAGAATATGGATCGTCGGAACCCGTTTTTGAGAACTTTCAACATGGTTTTCGTGTAACAGCCTATGCTTTGCATCGTGATGTTACAGAAAAGTTGGGTGAAAAGTTGGGTGAAAATCAAAAAAAGATTATTGAATTGATGCAAAACAATTCATTCGTTACCATATCCGAATTGTCGGAACAAATTCAAATTTCTGAAACCGCCATTCAAAATAATATTGCAAAACTTAAGTCTCTCGGACTTATATCGCGAGAAGGGCCTGACAAAGGCGGTTATTGGAAAGTGTTAAAAAAGACAATTACCGTCTGGGCAGCGACATCAATTCTAAAGTTCTCGCTTTTGCTTTCGGACTTTCCGCCGAAATCGAACGGAATCTTATTTCCCAACGTACCAAAGAAGCCCTCGCTCGCAAACGTGCTGACGGAGTAGTGTTAGGTCGCCCCAAAGGCAGTAAATCCAAAATAAAGAAACTGACAGGCAAAGAAGCCAAAATAAAAAACCTATTGGACAAAAAGGTATCGAAAAGCGCTATTGCAAGGACATTGGGAGTACATAGACTTACGGTAGTACAGTTTGTAGTAGGCTAAGCACCCGGCGCCTTATCATATTTCTATGGCAGGTTTCCAAATACTCGCCTCCGAGCCGGACTTACACGTTTCCGCGTATCCGGCTCTCCACTAACAATATCAATCTATCTTTCCTAAATGAATATACCTGTGACAAGTTCCACAAACTGCTACCGTCTTCCGATGCCTCGCAATCATGTGTTTCTCCCAACCTTCCTTACCTTTCAGGTCTTTTAGTCTGCGGACATGGTGCATGATTAACCCTTCGGTTGCTCCGCATAATTCGCATTTTTCCGCTTTTAGCCTGTCGATGAGACTGGTGCTGCTTGACACAAATACCGAACTGTGTTTTATATCGATGTCCGGTTTATTCATCGGGTTCTTGCGTTTGAACCCAGCGTTGTAAAAGTGTCGCTCCTTTTGTACACCGGACTTGACAGTAAACTTTACAGCGAATACTTTATTTCTACGATACTTCTTGTTTATTTTTCTCGTTGAACTTTTGTATTTATTGGCAATCGAATAGTAATTGTAAAATCCCCTTATCTCGCCGTTGTAACGGTCGAGGATTTCGAGGTCATCGTTAAAAATCATTCTTGACCTGCACTTAGGTTTCCATACCTCCTTACCGTTCCTGTACTTAAATTCCAGTACCCCGTAATCGAGTAATTTGTTCCTAATGGTGTCATAGCTGACTTTCAGGTAAAGTCTTTTGTTATAAGACCTCCTTAGACGTCCTCTTTTATCCCTCCTTTGCAGATTGGTTTTACGGATATAGATTTCATATCCGAGAAATTTGGCTGACTTTTCCGTATGGGTAATGAGTGTTTTCTCATCTGACAGTTCGAGCGCAAGTTTCTCATCGAGGAATCTTTTTACATCTTCCTTAATGGTTTTTGCATCATCTTTACTGCCTATTACCCCAATAAGAAAATCATCGGCATATCTCACATATTTAAGCCTTTTATAATCCGTATCCATTTCGTCTCCATTCGAGAAAAGGGCACGTTCCTTTTCGTTTGCCTTTAATTCTTGAACCAGTTTTTCTTTTTCGACTTCATCTTTTACTTTCTTTAGTTTTCGCACAATTCTTTTCCTTGCATTTGCAAATTCTTTACATTCTTCGCCCGGTTTTCGTTTTACCCCTTTATCAAACTTTTGAATGTATTCTTCCATGTACTTGTCTAATCGGTCAAGGTATATGTTAGCCAGTATAGGACTGACAATACCTCCCTGCGGTGTCCCGCTGTAAGTATTATGGAATGTCCATTCTTCGATATAGCCAGCATTCAGGAACTTTCTTATCAGGCGGATGAATCTGTTGTCGGTGATTCGTTCTTCAAGGGTTTTTATCATGATATCATGGTTGATATTATCGAAAAAGCCTTTTATATCACCTTCAATAAACCATTTCGCTCCGTTGAAAGTCTTTTGAACCTGTGCCAGTGCAGTGTGGCAGCTTCGTTTGGGACGGAAACCATGAGACGTGTATTTAAAACTTCTCTCATAAATGGCTTCCAGTACCATCCTGACAACTTCCTGCAATAGCTTGTCATCAAAAGCAGGCACGCCAAGAGGCCGCATTTTCCCATTCTTTTTAGGGATATACACCCTCTTTGACGGTTGGGGTTGATATGTTTCGTTTTTTAACGAACTAATCAGTTTTCCAATTCGGGGCAGGCTCATACTGTCAATGGTTTGACCGTCGAAACCCTCTGTCATGTTGCCCTCGCTTGCATAAATGTTTTGATAGGCGACATAATACATTTCCTCATTGAACAGAATCCGGTAAAGCCGTTCAAATTTGTAATTTGGAACTTTACTGTGTTCAGATAGATTGTTTAATACTCTTTCTGGACTTCTCATAATGTCTCGCACATTTTCCGTTAATTGTATTAAAATTATTAGCTGCCTCCCTTCGCCATTGCCAATTCTTATTAGAATTGACGTGTGCCGGTCATTACCCTGCTCAGACTACTATGGAAGCTCCGTTACCACTCCGGATTTTCACAGGCCTATTACCTGTCGGATTTTATCCTCATATCCATCTTTTCATCTCGCCATTCGGTAGCAGTTTGATAACTAACTGACTTATGACTTTTCCGACATGCTACACTCCCTGCCCGGTTAAGTTTTCCCAGGAACAAGTAAGTCGGCTGATGATGAGTTTTTCAAAGAACACTTACTCAGTCTCTTGCTATTGAGACATTCACGCTGCAACCTTTACGGGCGCACAAAGATATTTGATACAAGAAGAAACGGAATCTTACAATACGTTGGAAGAAATCCTGAGAAATCTGTAATACATTTATTGACAGATACTTATTTAACAGCGAAAATCAATTAAAGAAAAAACAGCCCATTTTGAGTAAAAATATCGACTATGTTTGAAAAAATACTTATCTTTGTGTATTCGGAATAGTAATATTTTGACAGACATTTTGGTAAAAACAAACATGGAAAGTGTTTGACTTATTTCTCTTGAATTAAAATCTGGTAAATTTTAGAGTGAGAATGAGTTAATTGCTCTCCGCCTATATAGGCGTGGGCTGTTTTCTTATTTTAACTCGCAGGTTTACCAGAGCCTAATTCAATAAAGTAACGTTAGCGGCTTCACGCTTTCCCCATTTTTATGTAACACTCTTCTTGAAGCCGGAGGGGGAAACGGTAAAATAATCATGAGTAATTTATTGAATTCACTGGACGGAATAAACGTTTTGAGAGATTTATTTCCCAACAACGATTCGTTTGTCCAACATGTTCTTTGCAATATCCTGTTTTTTGATAACGGGATAGTAAGACATCAGGCAATGCAGGTACAGCAACGGATTGAACAGGGCTTCGCTACACCCGTGAGGTATACCTCCAACGGACATTTTTATCATCAAAGGGAAGTGAAAAAAGTTACGCCGAGTTTCAAAAGCAAACAGGAAGCAGTCAAATTTACGAAAGACAATCCTTTATTCCACAAGGAAACAGGCATACGAATCTGTTTCGACAAGGATGGTAATTATTATCCGAAACAAGCAATTCTGCAATATACGGGTCACCGGGTAAGCTGGGGAAAAAATATCAGCACAATTACCAATTACATCATTGCACATATTTGGGGTGAAACCGACAATCCCTTCTATTTCGGTCTGTTGTGGAATTATTGCCTGATTCCGGCACCGTATGCTTTTCTGACGGACAAAAATGACACCACAAATGTGTTGATAAAGCGTGTCAAAGATTTGATTAAAGCAGTCAGCATAGAATTGTACAACCCAAATGCTTTGATGAACAACAAAATATCCGTTGAGATGCCGCTAAAAGAGGCGCTAACGGAAGCGGAACATCTGATAGGAGAAGATAAAATCCGGTTTTTAACAACTAAAAAATAAATATTATGTACTCTGAGAAATTAGAAGAACTTATTAATCACGCACTTGCTGATGGCGTATTAACAGAAAAGGAAAAACAGATTCTTTTCAAAAATGCAGAAGCAGAAGGTATTGACCTTGATGAGTTTGAAATGGTGCTGGATGCCCGGTTGTATGAGAAACAGCAGGGAAGCAAAGAGGAAGATAAATCTGCTATTGATGAAATAAAGTCTTCACCGGAGAAACAAATCGTTCTCGCTAACGATTTTATAAATCCGATAGAAACAATTATTCGAGAAAATTTAACTGTAAATGATGATCTTTACTTTCACGAAAATCTTCCGAAAAAGAAATTATCTAATGCGATGAATAGTTATATCTTTTTAGATGATGACGAGCAGATTATTTGTTTTTATGATAGTACTGTTTTCGGGAGCGCCAGCGACGGTGTTTGTTTATCAACAAAAGGAATATATTGGAAAAATCTTTGGGAAGATAGTGATTATTTATGTTATTGTGATATTGAATCCATAAAAAAGGGAAAAGATTGTCTCCATAT
>JAISWH010000083.1 GCA_031271125.1 Dysgonamonadaceae bacterium
TAAATTAAGGGAAGAACTGAAATATCAACAGGGATTCCTGCAATCCGTTCTCGGTAAATTAAGCAATGAAAATTTTGTTTCCAAAGCGCCGGCGAAAGTCATCGAAATGGAACGGAAAAAACAGGCCGACGCTGAAAGCAAAATCAAAACATTGCGGGATAGGGTAAATGAGTTAAGAATTAAGAGTTAAGAATTAAGAATTAAGAATTAAGCGTTTAGAATGAAACAGTGGATTGAGAAAGGGTTGTTGTTTTGCTTCTTAGGATCGTTGTTGTCTTGTGCATCTACGATGAACCTGCTGATAGAAGTGGAAAAGCCGGCTGCGTTTACTTTACCCGTTAAAGTTCAAGATGTTATCATTGTCAATAACACTTTACCGCAACCTGTCGGCTATGGATTGAACCCTCCTTCGGGAAAATATCCGGAAGATGACAGCATATATGTCAAAACGTTGAAAAATGCCTCCTGGCAATTGATTACGAAGACTTTCAATCAGTTGAAATCTTCGGAGTTTTTTTCCAACGTTTCGTTTTACAAAAAATTGTTGCGGGAAGATGATGAATGGTTGTCCGTTGTCCCGCTTAAAAAAGAAGTTCTAAAAGATTTTTTAGAAGACGAGCATTTTGATTTGCTGATTTCCATCGACCGGTTACTGTTTAATCCGGTTATCCATTCCAATAGTGTGGAAAGCGGCAACATGAAAATTTTGTTGACTTTTAGCGCTTATTTATACGACAGGGATGAACCGGTGATTAACCACTTAACCATAACCGACAGTGTGAAAGCATATTACAACAAGTATGACGACAATTATGACCCTTCGCGCAAAACCAATGAATATTTGGTTTCGGAAATGATACGTTATTCAACTACCCGGTTAAGCGAAAAACTCGGATATTTTTTTGCGCCGAGATGGGAAAGCGCCGAGCGGATATATTTCGTAAAAAACCTTCACGATATGGGAAAAACAGCCGGCTACATAGACAAAGGTACCTGGGCCAAAGCTAAAACGGATTGGACAAATGCGTTTGAAACGGCAAAAAAAGCTGTCGACAAAGCCCGATTAGCAACCAATATCGCTTTGGCTTACGAGATGACCGATGATTTCGGCATAGCTGAAACATGGGCGAAAAAAGCCGAAACGTTTTTCCAAGAGGCTTCTCCCACGAAATACGCGAAAGAGATCAAGTACTTGGATAAATACATTGAAAGTTTGCAAGAGCGAAAACAAAACAATATCCTCTTAAACAAACAACTTTAATCAATTAGGAGGACTATATACATGCTTCAAAACCACAGTCTTCTCAACTGTATTCAATCCGTTTGATACGGAAAAAACCAATTTCATTGCGCGTTGATAGTTAGGTTCGTTCCTCACGTCCTCCTGACTAACCGTTCCATCAGGCGCTATGGCAATGATCAAAGGCCCGTCGTTTCCGCCCGAAGTAACACCCAAAATGTTGGGAACTACACCGAAAAGAGAATAGGGAATACCGGCAACCGTCGTTTTGTAAGCCACAAAATCAGCTTTCTTGGGAGTCCAATCTACCTTAATCATTACCGGAGAATTTGCTTGTCCCAAAGTAATCGGAAAAATGATTTCTCCGGGAACTTCTGTGAATGGTTCATAACGATAATTGATTGTAATAGAAGCCCTTTCCAAAAGCGACTGATAAATCGTTACCGGATAACGAAGTCGTCCCGCCACAAACGTAATTACTGCCGAACGAGGACTTCCGGTATCATTTTCAATTGCTGATATTTTGACATTTTTCAGTTCGTTGGGATCCCCTTCTTTTGGAGATACGATTAACCATGTACAAGGCTGTTTTGTCGCATTATCTATGATATTATTATCAATATACCAACCGGTTTGTCCCAGGCTCGGATTATAATCGGTTTTAACAAACAATTCCAAATTATCCTGGCCTTCGCGGGACATAAGAATACTGTCCCTGCTCACACTGAGATACCATTGCCCGTCGAAAACAACATCATACATATTGTCATCTTTCCATATCAAAATATTGGCGCTCATATTGACCGCTTTGCCGACGAAAGCTTCATCGGAAGTTTTGTAACCACGACCTGTCACGGAAACAATATTCACGAGGTAACGATTGTTGCGGAGGATGTCTTTAAATGTTCCATCTTGATAGAAATCAATCCGATAGAAAGATTCCGAAGTATCGGTACCGTACAAACCGCCAACGACCACACAAGTTGCTTCCAATGTATCGCCATTGACCGGCGCTTCCGCCTCAAAAGTATAAATAGCGCCTTTCATAGCTACATCAGGAGTGCCGGGAGACGAGAAATCCCGATAAACTATCGGCCCCAAATATCTTTCCGATGTGCCGGGAAGACTCGGAGCTGTTACGGATAGATTATTACCCGATTTTTGAACGGCTGCGCTATTGGGAACAATTCGCCCTTTTGTCCGGGTATTGTACAAGCTTACACTTTTTAGTTTGAAAACACTCCTCAGACTTTCTAATTTAGCTTCATCGAGTTGAACATCAATTTTTGCCAACATACGGAGTAAGGGTACCGACAATTGGCTCGTGTTTTGTGTAATCGTTGCGCTGATTTCGCCCCACATGGGCAATGCATCATAATCGGATGCGCTTGCTTTCCATTGAGCGCCTTGAGGCAACTCATATTCCAGATTGGAAAGAAAATCATCTTTTGAAGTGTCTCGCCAGTTTTTGAGTTCTATAATACTATCAATAAGCGACCCGGCATTGGTGATAATAACCAATTCTTGCTCGTATTTTGCCAAACGCACATTTATCCTGCAATTTTGCGTACTTGATCCGGGTGTATTACCCGTAGCTAATTTTCCTTCGTAATGATAGTCGAAGTATGAACCGGTATTATCTTTGCGAAACGCCAATAAATCAATCGTTCGGATTGTATTTTCCTGATCCGGGCTAATGGACCGGAATTTAGAAGCCGCCTCGCTAATCACAGGCACATTCATTGAAAAAACAATTTCCCGTTCTTCTCCGGTGAACTCGGAACCATTTTCATTAATCTCCCCTTCGTTACAGGAAAAGGTAAGCAAAGAAAAAATAATAGCGGAAAGGCTATATTTACAGACTCTTTTCATCATAACCGTTTATCTTTATATATTTTACACTCATTAATTAATATCTAATTCATGGTCGGATTTGTTGTCAATCCAGCCGTTTATCGTAACGGTAACCGTTATTTCTTTTTCCGGGGAGGAATTGATTTCGATATAATAATCATGGTTTTTATCGAAATCGTTATCCGGATATTCTGATAAAATCAATTGTATCAAACTATTGGTTAAATCTTCGGAAAACAATTGTTTCCTTGTTGTAAGATTCCGAAAGGAAATAGTCGGATTAAACCTTGTTGCCGACAATTTCAGGACTGTCAAGGAGGCGTCCAAAGTATCCGAATCAATCCGTTTATTTGTACTATAAGTGAAATAACTGCCGGAACCAAAGTCTCCGCCAATTCTATAATATCCGTTATTATCCTCTATCGAGAAGAGGTAATCATCACTTTCCGCAGCTGACGCCCTCAAGAAAGAACCGGCTTGTTTCAATCCTGTCACCCTCAAGTTAATTTTATTCGTGAGTTGCATTACCGGAATAGTAAAAAGTTGATTTTCTTCACTTACCTCTTCATTTTCGAGGCGCCCGTGACACAAAAAAGGAATACTGCCGGGATCGTCAACAATTTTCGAATCGGGAATTGCAAGCCGTATCATCGTATCATGCCGCATTGTCTTCCCGATTATGCAAGGCTCAACATTCACCTTGTGATAATTTAACCACATGCTGAAATGGTATGTTCCCGGAGAAAGTCCCCAATCCGGAGTGTAAGTTTTGTTTAATTCCGGCCGGCCGGGAATCTGATAGCTAGCGATAAAATGATCCTGTTCATCAAACACACACAGCGTTGCCGAATATAAACTATCATTAATAATATTGTTTCCTTCATACGGAACTAAGATGAATTGAGGAATTATCCCATCCGGTTTGCAAATGGATAAATCATCCTGAATGCAAGAAAACAGGGAAAATACTATACATGCTAAAGCTCCGATATAATAAACTAATTTTTTCATTCAATTTTATTTTTTGTAATTACAACAATTATAGTCAAAAAATCATTTATATTCGAATTCCGCTTTTTCCCGAAGATAAGTCTTATATTGTTCTTTTACTTTATCCAGCGATCGAAGATTTTCCTTCGCATTAACGACCCCGCGAGCAGAGGCTTTTTCCAGGTAATAGAGGGCTTGCCGGAAATCATTCAGATACATGTAAACAAGTCCGAGGCTATTCCATGCATCCGGATCGGATTTGTATTGATCGAGCGCCCTTTGAGCTTCCTTGAAATTACCATCCAAAATATTGGCAGTCGCAGCATTCAGATTAGCGATCCTATTGTCGGGGAAAGATTTCAATGCTTTCAGGAATACATCGTTGAAAGATTTGCTGCCTTCTTCGTAAGAATAAGCGATTTGATACATTTCTTCCAAGCTTAACATGTTGGGTTTGGAGTTTAACAATTCTTTTCCCTTTTCCACCGTATAGTGAGGCACCGTGTATTCAATCCGGTAATCCGACCTGCGTAACTGCGGAAAGAGGTTTCTCAGCATATAATTGTAAGGGCCGCCACCGGCAATGTCTTTCAATTGTTTTTCCTTTTCATCATAAGCGCTACTGCTGCGAATGATGCGTAAAATTTCGGATTTATGCTCAATTTTCGAATCGGCGGAAACGATTTTTTCCAAATCGCTCCAAGCTTCGCCCATTCCCCTGGCGGTAAGCATACGGGCGGAAACATGATAAATATTTCGCACGAAATCGGCCAAGGCATTCGCACGCCGTTCCGACAATGTCAAATTGTGGTCGTACGACGCTTCGGGCGAAGCATAAGCCTTGATAGAAACCGACGTGATTTCCGCAGTCGGTTCTTCTCTCACGTATTGCAAGCTATTTCTGACTTTTTCCAATTCCCTGCTATTATTATACAATCGAGGTAAAATATCCCATTTATCCGTTTCGAAAATGATGTAAGCCTCTCCATGTTCATTCCTGTTTTTTATAACCTCTTTTTCGGGAATAATGAAATAAACGGAAGGAGCAAAACTCCCCTTAAACTCAACATAATTAATTCCATTGGCAATCAACGTGCTGACGTATTCTTCTCCGCCTCCACCGCAACCGCATAAATCCGCAGTCAAATAAACGGATGCTTTTTTCATCCATGGTTCATAAGGAACAGTCATTTTGTAAGGAATTTTCGTAAAAACCGTTTTTTTATCGGCTTTTATCACGGAATAAGCATTGTCACGCTTTCCGCTGAGAGCAAGCGAGCGTTTGTATAGATTAGCGCGTTTTTTTCCGTTCACAACCACCGGCGGCAATTCGAGCCGATTGTCTGTACCTTTAAACACCGGAACTAAAACCAATTGCCGTTCGGATGAAATTTCTACGCCGTTTAATACAATCTCAATATCTATAAATACATTACCCGTCCTGTCTGTATGAAGCTGATTCTTCCGGACAGACGTATGATTTCGCACATTATTATCTTGTCCGTAAAGGCTAAAAGTGAAGAAGCAAAAGAAAAGAATCGCTATGTTAAATTTACAATATCCGGATTTCATATTTTTCATCATTTAAGAAAATAGATTAAAGAAATACCAGCCTGGGTAAGACCGGCATAGTTTTTGCTATCATGCTTGATAAATTTTCCACATTCTTCACAATAATAGGTACCGTAATCCAAATAAGCATAACCTATCCCCAAAGAGACTTCCAGACTCCACCGGGGAGCCAGATAAAACTGATAGCCATACGTCAATCCGCCGCCAACCAAATATCCTTGAAAGCGCTGATTTTTCATGTAATCGGAAAGAGAAACACTCAATATTTTATTGACACTCCCCACATTATAATAGGAATAATGAGCGTGTAATCCGAAAAAATGACCCGAAAACGCTTCACACATCCACCATCTCCATTCCGGTTGGAACAGGATGAATTTGAACTTTTTGTTGTTCTCAAATGCCCATGGATTATAAGTAACGGGAAGTTTCAGCGTAGAAAAACTATTGAGTTTAAACTCTATTCCCAAATTCATGCTGGTAGTTAAATCATATAGAAGATTGCTGCTGATAGCCACTGAAGGGATTTTATGTATAACCGTTCCCGTTTCTTGCGGATAACTTTTGAGGCAAAAGAATAGCAAGGGCAAGAAAAGAATATTTCTTAAATTTTTTTTCACCATAGGTCTTCAACTGAAAAATTAATTCATCAATAAAGCGGCATCGATTTTTTCTACAAAGATAGGAAACGTTTTCTTAAAAAAAACAAATTTTTCAAATTTAGAGATATTTTAATTATTTTTAACAATTACATTTTTTACATTAAAAAAACAATCATCCCTGATCGACTTGAAAATTAGGTGTATAAAGAGCCACTGACGAGACTCGAACTCGTGACCTGCGCGTTACGAATGCGCTGCTCTACCGACTGAGCTACGGTGGCATTTTTATTGCAGTAAATTTTTCAGGAAATTGTCCAAATCTTCTTCCATTTCCGTCCAAATATCTCCTTCTAATTTTATGGTATCATCGTCTAAGAAAAGCAATTCTTCAGTGACGACAAAATCCTTATCGGTTAAACTGACTGCAAACGGTTTAATGATATAATCTTTGTCAAAGAAACCGGATCGATTCAGTTCCTGCAATACAAACCGAAGCGTGCTGTAACTCAGTTTTTCATCGGAAGGCAGTTGTACCTCATTCAGAAGATTTTCCAAATCATCATAAAAGAAAAGGATATTTTCTTCATTGTCGCAGTACAAATACAAATCACCTAAAGAATTGACTACCTTTTTTGATTCATAATTCTTCAGGCTTTCCCTGATTGCTATTTCCAGCAAAGAAACCTGTGTTTTGTTTATTGATTTCATTTGACGCCGCAAAGGTAGTAAAAATTTTGGTATTACAAAATTATTTTTTCTTGCAAAAATTTTAACAAAAGTGTCTGTCACTGTATTGATGACAGACACTTCATTTTTCGCATTTTAATCAGACCCAAAATTACTAAGACCTATCTAATTGATTACTATCCACTTGCAATAAC
>JAISWH010000119.1 GCA_031271125.1 Dysgonamonadaceae bacterium
GGAATTAGACGCAGGAAATATTAAAGGTGGGCTTCATTTGCCCCGATTGACTACAACGGAACGCAATGCATTGGCTCTAAATGCAGACGCGGCCGGACTATTGATTTTCAATACTTCCAGCGAATGTTTGGAAATCTGGACGGGTTCTACATGGAAAAGCCAGTGCGATAATGTTCCTGTAGCCGGCGATGATATTTCCATTCCGGCCGTGCCTCTGGAATTGAACGGAAAATACAAGATATATGGTAAAATCCTGTTCGATGTAAATGACGGCGCTGTTGCCAACTATCCCGAACCCTATAAAAGTTATCCGAGCGATTATCCGCATACTTGCGATTTAGGAGCGGAAACGACGACGTCTGTCTACTCACTGAAATCGTTGCCTGAAGATGTTTATTCTTCCAGCGCTGTTCAGTTTACGGTGGAAGATCCGTCCAAGTTGTTGGCTTCGTACGTAGCCAACAGTAGCGCCAAAACGGTTACGTTGACCTTCAAAAATCTGGCTACAGTGAAAGGGATAGTCGGCGATGCCGGTCGTACTAATGCTAAAAAGATTACCATCAAGGCATTGTTTTTGGATAACAAGGGTGAACGAAAAAAAACAGAATTGGTGGTTCGGGTTCAGAATGCACCGGTAGGTTGTTCGGTGCGAAAAGTAGATGACCCGACAAGTTCTTCGACTACGGTGGACAGCTGGCTAACTTTTATGTGTTACAATCTGGGGGCTAATCCCGATTACGGCGACCCTATTGCTCAAAAATCATACGTTCCTTCGCCTAATACCAGCAGTTCAACAGACCGTACCGTTTACGGAGATTTGTATCAATGGGGCCGCGTGGATGACGGGCATCAGCGCCGAGATTTGACACCCGAAAATGTATGGCCTTCCGATCATTCCGGCGTTACAACCGGTTTTACGGACGATCCTGTTCCTAATAATGCAGCCAATATTAATACAACTACCGGTCAGGTTTTGGAAACGGACGCTCGTTTCGGTAAATTTATTCGCCACCGCTCCGGTAATTACGATTGGATTGCCGGCGGAACAGGAGTCGCCATATATAACAATCGCTGGAATACCAATACGGAAGCAGCTCCCGTAAAAGCGGTTTCCGACCCTTGCCCGAAGGGTTGGCGCGTTCCTACCCGTACCGAATGGGCAAGTATTTACGGCACTACAACTAATTGTTTCAATAGTGAAGGTGTAGATTGTTATGGCAGCGCTATGGTTAATAAATGGGCACATAATTTTGCTGCTCCTCCTGCCGGCGAAACCGGTACGCATGGCGTTTCGTTAACTCCTTCCACCGAGCAAGGAGGCGACGCTTACAGCGCATCTCCTACTCTTTTTCTTCCTGCCGGAGATGATCGTAATTGCGACCACGCTGTTATTGACAATAGCGGTATGAGCTCTATCTTTGGGAGTACTACAATTGTTGGTGGTAGCAGCGCTAACGTTTACGCCTTGCTTTGTGCCAGTACGGGCGTGCGCCCTAGCTCTGGGTGCGCTCGGTCGAACGGGAATTCGGTTCGGTGCGTGGCAGATCCGACTGATTTGTGACAAATTGACTATTATTTTTTCAGAGTTGGTATACCAACTCTGAAAAATTTAATTTTTTTTTTCAAAAAATGGGAATTTCCAAAAAAATAATCCATTCCGATTGAATTGAAAATCGACGTAGTAATACCCAAGCGTCTTTGCAGTTTTTTGTATTTTTCCTTATATTTGTAGATTCATAATTGCTGTTTCCATGTCACAACTAAAAATCTACAAAGCTTCGGCCGGTTCGGGCAAGACCTACACTTTGGCGAAAGAATACATCAAAGAATTGTTGGTAAGGGATTTAAATGAAAATTACCGTCACATTCTCGCGGTAACTTTCACCAAAGATGCCACCGGAGAAATGAAAGACCGTATTCTGGCGGAATTATACGGATTGGCATTCAATACCGGCGATTCACAGGGCTTTTTAGATTCCGTCGGGGCGGCTTTGCGTGAAGCCGGAAAACCGATGGAAGAATCGCTTATCCGGGAAAAATCCCGAAAAGTTTTAGATGCGATCCTTCACGATTACAGCCACTTGTATATAACGACCATCGACAGTTTCTTTCAGAAAATTCTTCGCAATCTGGCGCGCGAATTGGGTAAAGGTTCGAAATTCAACCTCGAAATGAATACTGTTCAGGTGCGTTTAGACGCCGTCGGCCGGATGGTCGAAAACGCCCATCAAAATCCGCAACTCCTTCAATGGCTGACGACTTATGTTGAAAACAAACTCGAACAGGATGATAATTGGCATTTCAAAGACGAAGTTTACCGGTTCAGCGCTTGCATTTACAACGAGTTTTTTCAGGAGCATGAACGATTGTTACACAGTCAGTTGGATAATAATCCGGGCGTTTTCAATCAGTTGAAAAATCATCACCGGAAATTATTGAAGGAATACAAAATTTTCTTTCAAACGACTTGGAAAAAAGTTTTGGACTTGTTGATTAACAACGAATTAGATCCGACAGACTTTATTCAAAAAGGGATTGTTTTCAATTTCTGGAAAAATCTGGCGGAAAATCAGAAAGGAGAAGTAAGCAAAAGCATTTCCAAACTGTTGGACAATCCCGAAAATTGGTCGGCAAAAACAAGTAAACGCAGAAATGAAATTATTGCATTGGCTGAAAACGAGTTATGTTGTTTGCTCCAGGAAACGGCCGATGTCTTGCAAAAACAAAATACTTCCCGCCTGATTCTCGGAAATATCCACCAATTGGGTTTAGTCTGGTATATCACCAACGAAATCAACGGGATGAACACCGAAAACAACCGATTCATGTTGTCGGATACGGCTTTATTTCTCAACCAAATGATTGACCATTCCGATTCGCCTTTTATTTATGAAAAAATCGGAGCGGAAATCCGGCACGTGATGATTGACGAATTTCAGGATACTTCCCGCTTACAATGGGGAAATTTCAAAGCTTTACTGTCTGATATTCTTGCCAATAACTATTTCAGTATGATTGTCGGCGACGTCAAACAATCTATCTATCGTTGGCGGAATGGCGATTGGCGGATTCTGAATAATGTTGGCGCCGAATTATCGGTTCGTCCCGAAGCGCTCGAATATAACTTCCGAAGCGAAAAACGAATAGTCGAATTTAACAATGTTTTTTTCGCCAAAGCCGGAGAAACTTTAGACCGAAAATTCAAGGAAGAACTCAGCGAATTGTCCGATTCTCCCTTTGCCTCAGTTTACGAAAAAGAAGAAATTTCCCAGAAATCCAATAAAAAAACCGATGCGGGTTACGTGAGCGTTGATTTTTTGCAGGATAAGGGAGAAGAGAAGTACAAAGATTTGGTATTGAGCAATTTACTCGAAAAACTGAAGTTCCTGCGAGAAGCGAAAATTCCGGCCGGCGATATTTGTATTCTGGTGCGGAACAACAGTCAAATCACGGTAATTGCAGAATATTTATCTTCGTTGAAACCGGATTTCGCCGAATTAGCCGCTGAGAATTATTTGAATATCGTTTCCAATGAAGCGTTCAGGTTGGATAATTCTTTGGTTGTCAGGATTATCATAGAAGCCTTGAAAACCGTTGCTTATCCCGATAACCCGGTGTTTCAAGCGCAATTGGAGTATTTGAATTACCGTCATTCTGCATCGTCCGTTGCAGTTCGCAATGACGATGCGATAGAGCAAATGCCTCTCTTTGAATTAATTTCCTATTTTTACCGTCTCTACAACCTGCAAAAAATCGAAGGTCAATCGGCCTATCTTTTTTTCTTTTTCGACGCTATCAACCAATACCTGAAAAATAATCCGGCGGATATCTATTCGTTTATTTCCTTTTGGGACAAAGAATT
>JAISWH010000171.1 GCA_031271125.1 Dysgonamonadaceae bacterium
TTTGTAAAGATGCCTGCGACAAGGGCAAGTGTTATAAAAAATCGTTTCATTTGCATTATAATGGTATTAAATTATTTTTTCAACTGTTCTTCCGAAATAAGAAATATTCTGTATCCTGCTTTCAGACGTATTTTTACTTCACGCAGTTTCTTTGATGTAAACTGCGAAACTCCCTGTACGACATTGCGTCCCATGTCGGCAACAAACTGCTTGCCTGCGTCGCCGGACAGATTGATGCTTGTTCCGGCTGATGTTCCCATGTTTGCAAGCACTTCTTTGGCGGCGTTCAAATCCTGAAGATTGGGGATAAAAACGCCCTGTTGCCCGTCGTTATCGTAAACGGTCAATTCTACCGGAACAATCGTCCCTTTGTACTCCAGCGAACGGACGGTGATACCGAGCCGTTCGCCCTGAATTTTCGCCATTCCCGAAAGAACAGTGTTTTGCGGGATAACTGTCGTTCCGACCTGCATCGGCTCAAGCAGGCGTATTTGAACGCTTTGCCCGTCCCGAATGGTCTGATTGTCGTGGACGCAGGCGATAATGGTGTTTTTCATTCCAACGCCCGCAGGTTCTGCGGTTACTGTCAGAAATCCCATGTTACGGGGCTTTTCAAACGCTTCCATAATTTCTGCGCTACTCAATTCAGGACGCAACACCGAAACTGTTTGCGCTTTTACCTGACTGACCGGAATAATTGCCAATTTTCTCGAAGCGTTAGCCGGCTGCGGTTGTGACGATTGAGGTTCAGCGTTTGCCGTTCCCGTTCCGGGCATTCCTGTTCCCGTTCCGGGCATTCCGGGCATGGCTGTAGCAGTCGTACCCGGATTCAACGGCAAATACCTGGACGCCATTTGATATGAGCGTTCCATGATTGCCATTTGTTCATCGACAGCGGTTTGGGTGTTTTCCTTTTCATCCATTCGACGGCGAAGTTCCTCAAGTTCCATCTGCAATTTTTCTTTCTCCGGGTCATTTTTCGGGGAATCGTAAAAACTGCCGAGGGTCCGGCTGACGTCCTGATATGCTCTTGCAGAGTTTTGAATTGAGGACTGTGGGGAGTTCTGTCTGCCTGTTCCACCACTCCCGCCGCCTGTTGTTTTCGCTTTTTCCGGCTCATCCAGCAATGACAAGTCGTCATCAGGTTTTTGGGTGTTGCTGTCGCCCATAAGCGAGGAAAAATCCTGCAATGAACGCATCCGTTCTTCCTGTTTTTGCTTCATCTGTTCCTGCTCGTAGGCGTCGCGCTTGTCAATGATAAGTTCCGCATCTTTAGGCAGCGGTACGTCGGTATTGAATCCCGCCTGCGCATCCTGCTTTGCTTTTTCATCTGCCGACGGCGCAAATATAAACCACATACATCCGGCGCAAATTATCGCCATGAGCGCAAAAACAGCGTACTTTTTTATCGCCTGCTTTCGCACTTCGCTCATTCCCTGATTATTCGTACTCATTTCCGTAACTTTTAATTGAATTAATACTGTCGCCGGAATATTTCAGTTCCAACTGTTTGATATGTTCAATATGAATCACTTCCGCATCGCGTTTGCCGATGTTGTAAATAGATCTGACCAGTGTGCAGACGCTGACAACGCTTAATGCGACGCCAATAATCAACACGATTACAAGTCGTTTCATGGGAGAAGGTTTTCCGCATACAGCGTGGAGACCACAGTTAAAATCCTCCCGAATGTCTCCTAAAAATTCTTTTAATCTTCTTTTTAATTTCATAATACATTTTTTTAACGTTCAATAGTTCTTAAATCCCTGTTTTCCACGATTTCAAAGGCTTCCATCGTAAACCCGTGCGGATTGTTGTCCGAACGCACCGAATTGATTAAATTGCACCGGGTTATCAAACTGCGTTCGGTGATGTTGCTTTCGCGGATTATCAACTGCTTTGCATACGTTATTGCCCGGTAAGGATAGGTGTCAAAGTTAAAGGCAACACTGTCAACCTGACAGTTCTGGTTGATATTTCCCGAAATTATCCGGTTGTAATAGCCTTTTTCCTGCAGATCCCGATAATAACCGAAAGCCGACTTATCAACCAGAAGCAGCGCACGCCGGATGTTGCTTTCGATAGCGTTTTTGTCCGGCGAGAGCGTAAAAAACAACTCATGAAAGCGTTTTACATGCTCTTTTGCCTCGACCGGGCGGTTTTGCGACAAATCCTGCGACAGAGCGAGGATGAGCGACTTACCGCCGTCGAGCACATAGATTTTTTGCCTTTGCGCTTCGGCGAAACGGTATGAGTTCCACACCGAATAACCGGTAATACCGGCGCAAAGGCAGATAAATACGATTCCGAAAAGCCGTATTTGCTTAAAACTTGTTTCAATATTCTTTAATGACTTAAATTCCATAATTTTATAAATTTTATAACCTGTAATCATTTACCAATCAGTCGTCCTGAAATGTTTCCCGAAACGGCTCCGGCAGCAGCTCCCGCCATTCCTCCGGCTTTAGCGGCTGTTGAATTGATATTGCGATTGTATGCTCCCATTCCGCCTGCTGAAATTATCCAGTTGGCAACGGTGGGGACTGTGAAATACCCGATAATCCCTATTATCATGAAAATGATGTAAATAGTGTTGCTTGCGTCTATCGAAAAATTGGGATTGTTTTGCAATTCGGAGATGTCGTTTTGCAACATAAGTATTTGAATCTTAGCAAGTATCGAAGAAAACAAATCCGATACGGGAAGCCAGAGATATACTGAAATATAACGACTAATCCATGCCGTAAGCGATGACTGGAAACCATCGTAAACCGATATTGCAAAGGCGATTGGTCCTAAAATGGCAAGAACAACCAAAAAGAATGTCCGTATCGTGTCAATAACTAATGCGGCTGCCTGAAAAAGCAGTTCGAGCAGTTCTCGAAACCAGTCTCTTATGGATTTTTTCAGGTTGTACATCCCGCGTTCGACGTACATTCCTGCCATTGTCATCATGTCGCCCGGACTCCAGCCGAGTTCGTCTAACTGCCGGTCAAATTCCTCGTTGCTGACAAGATATGCCGTTTCGGGATCTTTCATCATTGCTTCGTATTCCAACTGGTCTTTTTGTTTGCGGTAGGTGTTCATATCGAAAGTCTGCGTTTCGAGCATCTGATGACAACCCCTTGTGACGGGCGACATTACCGCATTGATTGTTCCCAAAACAAACGAGGGAAAAAACATGATGCACAATCCAATCACAAACGGACGAAGCAAGGGATACACGTCTATCGGTTCGGCGCGGGACAGGGATTGCCAAACCCTGTGAGCGATATAAAATAACGCTCCCAATCCGGCAATTCCCTTTGCCACACCCGCCATGTTACCGCACAGCGGCATCATTTCCGTGTAGAGGTTACGCAAAATCTGATGTAAATTATCAAAACCTGTTGCTAATAACATAATTCTCAATTCTCAATTAATATTACCAGTACCTGTCTTCTGCATTTCCATACAGTGCTGTCACACGTTCTGTTTCGCCCGTCTTCTTTGCCCGCAAATACGAAATGGAAATGTTTTTACGCGTGTAATAACTCACCAGATTCCGGTGATTCTTCAAACGGTCGTAAACATAGTTGATAAGGTCCATACGTTCATGGTCGGTCATCGAAAGACCGTTAATGTTTACCACATCTTTGAGTTCCAGAATCATATTGGCGCTTTCCTGAAGCAAAATCGTATAACCGTTTGCTATTGCCGTCAATTCCTCATACCGGAAATGCGGGTCGGACAGCATCTTCTGAAAACTGTTTACATAAATGTCGCCGATTTCGCCGACAATCAAAATAGCGTCCCGGACTTTCTTAGCGTCCTTGACAAGATTGTGCACGCCTTTCAGCTTGTCATAATACTCTTTTCCCTGATTGTAAACTTTTTGAACTTCTTTAAAGTTATTGATCATATTGCTCGCCGTCGTGGACGTTTCAACAATCTGATTAATAGAGTTTACAATACTCGTCGCAATATGGGCAGGGTCTGCCACTATAAACTGTGCATTTACACGGCTTGCAAGTCCTGCAAGCAAAATAATCATTATTAAATTTACCTTTTTCATTTCTATTACTTTTAATTCTTTAATACTTAATCTTTTAACATAACTCTTAGTTCTTAACTCTTAGTTTTTAGTTTCTCCGCTATTTGTTTTATAGCCAATTCGATATTCCCGCCTAACTTTTCAGTCAGGCGCATAAGTTCCAACTTTTCAGTTTCTTCGGTTGTGTATGTAAAATACTCTTCCAAAGACACTTCCGTTGCATATACGGCGGACTGTACGCCGCCAAGTCCAATCCAGACCTCTTTGTATTTGCGATTTGGATTATTCGCCATGTTAATAGACAGGATTTGAGAACGTTCCTTGTCAGTCAAGCCAAGTAAAGCCTGAATGCTGTCGAATTTGTTCATGTACTTGCGCTGGTCAAGTAAAATCTTGCAGTCAGCATTGTTGATAATACTCTCTTTTACAATCGGCGACGCAATAATATCGTCCACTTCCTGCGTTACAACAATTGCCTCGCCAAAGAATTTGCGGACGGTTTTGTAAAGGTACTTAATGTACTCTGCCATACCTTCTTTGGCTATGGCTTTCCATGCTTCTTCTATTAAAATCAACTTCCGGATACCGTGAAGTCTGCGCATCTTGTTGATAAACACTTCCATGATAATGATTGTGGTAATCGGAAAAAGGATTTTATGGTCCTTTATCGCATCTATCTCGAAGACAATAAAGCGTTTGGAAAGCAAATCAAGTTCCCTGTCGGAATTTAATAAAAAATCGTATTCCCCGCCTTTGTAGTACGGCTCAAGAACATTCAAAAAGTTGGCAATATCGAAATCTTTTTCGCGGACTTCCTTACTTTTAAGGATTTTGCGATACTCGCCTTTTACAAACTCATAAAAAGTGTTGAAACTCGGCGAAATGCCTGTTTTAATTTTGTCGATATACATGCTGACGGCGTTTGACAGGGCGACCTCTTCCGCACGTGTCGGCGGCTCGTCGTCGCGTTTCCAAAGCGTGAGAATGAGCGTTTTAATGGATTCCCGTTTTTCGATGTCGAAAACGCCATCTTCGGTATAGAACGGATTGAAACTGATAGGATTTTTCTCTGTATAAGTGAAATACACTCCGTCGTCGCCTCCCGTTTTACGGTTAATTAAATTGCACAGTCCCTGATAGGAATTTCCGGTATCAACCAGAACAATATGCGCTCCCTGTTCGTAATACTGACGCACCATGTGGTTTGTAAAGAACGATTTACCGCTGCCGGAAGGTCCAAGTATGAACTTGTTCCGGTTGGTGATAATACCCTTTTTCATTGGCAAATCCGAAATATCCAGATGCAGAGGTTTACCCGTCAGACGGTCAACCATTTTGATGCCAAATGGCGATAGCGAGGATTTGTAATTCGTTTCCCCTGAAAAGAAACATAACGCCTGTTCGATGAATGTGTAGAACGATTCCTCTGCGGGAAAATCCGCTTCATTGCCCGGAATACCAGCCCAATACAGGGCGGGAATATCCACAGTATTGTGGCGCGGTTTACATTCCATTAAAGCCAACTGGCTGCCGACGTCGTTTTTAATTCTGCCAAGTTCTTCGCGGTCGTCCGACCACGAAATCACATTGCAATGACAGCGTACCGAAGTCAATCCCAAACTGTGGGCTTCGTTCAGATACTGTTCAATCCACTGTTTATTAATCTGATTTGAACGACTGTAACGCGACAGCGAGTGCATGTTTCTTGCCTGTTTCTCAAACTTTTTCAGGTTTTCAGCGCTGTCGTCAATAAAAATATATTGATTGTACAGATGATTGCACGAGAGCAGTACGCCCACAGGCGCAGCAAACGACAGACGGCAATCGCTGCGGTCGGTCGAAAGTTTTTCGTACCGGTTATCGGTCGAAACTTTTCCTGGCAAATCGTCAACATCCGAAAGGGTGTGCAGACAGAGAATATTGTCGCCAATCCGCATGTCTTCCGGGTTCAGTTGGATGTCCTTTAATACGGTCGTGTCTTCCAGTGACAACGAAAAATACTTTTCGACAAGTCCCGGATTTTCTTTTGTTCCGATAATTTCGTCGCTTGTCAGCCTTATCAATTTTAAAAATCCCGAATCGTTCATAATCCGTTCAAACTGCCCGACGGTTTCCATGAATTTGTGTACTGTTTCTTTATCCCGAATTTCCTTTGGCACAAGAAAACCGCGACATAAAGTGTTGAAATTGCTTTGCATACGCATACGTTCCTTGGTCGTTTTGGTCAGGAATAAAAAGCAGGCGTGGTTCAGGTACGGACGTTCATTGAAATGACGTTCAAACGAGCGTGATAAAAAACTCAAATCGTCCTTTTGCATTTCGGGAGTATAATTTTCTCGAATAAACCAGTCCTGTTTATGTACAACGCTGTAATTTGGTAACACTTTGATTGCCTTTACCCAACTCGAATGGATAGCCTCATATTCGGACGAGGTGACGGTGAACAGTTCGGGCAGTTCTACCCGGAACGCCACCGTTACATTTGCGTCCTTGCTGATAATGCAGCCGTTTTCGACCGTCAACAGCGGAAATTTACTCTCCAAAGTAGCTGATTTTAATACGTTTCTCATTTCTCTGACATTCTTTGGTTAAACAATCGGGAAAAGCGCCGGCGGTTGAGGATATATCGCGGATGGTTACTCTTTGCC
>JAISWH010000189.1 GCA_031271125.1 Dysgonamonadaceae bacterium
ATTATTTTGTTGTCTATATTCTTTTATTATGTGCCTTTCGTATTGTGGATCAACGCAAAGGCTTCGGGAGTAAGTATTTCTTTGTTGCAACTCTTTCTGATGCGGTTGCGGAAAGTTCCGCCCCCAGTGATTGTTAACGCGATGATTGAAGCGCACAAAGCAGGTTTGAAAAACATTACCCGCGACCAGTTGGAAGCGCACTATCTGGCGGGGGGGCATGTAGAAAGAGTGGTACATGCTTTGGTTTCGGCCGAAAAAGCGAATATTGATTTGTCTTTCCAGATGGCAACGGCTATCGACTTGGCGGGACGCGATGTATTTCAGGCCGTTCAGATGTCTGTAAACCCGAAAGTGATTGATACGCCGGCTATTGCCGCAGTAGCGAAAAACGGCATCCAGCTGTTGGTTAAAGCGCGCATCACGGTCCGCGCCAATATCAAACAATTGGTCGGCGGTGCAGGCGAAGAAACGGTTATCGCGCGGGTAGGCGAGGGGATCATTTCCTCTATCGGTACGGCCGAAACGCATAAGGAAGTTTTGGAAAATCCGGATAGCATTTCCAAAGTAGTTTTGAAAAAAGGTTTGGACGCCGGTACGGCCTTTGAAATTCTGTCTATTGATATTGCGGATATTGATATAGGGAAAAACATCGGCGCCGAATTGCAAATGGATCAGGCGCAAGCCGATAAAAACATTGCCCAGGCCAAGGCGGAAGAACGCCGTGCAATGGCTGTCGCCCTCGAACAGGAAATGAAAGCCAAAGCGCAGGAAGCCCGCGCCAAAGTGATTGAAGCGGAAGCCGAAGTGCCGAAAGCGATGGCAGAAGCTTTCCGTTCGGGTAATCTCGGCATTATGGATTATTACCGGATGAAAAATGTACAAGCCGATACCGATATGCGTGAAAGTATTGCAAAACCGGTAAAAATATCCAATAAACCAATCAAAGAATAATTAGGAATTAAGAATTAGGAATTAGGAATTACGAATCTAAGGCGGATTTTGATCCCCGTAATTCCTAATTCCTAATTTGTAATTCCTGATTCCTAATTCCCAATTGATATGAAGATTTCTCCCGATCAGCTTCCGGTCAATGGCGATGGCTCTATTTTCCATCTGCATTTGAAACCGGAACAATTAGCAGATAAAGTGGTCATGATGGGCGATCCGGAACGGGTGTCTATGGTGGCCGCTTCTTTTGATACCATTGAGTTTGACCAACAAAGCCGCGAGTTCCGTACCATTACCGGAACGTATAAAGGCAAACGCATCACGGCTTTGTCACACGGAATAGGTTGCGATAATTTAGATATTGTCATGACCGAATTGGACGCCTTGGCCAATATTGATTTAGAGACGCGGACGGTCAAACCGGATTTCCGGCCTTTGACTTTGGTCAGGATTGGCACTTGCGGCGGATTGCAGGCATTTGCTCCGATTGGGTCGTATGTTGTTTCCGAAATATCAATGGGCATGGATGGCCTGATTTTCTTCTATGAAGGGGGCGAACGGATTTCCGATTCCGAATTGTCGGAAAAATTCTCACGACATGTGCAATGGGACCGGTTGTTGGCTACGCCTTATTTTGTACATGCCGACAAGACTTTGGTCGAACAAATCGGACATGATATGGTGAAAGGGATAACCATTTCGGCAAGCGGGTTTTATGGACCTCAAGGACGGCATGTCCGTCTGGGTTTGAGCAGTCTCCATCGGAATAAACTGATAGAATCGTTTGAGCATCGAGGACTGAAAATTTGCAATTACGAGATGGAAAGCGCCGCTTTGGTGGGATTGGCTTCTTTGATGGGGCATCGGGCGATGACGGCTTGTCTGGTGATTGCGGGAAGATATTCCGGCGGAATGAATACCGACTACAAGGGGTCGTTTGATGAACTGATACGGAAAGTCTTGGAAAGGATATGAGGCTATTAGGAATTTCTAATTCCCAATTGATTATGTTAATACTTCTAATACTCCTGTTCTTGCCCATGTCTGTAAATGCAGACGACGATATTTTCTTCTATCATCTGGGAGCGAAAGACGGTTTGTCGCAGATCAGCATCATGTCGATTTATCAGGATGAGTTCGGCGCCATGTGGTTTGGGTCTACCGAAGGACTCAACCGATATAACGGAAGGGAGATGGAGGTGTTTCGCCCGACACAGGATGGTACGGGACTTTCCTGGAATACGATATACGAAATTTGCGGAAACAACGCCGGCGCTATTTACCTGCGCGCCGAGCATGACCTGGTACGCTATGATATTTACACGCAAAGTTTTGAAAATATCCGAAAAGAAAAGGTTTATGCGATTGCCTGCCGCGATGGGACGCTGTGGGCTGTTGTCGATACCTTGATCGTGCGCTATGACGAACAGTCGGGAGAACTGAAGAAATATGTCTCGCTGGATAAAAATATATCTTCGGTGACAGCGCTGCATGTCGCAAAAGACGGAACGGTATGGGTTGGCGCTACACACGGACTATTCGCCGTACCGGCAAAAAATCCCCAAAAACAAAAATTGGTTATGGACCGGATCAGCGTCGGCAATATTTATCAAGACGGATCGGGAAATATATGGGTCGGCGCCCATCAGAATGGAGCATACCGGATTGATACTTCCGGCCATATCGTCAATTACAGGTATCAATACGGGGTTAATTCAATATCCAACAACCAGGTAAGAAACTTTGTAGAAGACAACTCCGGAAATCTATGGGTCGCTACTTTCTACGGTTTAAGCATGTTCAATCCCCAAACCAAACAGTGGAAACAGTATACGAACAACGACAATATTTCGCACAGCCTCAGCCATTCTTCCGTTTTTTCTGTGTATAAAGACAGGCAAGGCACCATCTGGGCAGGCACCTACTTCGGCGGGGTGAATTATTTTAATCCCGATGCGGATATTTTCCGTTTTTACGAACCGAAATCCACACTTCCGGGTTATTTGAGTTTTCCGTATGTAGGAAAGATGACGGAAGATAAACACGGCAACTTGTGGGTCTGTACGGAAGGCGGGGCATTGAATTGTTTGAACCTGGACACAAGGCGGTTTTCACGTTATGTATTCGATAAACCCAGAAAAGATATTGTTGCCGGTTACAATCAGAAATCTATCTGGTATCGCGAGGATAAAGACCTTTTATACATAGGCATCCACAACGGCGGACTGGCCATATTCGACGTGCGGACAAAATCGGCGCGGATACTGACCGCGAATGATGATCCGCGCTCTTTGCCCAACAATACCATCAACGAAATGCAGTTTTACGACGGGTCGCTGTATCTAATGACTCAGTCCGGTATGGTCAGGATGGATATAGACACGGAAGAGTTTTTCCCTTTGGACAGTGACCCCGTTGTCGGAAAAATCATTACCTCCGGAACAAGCGTAGGCGCTTTTCATATCGACGGCAAAAACCGCTTATGGGTTATTTGGGGGACGGGCGTCCGGGCAATTCATTTGAAAACAGGAGAAGTAAAGGATTACAGGCACGATGAGGCAAATGAACGATCGATCGGACGTTTTGTCATTACCGATATATTTGAAAGCAGTCGAGGGGAATTGTTCTTCGCCACCAAAGGATCCGGTGTTTTCAGGTACAATCCGGAATCGGACGATTTTGACCGCTACTCGGAAAGAAAAAACGGTTTGTTGAGCGATTATTGCTATTACATATCGGAAGCGCCGTCCGGCAAACTCCTCTTACTTCATAATAAAGGATTTGCTTTTTTCAATCCCGAAAATCCGGACGAGGATTTATTCCGGTCTTCACCCGGCTTCCCCATTGCCGGATTCAATATAGGCAATACCGCTTATGTAACGCAGGACAAGGAAATCTTTGTCGGCGGCATAAACGGCCTGGTTTCTTTTATGGAAAGCGATCTTGAAAAGATGCGGAAAGATTATACGATCTTTTTCGATAAATTATTTATAAACAACAAACAGGTATATCCGGGCGATGCATCCGGAGCGCTGAAGAAAACACTACCGCTTTGCTCTCAGGTAGCATTGAAATATAATCAGAACAATATCGCCGTCGAGTTTGCCACTTCCAATTATTTGCAAACGATGACGCACGCATACGAGTATAAATTGGAAGGATTTGACCGAAACTGGCTGCCGACCGGGACAAAAATCATTTCTTATACCAATTTGAATACCGGCAGATATACATTGCTCGTTCGCGAAATATCCGGATTGGGAGCGAAAAAGGGGGAAATCTGTTCGCTGGCCATCCATATCCAACCGCCGTTTTACCTGACCCTCCCGGCTTTTATTATTTATGGTATCCTGATATTACTTGTAATAATCGGCGTGTTCAGATTTTATCTCTGGCGGACAAAAATGGAAACTACATTGGCGTTTGAACGCAAGGATAAGGAACGCATAGAAGAGCTGAACCGGACGAAATTGCGTTTTTTTACGAATGTATCCCACGAGTTCAGAACGCCTCTTACGCTGATTATCGGACAGGTGGAAACCCTGCTTATACAAAGCGGTACGAGTTCGAAAGTATATAATAAGCTGGCGAAAATACATAAAAACACCAATCATCTGTTGTCCCTTATATCCGAATTGCTTGATTTCAGGAAACAGGAACAGGGATTCTACAAACTGAATATCAGGCATGTCGAATTGAAGGCTTATATCAGGGAAATCTATGATTCTTTCCAGGATTACGCCGTCAGGAAACAAATCAAATATAAATTAGACGCCGTCGACGGGGAAATACATGTCTATCTTGATCCGGCACATTTCAGGAAAGCGGTCTACAACCTTCTTTCCAATGCATTTAAATATACTTCCCAGGGAGGGGAAATCACGGTGAAAATCAGGCAACGGGAATCGGATGCGCTTATACAGATCATGGACAATGGCATCGGTATTCCTCCCGAATCGCTGAATAAAATTTTCGAACGGTTTTACCAGATCGAATACCGCTCTTCGGGACTTACCTTAGGTACGGGTATCGGCTTGGCGCTGACAAAAGAAATCGTATTAAGTCATAAAGGCAAAATATCGGTAGAAAGTACGGTGAACGAGGGAAGTATTTTTACCATCGTTCTCAAATTGGGAACATCCCATTTCTCGGAAGAAGAACTGAATTATAAGGACGCCGGGGTAAATATCGGGTTAAAGGAAGCCGATATACCGGAGTTTGACGGTGAAGAACCGGTTCCTTTTGAAGAAAATACGGATGTAGACGCCGGGAAACCTGTCGTTTTGGTTGTCGATGATAACGAATCGCTGCTGGAAATGCTTACGGATTCGCTCGCCGCCTATTATAGCGTATATACGGCGGCGAACGGGCGGGAAGGACTGGATATGGCGCACAAGTTGCAGCCCAACCTGGTCATAAGCGATATTATGATGCCGGAAATGTCGGGGAAAGAATTGTGTTACCGCTTGAAAAACAACACTGTAACCTCCCATATTCCTATTATCCTTCTCACGGCGCAAACTTCCGATGACCGGATTATCGATGGGTATATGTTCGGAGCCGACGCCTATATCACGAAACCGTTCAATGTCAAAGTATTGATTTCTCAATGCAACAACCTGATAAAGAACAGGCAATTGCTTTACAGTAAGTTTGCCGGCAGGGAGGAAAATGTTGCGCCTTTCAATGCTGTTGCGGAACAGGATCAGGTCTTGATAAACCGGACTGTAAAAATCATCCGGGATAATTTCGACAATCCGGAGTTTGATATTAACAAGTTGGGCGTAGAACTTGGAATGGGTCGAAGCAAGTTGTATGCAAAAATAAAAGAAATAACAGGTTTCACTCCAAACGAATTGACGCTCAATCTTAAACTGCAGGAAGCCGCCGCACTCTTAGACGGTAAGCCTCATTTGAATATTTCGGAAATTGCTTTTGAACTGGGATTTTCATCCACGAAGTACTTTGCCAAATGTTTCAAAATGTTTTACGGTATGGTTCCGCAGGATTGGCGGAGGAGGGATGCATAAGTACTATCTTGCAACAAACTTCGGAAATCAATTATGCACCAAAGTCCCTATTTCCCCCCCGGACAATACTTTTTTCAAATTTTCAACCGTATCCATATCGAAAACAATAATGGGCAGTCGGTTGTCCCGAGCCAGGACAACGGCCGTCAAATCCATAATTTTCAGTCCTCTCCGGTAAACCTCATCATAAGTAATTTCATCGAATTTTACGGCAGTTGGGTCTTTTTCCGGATCAGCCGTGTAAATTCCGTTTACGCGGGTGCCTTTCAGCATGACCTCCGCTTCCAGTTCGACGCCACGCAAGACGGAAGCCGTATCGGTGGTAAAAAACGGATTGCCGGTGCCACCCGAAACGATGACGATTTCACCTTTCCGTAGCGCTTCGATAGCCGCTTCCTTAGAATAATAACGGCCTATAGGCTCCATGCGCGTGGCGGTGAACACACGGGCTTTGAGGCCTTCCCGTTCCAAAGCCGAACTCAGCGCCAGGCTGTTAATCACGGTAGCCAACATACCCATTTGGTCGCCATTTACGCGATCAATGCCTTGAGCCGTACCGGATAATCCTCTGAAAATATTTCCACCGCCGATGACGATGGCTACTTGAACGCCCATTCCGGCGATTTCGTTAATTTGGCGGGCGTAATCTCTCAAGCGGTTTTCGTCAATGCCGTATTGTTTGGTTCCCAATAAAGATTCGCCGCTAAGTTTGAGCAGGATTCGTTTGTATTTCAACATATTTTTATTATTGTTATTCTACATGGTTGACTTTTCCGCTTCCGGAAACCGAGGAATCAACCGATTCCGGCAATCCTTTATACTTGATGCTTCCCGAGCCGGCAACCGAAGCGTCTAATTTTTCTCTCGGATGAGCTTCAATGTTACCCGAACCGGAAATCTTACATTTTAAGAATTGTGTAAAAAACTCAAATGCCATGATATTGCCCGAACCGCTAATTGTATAAGTAGCTTCTTTAGCCGCACCGGTTAATTGGGCGTTGCCCGAACCGGAGATATTTACTTTCAGATTCCGACACAGCAAACTGTCTGTACGAACATTTCCCGAACCGGAAATTTTCAGGTCGAAGTTTTTGGTATTTGTTTCACCTCGTAAATAAAGGTTTCCCGAACCGGAAATGTGAGCTTTTCTCAAATTTCTTGAGTTGGTATAAATCGTTAATTGAGTAGGTCGAATGATGGAATCAGGCTTTGTATCAATAATTAATTGATTGCCTTCTACCCTTATGTCTAACGAAGCCAACAGGTTATCGTCCGTATTGACTTGCAGGTAGGGAGCAGAATCGGAAAATTGCTGATACACGATATGCGCACCAAGTCCCACTTTAATTTCATTGTAGTCGGTGATGCTAATTTCTTTGTTGACAATCTGATAGTTTCCATAAATTGCATTTTTCGACAAAAAATGGCAAGAAGTAAAAAAAGGAGCTATCATAGCAATAAATGCGAATAATCGGGTGAACTTCTCCATAAGAATTATATTTATTGTAAAAAAGTTATGTCTGTTTGATAAGCATCGTGATAAAATATATGTATTACATTTTCCCCGTCCGTCCATTCCTTGATTCGTTTTTTCGCGGCGAGGGATTCCAACGGCTCAATATCGTAGGCTGAAATCCATGAATCGGATAAATGGGCTTTTGTCGGAATCACATCTCCGGGAAAAAGCAAGGTCTCTTTTTTTCCCAAATCAATAAACGAAACAATCTGTCCTTTCGTATGTCCGTCGAAAAGCGAAAGATTGAAACCATCAAATAATTCAACGTCTTTATCAATCAGCCGGACTAATCCGGCTTCGAAAACCGGCATCATATCCTGACTCCGGTAAGAATGTAGTTCCAATTCATTGGGATTCATGAAAGTTTCCCATTGAAGTTTACTTACCCAATGCCGGGCTTTAGGAAAAGTAATATTTAATTGATTATCTAATACATAAGTGCATCCGCCGCAATGATCAAAATGCAAATGGGAAAGGACGACATCGGTCACTTGTTCGGGTTCAAAACCATAAGAATAGACCAGTTCCACAATATCTTTCAAATTACGAAAATTGTAATACGATAATTTTCCCAAACTTTTGTCGCCGACCCCCGTGTCTAATAAAACAACCCGTTTTCCGTTCCAAACCAGCAAGCAATTCATTGCTAACCGGCAATTACCGTCATCATCGATCGGATACGCCCGTTTCCATGCCCGTTTGGGAACGGCGCCGAACATAACGCCTCCATCTGCAACAAAAAAACCGGTCTCTAAAATTCGGTATTGAATCATATTATTTGTATTTTTGCACAAAATTAATAAAAAGAAATGAGAAAAAAAATTTTGATTACGGGCGCTAACGGACAATTAGGAAATGAATTACAAAAACTTGCAACGGTGTATTCTCAACTTCAATTTTTCCCGACAGATATTGATACTCTAAATATTTGTGACAAAGCGGAAATGGAGTCTTTTTTCAATAAGAATAAAATCGACTATATTGTCAATTGTGCAGCTTACACGGCTGTTGATAAGGCTGAAGACGAAATTGAAACTTGTTACAAAATAAATCGCGATGCGGTGCAAAACTTAGCCGAATCGACGCAGAAACAAACCCGGATCATTCATATTTCAACAGATTATGTTTTTGATGGAACAGGGAAAACTCCCCTGAAAGAATCGGATAAGACAAACCCGCAATCGGTTTACGGTAAGAGTAAACTGGCCGGTGAGCAAATTCTGATGAAAATCAAACCGGAAAGTATTATCATTCGGACGGCCTGGTTGTATTCTTCATTCGGAAATAATTTTGTTAAGACCATGCTTCGGCTTGGCAAAGAACGTTCGGAACTGAATGTGGTCTATGACCAGCAAGGTACGCCGACTTATGCAGCCGATTTGGCGCAAGCAATTCTTTCCGTGATTATCCGTACCGAAGAAACCGGAAATTTTCCGGCGGGCATTTACCATTACAGCAACGAAGGCATTACAAGCTGGTTTGATTTTACAAAAAAAATCTTGCAGTTGGCGGGAATTACGGCTTGCACCGTGCATCCGATACCGGCAAGCCAATATCCGGCCAAAGCGCCCCGTCCGGGATACAGCGTTTTAGACAAGTCGAAAATCAGGGAAACTTTCGGAATCGTTGTCCCGGAGTGGGAGCAGAGTTTGCGGCGATGTATCAAAAGTATACTTTTTTGTTTGAAAAATAACTTGTAACTTTACAGAAAAAAATATATGCGATATTTCAACGTAGCCGGTCCGTGTTTTAAGAACGAACATTATATGATTGATGCCAAAGAGCGTCTGCACGGTGCAGAGCAACTTATTGATATGGGGCAATATTTTGTTATTCACGCAGCGCGGCAAACAGGCAAAACTACCTTTTTGAAAGATTTGGCTGACCGGATAAATCAAGAAGGCAAATGTTACTGTTTTTATTGTTCGCTTGAAAGTTTGCAAGGTATTATCGACGAAAAAATCGGTATTCCGCAAATTGTCGGCAAAATAAAATGGTCTTTACAAATATATAAAATTCCACACTGGGAAAATTTTGCAAAAGATGCCAATTCTGATGATTTTGCAAGCGTTTTGCAAATTGAATTGTCGAAATACTGCGCATTGCTTGATAAACCCTTGGTGATTTTTTTTGATGAAGCCGACTGTTTGAGTAACGGAACGCTAATCAATTTTTTACGCCAACTGCGTAACGGTTATATAGATCGGGTTACTGCGTCGTTTGTTCATTCGCTTGCGCTTGTTGGTATGCGTAATATCCGCGACTACAAAGGACAAATCCGCAACGAGAGGGAAACGCTCGGCAGCGCAAGTCCGTTTAATATCGTAAAAAAATCATTAACACTTACAAATTTCACAAAACAGGAAATTGCCGAACTTTATGCTCAACATACTGCCGAACAAGGGCAAATTTTTGATCCCGATGCCGTTGAGTTCGTTTGGCAACAAACGCAAGGGCAGCCTTGGCTTGTGAATGCTATTGCCAATGAAGTGATTGACGAGTTGCTCGGTTGGAATTACACAAAGCCTGTTACAACCGAACTTTGCAGGCTGGCAATTCATAATATCGTTTTGCGCCGCGATGTGCATATTGACTCGCTTTTGGAACGGCTAAAAGAAGAACGTGTGCAACGAGTGATAGAGCCGATGATTCTTGGCGAAAGCAGCATTGATGTACTTTCCGACGACTATCAATATGTAAAGGATTTGGGTTTGATAAAAGAGGAAAACGGCAAAATTACACCTGCCAATCCTGTTTATTCGGAAGTAATAATCCGTACTTTAAATTGGAATACGCAACGAATAATAACGAGTAATACGCCTGATTTGACAATGCCTCATTACATTAAAAACGGTCAAATTGATATGAATTTTTTAATGACCGATTTTCAGCAATTTTGGCGCGAAAACAGCGAAATATGGGGTGAAATGATACGTTACACAGAAGCTGCGCCGCACCTTGTTTTAATGGCATTTTTGCAAAGAGTAATAAACGGCGGCGGACTGATTTTGCGCGAAATGGCGATTGATACAGGCAGAACCGATCTCGGAATTGTGTATGACGGGAAAAAATACCCGATAGAAATAAAACTTTGGAAAGGCGAACAATACTATCAAAGAGGTTTGTCGCAAACTGCGAAATATATTGACGGGCTTGGCTGCCAAGAAGGCGTGCTTGCCGTTGTAAATCGAAGCAAAGAACTTTCTTGGGCCGAAAAAATTTACCAAAAAACCGAAACCATTGACGGCAAAACTATTTTTGTGTATGGACTGTAAAAAAGAGTAAATCGAATTTTTGGGGAGGATATTACCTCCGCTTCCCCTGTTTCTTTTGTTGTTCTTTAAGCATCGCTTGCTGTTTCCGTTGCGCTTCTTCCAGGCGAGCCATAAATCCGGATTTCTTTTTCGGTGGATTCTTTTTGTTGGCTTCCAATTTTGCCAGTAAAGCACTTTCGTTTAAGAAATAACGGAAAGCAATGGTTTGAAGAACCGTAATCAAAGTAGAAATGAAATAATAATAGTTTAAGCCGGATGAATACGAATTGAGGACAAACAGCATGAAAATCGGCATAATGTACATCATCACTTTCATGCCGGGCATTTGTTCCTGTCCCGTATTTGCCTGATCCATATTATATTTCGTATAAATAACATTGACGACACTCATCAGCAGGCAGAAAAGGCTGAGATGGTTTCCAAAAAAATCGGAAATAAATGGGATATGGGTATTCCACTGAATAATAGCGTCGTAAGTAGCCAGGTCTTTTGCCCAAAGGAAACTTTGGTGCCGCAATTCGATGGCCGACGGGAAGAACCAGAAAAGCGCCAGAAGAATAGGCATTTGAATGAGCATCGGCACACAGCCGCTCATCGGATTGATGCCGACTTGCCGGTACAGTTCCATGGTTTGTTGCTGTCGCTTCATGGCATTTTCCTGTCCCGGATATTTGGCGGTTATTGCTTCGATCTGCGGTTTCATCACCCGCATTTTGGCCGACGACATCAAGGATTTGTAAACCAGCGGGAACAACACTGTTTTTACAATCAAAGTCAGCACAAGAATGGCCAAACCTACGCCGGCAATGCTTCCGATTAACCAATCGAAAACAGGTATGATAATCCATTTATTGATCGACCGGAACAGACTCCATCCCAAGTAAACCAGTTTTTCCAATTGAAGATCTTGCCCTTCAAATTTGGTTTTATCGTAACTTTTCAACAAATTGTAGTCGTTCGGTCCGAAAAAATAACTCAATTCGACAGGTTTGTTCGACCGGATGTCAAAATCCACGCTTGTTGAAGTAGAATAATCTTTCAGGTATTCGCCGTTTTTGAAATATTTGGAATCCAATTGGCTGGCGCCGAAACTTTCTTTAGCAATCAAAGCCGACGAGAAATATTGGTCTTTGTATCCTATCCATTTCAATTTGTTGGGAACCGCTTTGGAATCGTCTTTTGTTTCTTTCAGGTTTTCCACATCGTCGCTTAAGTACTTGAAAAACAGCTGAGCATAGCGTTCTTCAAATTTTCGGCCTTTTTCCTGTTGCCTGATTTTCTGTTTCCAAACAAGGTCTAACGAACCGGTTTGGGAAGAGATATAATTGTTCAAATCATGCGGAACGATATTAAAATCAACGATATAATCGTTGGGATGCAGTTCGTAAACAAAGTCCAGATAAGCATCGTCGCCGGTTTTCAACCTGAAAGTCGTTGCCAACGGACTTTGCTCTATGGTTTCGAAGTATAAATCGCCCGTATTGATGATTCGGTTATTGGTAGTAACCAAAGTCGCCGAAAAATAAGATTCGTCTTTATCAAAGAGAATTAAAGGATTATCTTCGTAATTGGTATATTTTTTTAACTGCGCCGAATAAATGCGTCCGCCTTTCGTTGATAACCGAAGAATAAGGTATTCGTTTTCCAAAGTGATAAACGTTTCCTCACCCTGAGCCGCAAAGGCAAAATCACCGTAAAGCGCCGTCAACCGATCCGAGACAACGGAATCGGACAAATTGCCGTTATCCGGTGATTCACCGGTAAGTACCGGTTGTGCGGCCGATTGCCGCTCCACAATCGTCATCGAATCCAAATACCTTTGTTGCGCCTGTTGCGCTTCTATTTGCTCTTTAGAAGGACGATTCAAATAAGAAAAACCAATAACTACAAGGAAAATTAATATTAATCCCAAAAGTGTATTTTTATCCATAAATTTTTACCAACATTTAACCTTTACAAGTTCATTATTATTAATTTCTAAACTCCTACATTCTCAATTCCTAATTCTCCCCTATCGCCGCCCCAATAAAACTCATAAACAAAGGATTGGGATTCAAAACAGTAGAGTTATATTCCGGATGATATTGGGTACCGATGTACCATTTCAAAGTCGGGAGTTCTACCACCTCAACCAATCCTGTTTCCGGGTTAATACCGGAGCATATCATTCCATTTGCTTCAAATTGCGCCTTGAATTTATTGTTAAATTCATAACGGTGGCGATGACGTTCAAGGATAAGTTCATTATTATAAGCCTTATAGGCTGTTGAATTTTTATCTAATCTGCAAGCATAAGCGCCGAGGCGCATAGATCCGCCCATGACGGTCAGATTTTTTTGTTCTTCCATGAGGTCAATCACTTTGTAAGGAGAAGAAGTATCCATTTCGGTAGAATTGGCGTCTTTTAATCCCACTACATTGCGGGCAAATTCGATGACCATACATTGCATTCCCAGGCACACGCCGAAAGTCGGTTTATCGTGTTCGCGGGCATATTTGAGCGTGGTAAATTTGCCTTCGATACCCCGTTGGCCGAAACCCGGAGCAACCAGGATACCATCTAAACCGGAGAGTAATTCTTCGACATTACTTTCGGTTATTTTTTCGGAGTGAATCAGTTCCAGATTCAGTTTCCGGTGATGATAAGTAGCCGCCTGCAACAAAGATTCGGTAATGGACTTATAGGCGTCGGGAAGTTCGACGTATTTTCCCACCAGACCGATAGTAACCGTTTTCTCTGCGGTTTTCATGTTGTTGAGGAAGCCTGTCCAAGCATCCATTTTCAATTTCTTTTCATTGGCGACGCCCATTTTTTGAAGTACAATCTCGTCCATTTTCTGTTGCGCCAAAACCAAAGGTACTTCGTAAATACTCGGTACGTCATACGATTGAATGACGGCGTCTTCGTCTACATTGCAAAACAAAGCGACTTTGTGGCATATATTTTCCGACAATTTTTTTTCTGTCCGGAGTACCAATAAATTAGGTTGAATGCCTTGTTCCTGAAGCATTTTGACCGAATGTTGCGTAGGTTTGGTTTTCACTTCTTTTGCCGCTGCAATGTAAGGCACATAAGTCAAATGCACGCACAAGCAGTTTTTCCCCAATTCCCAACGCAATTGGCGGACGCTTTCTATATAAGGTAAGGATTCGATATCGCCCACCGTACCGCCGATTTCGGTAATGATAAAATCATATTTGCCGGTATTTCCCAAAACCCGGACGTTGCGTTTGATTTCATCGGTGATATGCGGCACTACCTGAACGGTTTTCCCGAGAAAATCGCCTTTTCGTTCGCGGTCTATCACATTTTGGTAAATACGTCCGGTTGTAACGTTATTTACTTTGGTTGTCGGAATATTCAGGAAACGTTCATAATGTCCCAAGTCCAAATCGGTTTCGTGTCCGTCGACAGTTACATAACATTCTCCGTGTTCATAAGGATTCAGTGTTCCCGGATCAATATTGATATAAGGATCAAATTTTTGGATGGTTACCCGGTATCCTCTCGCTTGTAAAAGTTTACCTAAAGATGCGGCAACGATTCCTTTGCCTAAAGAAGAAACTACGCCGCCTGTAACGAAAATGTACTTTGTTTCTGCCACTTGATTTATAATTTTGCAATTAAGCAGACAAAGGTATAAATTTTTATTGAAATAACCTTGTTTTCAACTTGCAATTTTGTATAAGTTTTCCTTGATGAAAAAAACATTTCTCAATGAGTTGGCGTATAATACAAAAAACGTGTATCCAACAGGAATAATCCCCGTTAAATATATCTGCAATGTTTTTTATCATCTAAAATAAATAATCTCATAAGGTTTTACGGCCTATTTGGGATATATCAAAGGAACGCAATAAATCCCCTCTTAAATCGTATAATAATTGTGTATATATTTCCATAAATCATCTTGTTTGGTATCTAATATAGCTATATCTTTGTTACGAAATTAATGATGAATGAAGTATGAAACACAATTTTTTTATTATTGTCAATATATCAAACATCGTACATACAAGCATAGCTCCAATCAAAACAATTAATGTAACATGAATTTTACCATCTAAACTTTAACTGTTAAGAGGACTGTTATTACGAACAGTCCTCTTTTTATGTTGTATAAGGAGGTCACCTGCAAAACTTCGTTTAGCCCGACGTAGGGGCAAGGAGCGCTTTGCCCCTACACCCATACCTGTACCGCAGAAAAAAACAAGGTTTTTTTGGCCGAGCCGTAATTCCTTTGCCTTTCACCCTTCATCGAAACAGCTTTATAAATTCTCAATTAACTGTCGTTGTTTCATAAAAAATTCTATCCGTCGGCGCTCATCGACCCCAGAAATCTGAATAGAGGAATTTTTTTTCAAATTCAGCCATTTTTTAAAATTTTCGGTCATTTCCCCATCCGTTGAAGACAATTCATGTTTGACAAATGCCTTCATCCTGCTTACTCTATAATTTTTCGAATAAAAATAACTGTAATTGGAATCCAGATTTATTTGTGAAATATATAAATTAACCTGATTGCCGGTTTCGGGAAAACAACCTTTACTCGAAACATCCGACATATAGTCTAAAAAGGTAAAAAGTTCTTTTCTCAGCAATTCTTTATCCTCTTCGGTAATCAGGTAAATTGAAGTAAAATATTTAATGTCATTGACTAAATAATTAAAAACCATAGGGTCCCAAATATAACTTACATTTACCACGCTCTTGAAACTACCGGAATATCTGCTTCCCAGCTGCCATATTTTTTCCGAAGGAACTACTTGTGCAAAAGGAAAAATATTATTTTCCATTCCGCATTGATGCATCCATTTGAATATATAATACCGCATCAATTCGGGGAATCCCGTGAAAAGAGAACGGGGCAACGTATTGGTAACTTCCATGTATTCCGAATCGGGAGAAGAAGCAAACCGGTTCAGAAAATCGATGAAATCATCCATTGCTTCCATATCTTCTTTCGAAGGGCTGATATATTTCAATGTTCGCAATTGAAACTGATGCGTGTGTTTGGTATTGGCGCCTATAATAGCGTCGATGGAAATATTCCAGACTTTTGCTATTTTGACCACTTCATGAAAAGGAAACATGACATTTTTGCGTAATCTGCGATATACCGCTTCGCGTTCGATAGCTAATAAATCCATCAATGCCTCGGTCAATTGGGCTTTTTGAGGATATTTCTCATAAAGGGAATTCAGAAAACTATCATACCATAAATTATTCATCGTTTAAGTGATTTAAAAATTAATAATAAATTTTATATTCCAAAGCGGTATCCGATGCCGGATTCCGTAATCAATAAAGCCGGTTTTGCCGGGTTATCTTCAATCTTTTTCCTTAATTGGGCTACAAACACACGCAAATATTGGGTTTGTTCCGCATATCCGTATCCTCTTATTTCTTTAAGGATGTATTGATGGGTTAATACACATCCCTGATTTTTGATAAATAAACTTAACAAAACAAATTCCGTAGGGGTTAGATTCAATATTTCATCTTTCTTTTTTGCAATATGGTTTGTCATATCGACCGATAAATCGGCAACCTGAAATACCGAAATGCCGTTTTTTACGTGACTCAGCCTTAATGAAGCGCGGATACGAGCAAGTAATTCACCTGTACGGAATGGTTTCGTCAGATAGTCGTTAGCTCCGTTATCCAGTGCGTATATGATATCTTCTTCCGAATTTCTCACCGATAAAATGATCACGGGTTTATGAAACCATTCCCTCAGTTTTTTCAAAACATTCATACCGTCCATATCGGGTAATCCCAAATCGAGGATGATGAGCGAAGGTTGATGAGATGCGGCCAGCAGCAATCCTTCCTTACCGGTAAAAGCCGTCACTATCTTATAGCCGCATGCCGAAAGAGTTATTTCCAATAGACGACGTATTTGTATTTCATCATCTATCGTAAGTATTGTATCTACATTCTTCATATTGTTCTGTTACTAAACTATTGACATAAAAAGATGTTTCGGTAGGAATTTTTATAGTGAACGACACCCCTCCATTTATCCGGTTTTCGACGCTGATTGTACCTTTATGCGCTTCAACAAAGCCTTTAGCGATAGACAGTCCCAAACCTAAACCACCTAAATTCCTGTTACTGTATTTGTAAAATTTGTCGAAAACAAAAGCAAGTACTTCAGTAGGAAATCCGGGTCCCCGGTCCATTTCCTGTATAATCAGATAGCCGTTTTCGTGAAAGGCTTTCATCTTGATTATTGTACCGGAATCGGCATACTTACACGAATTATAGACCAGGTTATACAGGACTTGTTCCATCAGTCCGATGTCAAGTTTTACCAACGGCATTGAGGACGGTATTTCAATATCCAAACGGTGTTGTTTCAGATTGTCTTTCAAATTATGCGCCACATGGTTGAATAAATCGTTTATATCGCACCAATCTATATGAGGCGCTATTTTGCCTGTTTCGAGCCGCGACATATTCAACAAGTTTTCAATCAGGTGGTTCAAGCGGTTTGAGGCTGTCAGTATTTCACCGTATAATTCTTTTTTTACATTTCCGGGATACGGATTTGCCAAAAGAGCGTCAGCCGCTCCCATGATAGCGGCTACAGGTATCCTCAGTTCATGTGAGATGGAATTGAACAAGGTTTTATATAATTTGTCCGATTCGTTAAGCAGGCTGGCTTTCTGCACCGATTGGGCAAAATAATGATGTTCCAGGGCATTGGATATTTGCGTCAAAAATGTTTCCCAAAACAATTCCGTTTCCCCGCTGAATTTTTGATTCATTTTGATTATGGCAACACCGGGTTTCGTTTTGTTTCCTTTCAGAGGATAAAAGGTATATTCGCCGGAAGATGAAATATTTGTAAATTTACCCGCCTTTTTTGAATGTCTGAAAACCCATTGAGCTGTTTTGTATTCCGACTCGGAGAAATTTGCCGGTTTTACCGCATATTTTTTCAGTTTTCCCGTGTCATTATCCCGAAGAAAGAAAAAAGCTTTTACATGGAAATATTTTTCCATGTGTTCTTTGGCTATGTCTATTATTTGTTTTGCATTGTCGGCGCCGGCAAGTTGATTGGTCAGATAAAATAAAGCGTTTGTTTTTTCTTCCCTCTTTCGCGTCAATCTTTCCTGTTTATGCATTTTGGATGTCAAAGTTCCCGTTACAAAAGCCACAACAAAAAACATACAGAATATGAGTAAGTCTTCGGACTTGGTTATTATTAAGGTATATTTAGGCGGCATAAAGAAAAAATTCCATGCAACCGCAGTAATAACCGACGCCGACAAGACCGGTCCTGAACGGAAGACAGTGGATAAAATAAGAATCATGAAAAGCAAAATGAAAGACATCGCCCGATAGCCTATTGCTGTGGAAAGCGGGAAACAAAACAATAGGGTTATCACTACTGCTAATGTCGTTAAAAAATAGTCATTGTAAAACGATAAAGCATTAAAATATAAGCGCGGTTTTTTCTTATATTCTTTTGCTTCAACACCCCGCCCGATAATGTAAACATCTATTTCGCCACACTCTTTCAGTAGTCGGTTGACAAAATTATCCTTTTCAAATAAGGACGAAAAAAAACGCTGTTTTTTCGGTTTTTCGATGATTATATGAGTTATATTTTCCTTTCGTGCAATATCTAAAGCCGTTGAAACAAAGTCATTACTCGAAGTAATGACTAACTTTGCGCCAAGCCAACGGGCTAAATCAATATTTTTTGAAAGTTGTTCCTGTTGATCCTCATCCAATATTTGAGTATTCTCAAGGTAAAGCGCAAGCAGATCGGCGCCCACTATATCGGACAGACTTTTAGCCATACGAATTAATTTAGCGGACGATTTATCGGCGCCGACCAGCACAAGCAAATGTATGCCGGATTTCCAGCGTTGCGATACTTTATGCTGAGCAGTGATATTCTCTTTTCTGGAAAAATGTTGCATCGCCTTTTTCGATTGTGATATAGTCAAACCGGATATTTTTAGTTTGTCTCGATTCTTAGCTTTCTTATTACAAATTTTTGAAGCTAACAACTTATTGGAATCAGGATAATGATCCATTTTCATTTTAGTTTATGTGGATATAAATTTAACATAAATTAGTATCAGCTTTTCAATACACACCGCAAAATTAAGGATAAAATTGTAAAGATTTTATAAAGAAAACACGTTGGATATAAAGATTTCATAATAAAACACATTTTTGCGGCAAATTTACAAGAAATTTTTATATTACACACAGATAATGACAAAAAAAATGATTTTAACAAAAATGTCTGTCACTATATTGATGACAGATGCTTCATTTTCCGCATTTTAATTCATCGAAAAAATTAATTATATCTATATTTATTGATTTGCCTTAATCGGTTTTACAAAAAAAAGCAAAATATATTTGTCATTTTGAAAAAAACGTATTATCTTTGTAACCTCAATCAATTTTGTGCTTTTGAATGTTACTCATTTTAATTCAAAACCCTGAACCGTATTAATGAATTAATATTTTTCGGCCTTAGCGAAGGTGATAAGAATTAGTTTTGCGATCGGTTCCAATTAACCAATGTTAAATTTGAAAATAGAAACGCTATGAGTAACTGTAAAAAGTCAGCCGATAAGAAGTTCTTTTTCCTTTGTAATGATTGCCAAGCGGAAGGGAAGCCCAATATCGAGTTCTTACGCCTTACAGCAAAAAGAGGACTCAACAAAAGGTCCGAAAGCGCTTCCTTGTTTTTTCTTCAGGAAGGAGAAATAGATGTTTCTTATGGAGATGTAACGCGAGCGGTTGAGAAAGATCATTTCTTTCTGATTCCTGCTAACGAAAAATACAGCATCTGTTGCGCAGGTAAAACAAAACTGGTGGTTTGTTCCCTTGATGAAAAACTGCTTGTTCGTCACCGACGCAAAACGGGTTTGTTGTACGACATCTACAATATGAAACTTCCCGATTTTGAAAATTGTGAACTTTTCACGGTAAAGACCAATAAGTATATTCAGGCGCTTTTGGAAGATTGTCTGGATGTTATGGATGGTGGTTTAACGTGTACAAAGTATACACAATGCAAAACGGAGGAATTGCTTATTCTGTTAAGGAGTTATTACCCGAACGAATCGCTTGCCTATCTGTTTCAACCTGCTTTCAACAGCAAAGTGGATTTTGAATCGGTAGTCAAGAAGAATCGTGATAAGTTGTTTACGGTGGAAGAATTTGCCGCCGCTACGCATCTGGACAGGAATACGTTCCGGCACCGATTCAAAGAGATTTACGGAGTGACTCCCACCGAGTGGATCAAACAGGAACGGGCTAACCTTGTACTACAAGAACTAATGGAAGGAAAAAAAACGATCACGAGTATTATTAATGATTATAAGTTCAGCAACTTCCCGAACTTTATTCGGTTTTGCAATATGCATTTCAAGAATACGCCGGGAAATATTCGCAAAAGCTTGGAATTCATGACATAATTCTGTGTGTGGCTGCAAAATTTTCCGGATTACTTTTGTTGAAACACGAAGGTAATCCGGAAATATTTTTATATGCCTGCATATAATCCGGAAAATTTACTATATTTGCGGTAATTTTTTTGCAAAATCAACAAATATTATATATTCAATGAATCACATTCAAACAATGAATTTAGCAGCCGATAACATTCGGATTTTATCGGCGGCTATGGTAGAAAAAGCAAAGTCCGGTCACCCGGGCGGCGCCATGGGTGGCGCAGATTTTGTCAATGTTTTGTACAGCAAGTATTTGATTTACGATCCGGAAAACCCTTCGTGGGAAGGCCGCGACCGCTTCTTTTTGGATCCGGGACACATGTCGCCCATGTTGTATTCGGTCTTAGCGCTTACAGGTAAATTTTCTTTAGCCGATCTGAAACAATTCCGCCAATGGGACAGCATCACTCCGGGACATCCCGAATTGGACGCCGCTCGCGGGATAGAAAACACTTCAGGCCCTTTGGGACAAGGACATACTTACGCGGTGGGCGCCGCCATTGCCGCCAAATTCCTTGCCGCCAAAACAGCCCGTCCGCTGAAACAAAAAATCTACGCATATATTTCCGATGGAGGCATACAGGAAGAAATTTCACAGGGAGCAGGTCGTATCGCCGGTCACTTGGGTTTGGACAACCTGATTATGTTCTACGATTCCAACGATATACAACTTTCTACAACCGTCGATGCGGTTACTTCCGAAAATACCGCCCTCAAATATCAATCCTGGGGATGGCAGGTGATTGAAATAGACGGAAACGACGCCGAAGCCATCGAAAAAGCATTGGATCAGGCGCAGGAAAACAAAAACGCCCCTACCTTAATTATCGGGAAAACCGTGATGGGTAAAGGCGCACGCAAGGCTGACGGTGAATCTTACGAAAACAAATGCGCCACCCACGGTATGCCTTTGGGCGAGGCCGGCGCTTCTTTTGAAAAAACCATCGAAAACCTTGGCGGAAATCCCACAGAACCTTTCCAAATTTTTAAAGAGGTCGGACAACTCTACGCCCAACGGAAAGAAACATTGAAAAAAATAATTGCCGAACGAAAAGCCGAACAATCGACATGGGAAAAAGCCCATCCCGAAACGGCAAAAAAACTGGCTTTCTGGTTATCCGGTCGGACGCCGGAAATCGACTGGGCGGCTATCGAACAAAAGCCCAATCAGGCTACACGTGCGGCTTCGTCCACTGTATTAGGCGTATTGGCCCGACAAGTGGAAAACATGATTGTCACTTCCGCCGATTTGTCTAATTCCGACAAAACCGACGGATTCCTGAAACATACAAAAGCCATTACCAAAGATGATTTTTCAGGCGCTTTCCTGCAATCGGGCGTGAGCGAACTGACAATGGCTTGCCTCTGCAACGGCATAACGTTGTACGGCGGAGTCATTGCGGCTTGCGCTACGTTCTTCGTTTTCTCCGATTACATGAAACCTGCTATCCGAATGGCTGCCTTGATGGAATTGCCCGTCAAATACATCTGGACGCACGACGCTTTCCGCGTAGGCGAAGACGGCCCGACACACGAACCGGTCGAACAGGAAGCGCAAATCCGCTTAATGGAAAAATTAAAAAACCACAAGGGACATAATTCCATGCTGGTGCTCCGTCCTGCCGATACTCAGGAAACAACCGTCGCCTGGAAATTGGCAATGGAAAACACGCACACGCCCACCGCATTGATTTTATCACGGCAAAATATCACCGATTTACCGGCAAAAACAAACCGTTATGAAGATGCACTACAAGCCGCTAAAGGCGCTTATGTAGTTGAATGTGACGGACATGCCGATGTGATTCTGTTGGCTTCCGGTTCGGAAGTATCCACTTTGGTCGAAGGCGCTGCTTTGTTGCGGAAAGACGGTTACAAAGTGAGGATCGTTTCCGTTCCATCGGAAGGATTGTTCCGTGATCAGCCGAAAGAATACCAGGATTCCGTCATCATTCCGGGTAAAAAAACCTTTGGTCTGACGGCAGGACTTCCGGTTACGCTTTTAGGTTTAGTCGGCGAGAGCGGCAAAATCTGGGGAATGAATTCTTTCGGGTTCTCCGCTCCTTACAAAGTATTGGACGAAAAACTCGGATTCACAGGAGAAAATGTTTATAAGCAAGTAAAGGAATTAATAAAATAAAGGCAAAGGGCGAAGGGCGAAAGAAGCGTTCTCTTTCGCCCTTCGCCTTTCACCTGTAATAAAATTATGGAAACAGACCAACATTTGATGAAAATCGGATTGGCTTCCGACCACGCGGGTTTCGAATTGAAAGAGCATATTCGTATTTATCTGGATACCCAAGACATTCCTTATATTGATTACGGAGTTTATTCGGCCGAAAGCGTCAGTTATGCTTTTTTCGGCCACAAATTGGCCGAAGCGATTGAGGACGAAGAAGTTCAAATGGGAATTGCCGTTTGCGGTTCGGGAAACGGCATCAATATGACTTTGAACAAGCACCGGCACATTCGTTCCGCTTTATGCTGGAATGAAGAAATCACTCGATTGGCGCGACAGCACAACGACGCCAATGTTCTTGCGTTACCCGGTCGTTTTCTCGCTCCGAATTTGGCCGAGAAAATGACGGACATTTTCCTGACTACGCCTTTTGAAGGAGGACGGCATCAGGAGAGGGTGGATGCGATTCCTTAATGTAGCTTTATGACTCTGCATACATTGTTTCCGTTTAGATTTTTCCATCCCCAAAATCAGACAATAAACTAACTATTAACACATTAAACAAACTATCATTTAGATTTTTTTTATATGAAAAAATAATAAACTTTTTTTCATATATCTTTGTTTTATATTTCAAAAAAAACACTATGAAACATGTGAAAAACATTGTAAAATATATATTTGTTGTTAAGTATTATTTATTATAAGTAAAATTAAATTGTCATGAAAAAAAGGAAAAACCCAATTTTCACAAGGCTACAACAAACTTGTTTACTAATCTTTTGTTTGTTGTTCTGTTTAAATGTATCCGCTCAAAATTTGAAACGAATCACCGGAACCGTTCTTGATGAGTTCAATGAACCGGCCATCGGCGCATCGGTTACCGAAAAAGGCTCCATCCGTGGAACGGCTACCAATCTTGACGGTAATTTTGAGTTATCTGTGGGAGAAAACGCCGTGCTCGTAGTATCTTATATCGGGTACGCGGCACAGGAAATTCCGGTTGGAAATCAAACCAATTTCAGGATTGTATTGAAGGAAGATGCGCAATTGCTTGAAGAAGTGGTTGTTATCGGTTACGGTACAGTGAAAAAAAGTGATGCAACCGGTTCTGTCGAATTGCTCACGGCAAAAGACATGAACAAGGGTCCTATCGTAACGGCGGATAATTTAATTACGGGACGTATGCCGGGCGTTCAGGTTATTCCTAACGGAAATCCGGGAACCGGTTCGCAAATCCGTATCCGTGGCGGCGCTTCTTTGGATGCAAGCAACGACCCGCT
>JAISWH010000041.1 GCA_031271125.1 Dysgonamonadaceae bacterium
TTTGGTACCTGAAATCACAATACCGGATTCATCATAATCAGGATCGGCCTCCGCCGGTTCGACGCCTGCTTTATTCGCTGTTACTTCCCAAATAAATCGGGCGGTATTACTCCAGTCCACGTATGAGGTCAGCACCTGAAAAATCATACCCACTCCTAATTGGGGATTGGAGCTGGAGGGAATCTCTACATACGGTGTCGTCGTAACCGATTGATAGGCGCTGTTGCTGATAAGCGTCCGCTGAACAGGCACCCAAACGCTATCGCCCCACACGTAAAGGCCTTTACCCAAATAAAAATTATCGTTGGTGTTCCAAACGATAGTTCCGTTCAAAGGCAGAGCTCCATTTAACTTCTGTTCTACGGCTTGTAAATGAATACGGGGAAGCGAGAACCCTCCAAAATTACCCGCAGGTTCATCGTCGTTATCGGCATTCAAATCCAAGACTGCAGTGGGATGAGGAGCATCTGTCCCGCCAATCCGCACCTGTGCGTTTACATTAACTGTTCCCAAAACCATCAGGAACAGCAATAATAAAAAAATTGTTTTTTTCGTCATTTTCATTCTTTCAATTGTTAATTTTCACACTTTTTAAGTTTTAATATTTTTTTCAAGAAAACGCATAAATCTCTGTAAATCAATAGCTTATCAAATCAACTTTGTGCTTCCGGTGTCTGTCACTGTATTGATGACAGACGGCGTTTGTAAATAGCTGATTTTAAGATACTTAAGAGGCCTAATGTTTTACAAATGTTTAACAAATTGTTAAATTGCAAAACTGGGGCTTTAAAATATTACTTGTAAATTATTGATACTAAGATAGATAAGTCCGATTTATGCCTTTTTTACTATTTAAACAAGAATGAAACAACTATAAATCAATAAGTTAAGTGGCTTTCTTATTTAGAATAATTCTAAATAAGGCGGCTGAAAAAGTTTGCCGGACAAAGGAAAATTGTTGCAAGTAGATAGTAATCAATCAGATAGGTCTTAGTAATTTTATGCCGGATTAAAATGCGAAAAATGAAGTGTCTGTCATCAATACAGTGACAGACACTTTTGTTAAAATTTTTCGGCAAAAAAAATCTTGTTTTTCTTTTGGCAGAGTTAAATTTTTTAAAAAACAATGGGTTAGGTTTTCTAACCCACATTTATACGCGTAAAGTGGTGATGATTGGGCCGATAGTGCCGGCCCATCATACAGTACTATTCAAGCAATTTGTTCCACTCACTTTTGGCGATCACGCGTCGGGTTAAAAGCATGTCTCCGGACATGCCGCAAGCGGGGACGCTTGCTTTTAACACGACGAAGGCTGGAGCCTTCGCCGAGCGGAGTCAAATTGTCATTATTTCTTACACCTAACGCTATACAAGTAGGACTTATTGGTAGTGTCACGATACACACCCGAGCTGCCGCCATTCAGACGCCGACGCCACGCAGCGGTAGCACTACCGGCGCTACTGGACCAGAAGTTCGTGTACGAGCCGAAATCGGCGCCATTACCGCTCCCAAGGTAGCCCACTAACAACGCATTGAAGCCGGTGCTGTCTATTTTGCTTACACCGTTGGTAGCGGTGGATGTAACTTTAGTGGGACTTTTCATCCGGCGCCCCCACCACTTTTCATTGGTTCCTGTTGCCGGACGCCATTCGGTACTGCCTTCATAAGTTACATTCCATGCATCAGGCTCCATTGTAGCACTTTCATCAGAGTAAAGTTCCGGCTTAGTTGCAATCTCTTTTTCCAATTGATTCCAATCGTAATCACTGGGCAGTGTCCAACCATCCGGACAAATCCCCTGCCGGTCGGATGTTTTACCGGGAAAAGCATTCGTAGCTTCTGTTGTCGTTGTGCCGATATTAGCGGCGCTCCAAGTGTATAAGAGTCCATATTCAGACGGAGAATTTGTACTATTACTGTTAGGATAATAATAAACAACAGCATTCGGATCATTGTCTTTATTCGTGCCTTCGGGTATCTCCTGTTTTTGACTTCCCTGCAGGGTCCACGTAGAACGCAAATTCTGGGTCATCCAGCAAACACTATCAAACTTGGAAACGGTATATCTATTACCTTCCGCATCCAACAATCCGGCAGCAGGCGAACATTCGTCCCTGTTTCCAACGGTAATTGTTCGCCGAAGTATATATGGATCTTCACTACCTTCGGTTACAATACATTGTAAAATAATCGTGTCGGCACGACTCGGATCTTTTACCAGTTCTTCTTTTTCTGAGATACCTTCATTAAAAATAAGCTTCACAGTAGATTGGGTTGTATCGACCAAAGGCTTAAGTTCGCCGGTTCCATCCTGAACAATAGACCACAGGTAGGTAGGAGTTATTCCGGCTATTCCTGCTACCATTTCAACAGCATACTCGTTACTCATATCCATTTTTTTACGCCCGCGTCCATAGGTAGGATTTTCTATATAATTATCAACATCGACATTAAAAATATCATACCCTGTGGGGCCGGTAAGTCGATACCATCCCCGATATTTACCGGCAGCAGATACTGTCCAGTCCGACCACTCATCCAAGACAGTTCCATTATTGGAAATCGGTTTCACCCGGGCCGAATAAGTTCGTTCGGTATTATCATAAGGAATAAACACCATTTCCTGTTTGGTACCTGAAATCACAATATCGGATTTCTCATCATCAGAATCCGCCGCTTCGCCATTTTTTGCATTCACTCTTACGTCCCAAATAAATCGGGCGGTATTACTCCAGTCCAGGTATGAGGTCGGCACCTGAAAAATCATACCCAATCCTAATTCGGGATTGGAGTTAGAGGGAATCTCTACATTCGGTTTCGTCGTAACCGATTGATAGGTGCTGTTGCTAATAAGCGTCCGCTGAATGGGCACCCAAACGGTATCGCCCCAGACATAAACGCCTTTACCCAAATAAAAATCATCGTTGGTGTTCCAAACAATAGCTCCGTTCATAGGAACGGTATCATTTAATTTGTGTTTCACATTGCTTAAGGGAATACGGGGAAGTAGCAGTCCGCCTAAATTACCGGGTTCGGGAGCATCGCTAATATTCAAATCCAGAACAGCTGTCTTATTCGGAACCCCGTTTCCTCCAATCCTCACTTGCGCCCTCAAATTTGCTGTTCCCGATACAATCAGGAACAGCATAAACATCAAAAAAAGTACTTTTTTCATCTTTTTTCCAAATTTTTCAATTTTTTCTTTAACATTTGTTTACATTTAACCAGAATCCTTGTAATTGTCTCAATCACAAGTACATAATCAATCAATTTTTGTGTTTTAAATGTCTGTCACTGTATA
>JAISWH010000159.1 GCA_031271125.1 Dysgonamonadaceae bacterium
AATCGAAGAAATGGTGATAACCGGCCGATACCGTCAACGCGGGAAGAATATCGTATTGTGCACCGATACTCAACAATGCAGGAATGTCGTAAGGCGTTTTGAAAGCATCGTCGAACTGAGGTTGTCCTGTGGTATTTTCTTTCGTTTCGTTGGTTAATTCAATCGCCGTTTTCAATTCGCAGGTGATTCCTACATTCAGATTATTCCATTTGTAATCCAGACCGATGATCGGCGCAATTCCCAAGCCGGTTTGCTTTAAATCCAGATTCATGTCGCCTACGGTAGGAACTACGTTCTGCACAGGTATGTATACTCCTCCATTTGCGCTACGCAACTGAATATTTTTAAGATAGCCTTCATAACTATTGTTCACATAATTCAAACGCACGCCCAAGTAAGCGGAAAAATTATCAAGAATCGAATAAGTAACGCCCAACTGTCCGCCGAACGTTATGGAAGAACCTTTCAACCGGCTTTCCAGGGAGTACCCGGTAAAAGCATTAGCGCCCACCTGTTGGTTGACGGATAGCGGAATCATGGATATTTGCGCTTCAAACGAAGGCAAACCGCTCGCAAATTCAAGCGTTCCTCCTCCGCCGACAACACTGAAATTCCCCGAAAATACCCAGTCGCCTGTTTTATATGCCGCCTGTATAGAGGGAATTACCCAAGCTGTCGCTTTACCTTCAAAGTATTTCGTCGCATTATCCCCAAAGCCGGCAAAAGGCGCAAAAGTAGTCGTTAAAGAACGCGTCTGAAATGCACTTTGATTATTAATCGAAAAAACGAATCCTTCATGCGTAAGAAAAGCCAAACCCGCCGGATTCGTATAAGCCGCATCTATTTCGGTAGAAGCGCCACGCGCCGGATTCCTCAAAAAAGATACATTTTGATTCGTATTCGTCAATAAACCTCCGGACCAAACTTTACCGCACATTAAAAAAGCAATTACTAATAAAAATAAATTTTTCTTCATTATTATATAATTTAATAGTTAGAGGCTGCAAATATAGTTAAATTTTATGATTATCCGTAAGAAACCTTATTTGTGGGTGAAATTGTCGCTTCATCAATCTGAAACGCCTTTTAGGAATTTATTTTGTTTTTAAAAAGAATATAAGTACTTTTGTCCGTTCAATTTTGAGAACCCATATAAAAAAATAAAAGGAATATTTATGAACGATTTTAGAAAATATGCGATTAAACATTTGGGAATGAGTTCCAATGCGTTAGACAAGTACGCTTCCATAACCGACAATTACATTTCTCCGACTATCATTGAAGAAAGACAGTTGAACGTAGCGCAAATGGATGTTTTTTCACGATTAATGATGGATCGCATCATCTTCCTGGGAACGCAGGTGGATGACTACACGGCCAACGTGATTCAAGCGCAGTTGTTGTACCTCGACTCGGCCGATCCGGGAAAAGACATTTTCATTTACATCAACTCCCCCGGCGGTTCCGTTTCATCGGGATACGGGATTTACGACACCATGCAATACATCAGCAGCGATGTGAATACCATTTGCACGGGAATGGCGGCTTCTATGGCTGCTGTCCTGCTGGTGGCCGGAACAAAAGGAAAACGTACGGCTTTGAAACATTCCAGGGTGATGATCCACCAACCTTTGGGCGGCGCTCAAGGCCAGGCTTCGGACATCGAAATCATGGCGCGCGAAATCCTGAAAATCAAACAGGAAATCTATACAATCATTGCCGACCACTCCGGACAACCTTACGAAAAAGTGGTGGCCGACGGCGACCGCGACTTCTGGATGACTGCCGAAGAAGCCAAAACGTATGGCATGATCGACCAAGTATTAACAAAAAAACAAATCGGTTAAATTATTCTTGTGGCAAAATCTTTTAAACAACATTGCAGCTTTTGCGGGAGACCTGAAAACGAATTAAAACTACTTCTCACAGGAATCAATGCTTACATTTGTAACGAATGTGTCGAACGGGCGCATGAAATTGTGAAAGAAGAAAATTCTAAGAAACAGGACGGTTTTTCGATGAAAAACGACGAACTGCCCCGTCCCAAACAAATCAAGGAATTTCTGGATCAATACGTTATCGGACAAGATGATGCGAAGCGTTACCTGTCTGTTTCGGTTTACAACCATTATAAACGGCTCATGCACAAACCGGGAAAAGATGAGGTCGAAATAGAAAAGTCAAACATTATCATGGTAGGCCCGACCGGAACGGGAAAAACACTTCTGGCAAAAACCATCGCCCGAATGTTGAAAGTCCCGTTTACGATTGTCGATGCAACGGTATTGACAGAAGCCGGTTATGTAGGCGAAGACATTGAAAGTATCCTGACTCGCCTGTTGCAAGTGGCGGATTACAAAGTGGATACTGCAGAAAGAGGCATTGTGTTTATCGACGAAATCGACAAGATTGCCCGCAAAAGCGATAATCCATCCATCACCCGCGACGTGAGCGGCGAAGGCGTGCAACAAGGCCTTTTGAAATTGCTGGAAGGTTCGGTAGTCAATGTGCCGCCCCAAGGCGGACGTAAACACCCTGAGCAGAAACTGATTCCGGTGGATACAAAAAACATTTTATTCATCTGCGGCGGCGCTTTCGACGGGATTGAGAAAAAAATCGCACAACGCCTGAATACGCAGGTTGTCGGTTACACTGCCATCCAAAAGACAGCGCATATCGACCGCAACAATATGCTGCAATACATAGCTCCGCAAGATTTGAAATCTTTCGGTCTTATTCCTGAAATTATCGGCCGTTTGCCCATCCTGACCTATTTGGAACCGTTGGACAGAACGACACTTCGCAATATTCTTACCGAACCTAAAAATTCTATAATCAAACAATACCAAAAATTGCTCGAATTAGACGGAATAACGCTGACTTTCGATGAAGATACGTTGAATTACATCGTCGATAAAGCCATCGAATTTAAGTTGGGCGCACGCGGATTGCGTTCGATTACCGAAGACATCATGATTGACGCCATGTTTGAATTACCGTCTTCCGGTGAAAAAGAACTCCGTATCACCCTTGATTATGCACAATCCAAAGTGGAAAAATCAAGAACAAAACTATTGGCTAACAGTAAATAAGAGTATTATTTTAAAATTTTCAAAAAAAAGTCTGAAAATATTTGTATTATTCCAAGACAATCATATATCTTTGTTATAATGAAGATAGGAAAATTTTCAATATGGGGAAAAAAGATTTTTTAACAGAACAACTTAAAAAACATTTTGGATTTGACACTTTTAAAGGGAATCAGGAAGCGGTAATCCGCAATATCATGGAAGGAAAGGATACTTTTGTCCTGATGCCCACCGGAGGAGGAAAGTCCCTTTGCTATCAATTACCGGCCCTTTTAATGGAAGGTACTGCCCTTATTATTTCGCCGCTCATCGCCTTGATGAAAAACCAGGTCGACGCCATGCGGAATTTTAGCGAAGAAAACGGGGTAGCTCATTTCATCAATTCTTCTTTGAACAAAAGTGCGATTGATAAAGTAAAGGAAGACATACTGTCGGGTGTTACCAAATTGTTTTACGTTGCGCCGGAATCCCTGACCAAAGAAGAAAATATCGAATTTATCCGACAAATATCAGTTTCATTTTATGCGGTTGATGAAGCGCATTGCATTTCGGAATGGGGGCATGATTTCAGACCGGAATACAGACGTATCAGACCTATAATCAATGAAATAGCACGTCGCCCATTGATCGCTTTAACTGCTACGGCTACGCTTAAAGTTCAGCATGACATCCAGAAAAACCTGGGAATGATGGACGCTGTTGTCTTCAAATCTTCTTTTAACCGGCCTAACCTCTATTATGAAGTACGCCCTAAAAATAAAGATATTGACAAGGAAATTGTTAAATTTATTAAAGTAAATCCGGGTAAATCGGGAATCATATATTGCCTGTCCAGAAAAAAAGTAGAAGATTTTGCGCAAATACTTAAAGAAAACGGAATCAATGCCTTAGCCTATCACGCGGGTATGGATTCGCAAAAACGTTCGGAAAATCAGGATGCTTTTTTAATGGAAGAAACGGAAGTAATTGTAGCTACAATCGCTTTCGGGATGGGAATTGATAAACCCGACGTACGTTACGTGATTCATTATGATATTCCCAAAAGCCTTGAGGGATATTATCAGGAAACGGGACGTGCAGGACGAGATGGAGGCGAAGGAAAGTGCATCGTTTTTTATGCAAACAAAGATTTGCAAAAACTGGAAAAATTCATGCAGGGAAAACCTGTTTCCGAACAGGAAATCGGGAAACAACTCTTGGAAGAAACCAAAGCATACGCAGAATCGTCACTCTGCCGCCGGAAAATGTTATTGCATTATTTCGGGGAAGACTATACGAAAGATAATTGCGGATGTTGTGATAATTGTCTAAATCCTAAAAAACAAGTGGAAGCAAAAGAATTATTAATCTCTATTTTAGAAACGGTTGATTTATTGAATAATAAATTCAAAGCCGATCATATTATTAATATCCTGCAAGGGAAAGAAACTTCGGAAATTTATATTTACGAACACCAGTATCTGGAAATTTTCGGCACCGGCTGTGAAGAAGATGAAAAAACATGGAATGCGGTAATCAGGCAAGCCATGATTGCCGGCTATCTTGATAAAGACATCGAAAATTACGGATTGTTGAAAATAACGTTCGCCGGTAAAAAATATTTAACCAATCCGACTTCTTTTAAAATAACGAAAGACAATGATTTTGAAGAAGAAGAAAATGTGGAAGAAACACCGATGCGCGGGGGCGCTGTCTGTGCGGTCGATCCGATTTTGTATTCGATGATGAAAGATTTGCGGAAAAAACTTTCCAAAAAATGGGATGTTCCGCCTTATGTGATTTTCCAAGACCCGTCTTTAGAAGCAATGGCAACAACTTACCCGATTACTATCGAGGAATTGCAGAATATTCCGGGTGTAGGCGCCGGAAAAGCCAAACGTTACGGACAAGAATTTATCGAACTCATCAAAAGGCATGTCACCGAAAACGAAATCGAACGCCCCGAAGATTTGAGAATCCGTACGGTAGCGAATAAATCCAAACTGAAAATCGACATCGTTCAAAGCATTGACCGGAAAGTGGCCTTAAACGACATTGCTTTGGCTAAAGGCTTGGAAGCTGATGAATTGTTGGATGAAATAGAAGCGATTGTTTATTCGGGAACAAAAATCAATATTGATTATTTCCTTTATGAATTTACGGACGAAGATCATATTGAAGACATTTACCTCTATTTCAAAGAATCGGAAACGGATAGCTTGGAAAAAGCCATTGAAGAAATCGGGAACGAATACACCGAAGAGGAAATCCGCTTGGTGCGGATTAAGTTCCTTTCCGAAATGGCGAACTGAAATAGAAATCGTAAATTTGCCAATACTAATTTTAATAATTATTTATTTATGGAAATGAAAAAAATTTTTTTAGGAACGATTTTGTTATCCATGTTAGCCGCCGGTTGCCAAAAGAAAGCGGTAGAATACCAAACGCTTCAGGGAAAAGACGCTAACGGATACGCTTACGAGGAAGTCGCCAACGACCCTTACAAAGCGCGTATTTACACGCTGAACAACGGATTGAAAGTTTATCTGTCAAAAAACGCGGATGAACCGCGTATCCAAACGGTTATCGCCGTCCGTGCCGGTTCGAAAGACGAGCCGCGCGACAACACAGGACTGGCGCACTATTTGGAACACATGATGTTCAAAGGCACCGATCATTATGGAACTGCGGATTGGGAAAAGGAAAAACCGTTGTTAGACAGTATCGCCGCTTTGTTTGAAATCCACAAATTAGCCAAAACGGCCGATGAAAAGAAAAAAATTTACAAACAAATCGACGCCGTTTCGCAAGAAGCGTCCAAGTACGCTATTTCAAACGAATACGACAAGATTATCGGCGCACTCGGCGCTTCCGGCACAAATGCTTTCACGAGCTACGACCTGACGGCTTACGTGAACGATATTCCGGCAAACGAAATCGAACGCTTCCTGAAATTGGAATACGACCGTTTTTCAAACCTGCAACTGCGTTTGTTCCATACGGAATTGGAAACTGTGTATGAAGAATTTAACATGTACCAAGACAGAGGAACTTCCATGATGTATCAAAAAATATTTGAAGGCTTGTTCGACAAACATCCTTATAAAACAGATGTGATCGGTTTGCCCGAACATTTGAAAAATCCTTCGATGAAAAGCGTAATGGCTTTCCAAAAATATTTCTATGTCCCCAACAACATGGCTGTCATGATGAGCGGGGATTTGAATTTCGAATCGACGGTGCAACTTGTGGACAAATATTTCGGGCAAATGCAGCCGAACGAAAATCTGAAACACCCCGAACCGGTCAAAGAAGAACCGGTTACCGCAACACGGACGCTCAATGTAACAACTCCCGACCAGGAACGTATTGCAGTCGCTTACCGGTTTGGCGATGCAAAATCGAAAGACGTCATCTATCTTGAGCTAATCAGTTCCATTCTGTCGAACGGAAAAGCAGGCCTGATTGATTTGGATTTGCTGCAAAAACAAAAAGTGCTGAATCTTTCCGCCTGGGCGGAATCCATGAAAGACTACGGAATTTTTGTATTTACCGGCATGCCCCGCAATGGACAGACTTTGGAAGAAGTAGGCGGCCTGATTCAGGAGGAAATAGGGAAACTGAAAGCCGGGGATTTCGATTCCACTCTGATAGAAGCTGTTATAAACAATTACAAATTGCAGATAATCAGGAAAACCGACAATCGCGGCAACGCATGTTACGATTTCCTGAACGCTTTCATCAATGAAGCGGATTGGAAAGACGAAGCCGCTAAAATCGACGAAATGGCTAAAATTACCAAAACGGATGTGGTGGCTTTCGCCAATGACTTTTTCAAAGACAACAACTACGTGACCGTTTACAAACGGACAGGCGAAAATAAAAACAAAGTAAGCGTAGATAAACCGACGATTACCCCGATCACAATCAATCGCGAAAGCGAATCGCCGCTCGCCAAAGAAATCCTGTCGATGAAAACAGAACCTATCGAACCGGTATTCCTCGATTTCAAGTCATTATTAAAAAAACAAACGCTTAAAGACGGCGTAGATTTTTACTATACAAAAAATCCGAGCAACAGGCTTTATTCTTTAAACCAATTCGTCGAAATATCCAATGTTACCGCCAAAAAACTGGCTTTGGCTTTCCGCTACCTGCCTTATTTGGGAACATCCAAGTATTCGCCCGAAGCCCTGAAAATGGAAATGTATAAATTGGCAATGAGTTTCAATGCTTCTTCTACTTCCGGACGTACTTACCTCACGCTTTCCGGTTTGGATGAAACCTTCGACCGTTCGCTCGCCTTGATGGACGAAATGATAAACGATGCTACAGTGAATCCCGAAGCATACAACAATCTGGTGAACGATATCCTCAAAGAAAGAGCCAATGCCAAATTAAATAAAAACCGGATTCTCAACGGCCTGATTCAGCAAGCATTCTACGGCGCCAAATCTTCATTCACCGATATTCTCACGGAAACCGAATTGAAAGCCATCGATCCGCAGGAATTAATTGATATTATCAAACAATTCGCGGGTTACAAGCACGGATATTTTTATTACGGACCCGACGCCGAAACCAAAATAGCAGGCGTATTGAAGAAAGTGAAAACGCCCGAAACGCTTGTCGATGTCCCTGCAAAAGTCGATTATCCCGAATTGCCGATGGACAAACCGGTTGTTTATTTTGCCGATTACGATATGGTACAAACCGAAATCTTCCTGGTGGCGAAGGACGTGAAATTCGACCCGGCTATCCTACCCTATCAATACATGTTTAACGCCTATTACGGTTCGGGAATGAACTCCATCGTTTTCCAGGAAATCCGTGAAGCCCGCGGTTTAGCCTATTCGGCATACGCCTACGTCTCTTCGCCGCGTTACGCCGACAAATCCAACTATGTCCAGGCATACGTGGGAACGCAAGCCGACAAAATGGCTACGGCTATCGACGCCTTCAAAGAAATGCTGGGCAATATGGCGAAATCGGAAAAATCCTTTGACTTAAGTAAAGAAAACGTTTTGAACAACATCCGTTCGGAACGCATCATTAAGAATAATATTTTCTGGACTTACATGGATTTGAAAGATAGAAATATTGATTATGATATCCGGAAACCGATTTTTGAAACCATTCAAACCATGAAATTAGACGACATCCAAAAATATTTCGACGAACACATCCAACCGGCGAAGTATTCGGTCGTCCTCATCGGAAAAAAGAGTAAAGTCGATTTCAATTACCTGAAAAAAATTGCCGACGTCAAAGAATTTTCTTTGGAAGAAATTTTCGGTTATTGAGAATCTGTGGTTGGCACATTGAAAAGGCCGGCAAACGCACGAAACGGCTTATTTCATAAGTGATATTCGCTCCAATAAAGCCCCGTTTTTTTCTCGCAAAAAAATTTTAACAAAAGTGTCTGTCACTGTATTGATGACAGACACTTCATTTTTCGCATTTTAATCCAACACAAAATTACTAAGACCTATCTGATTGATTACTATCTACTTGCAACAACTTTCCTTTGTCCCCGCTTGCGGCATGTCTGGAGATATACTCTTAACCCACTCTCGCGGGAATGACATTATTTCACAAAAATCTTGCTCCGAAACGACTCCGCTCCCGTCTGCAAAGCAACAAAATAAATCCCCGAAGCAACACCGGAAATATCAATACTTTGCAAGGAATCATCGACAATTCCCGAATAAACGCGCCGTCCGCTCAAGCCGGCAATATTCACACTGCCGGCCGAAGGCGACTCAAAATAAATCACGCCATTCGTCGGATTCGGATAAACATGAAGGCGCTTCACCGCCGGGGTAATGATTCCGGTAGCTTTCGACACAACAAATTTGTCAAACCTTACGTTTCCCGAAGGATAAAAAGTCATCGTATGTTTCCCTCGGTTCAGCTGGATATTCGGGACTGTAACCGTAGCCAAACCGGGCATTTCCGCGAAAGGAACCGTATACCGGCGGGGATTTGACGTTTTTGTCCCGTCAAATTCCAGATAAAATTTCACTTCCGGATTGTTATTCACCGCGCCGATAATGAAATCAATATGGTAAGTTCCCGGCTCGGAAACTTCAAAAGTATAATTTAAATATTCCTTATTATCGGTATCCGTGACATAGATGGTTTCCCATCTGCGACTTTGATCAATGTCTACGGATTCACCCAAACGGTATTTGCGATATTGATTTCCTTCGGTATTATCCCAATAAGCGATTCCCTGCCCGCCCTCGTTAAAATCTTCCGCTTCAACGGCGCCTTCCCGCTGAATATCCCGGTAAGGCTTTCCGGCATCTTTGGTTTGTACAACCGTTTTGATGGCGTCATTCTCGTCGAAAAACAGGGAATCGACGCAGATGCTCCGCAACAAACCCGTACCGGAAAGGTCGGCTGTATGATAAAAAACCCACCATTGTCCTTTGTATTCGACCACCGAACCGTGACTGGTATCGCTCGTTGTGGAATTGAGGTAAACGCCCCGGTGCAACCATGGACCCAACGGACTATTGCTTGTAGCGTAACGCAACTGGTTCGCGCCGCTTTTATTATCAGCATAAGTGAGATAATAAATGCCATTGCGTTTGAAAACCCAGGCGCCTTCATGAAAATCGTAAAGTCCGGTCATCTGCTGCAGTTCTCCATCCAATTCAATCATATTGTCTTTTAACTTTCCACCGAAACAACGGCTTCCCCCGCCATAGTAAAAATAAACCTGATCGTCGTCGTCAATGAAAACGCAAGGGTCAATTTCCCCGCTTTCGGGAAGACCTTTCAGCGGTTCGGGCAGAATGGTAAAATCCGAAGCCGGTTTGTCACTGACGGCAATACCGATTTTCCAGTTGGAATTCCACGGATCTTTGTCGGGATGCGGAAAATAGAAATAATATTTACCGTTCCGGTAAGCGCAATCGGGCGCCCACATGAATTTCCCGCCGTTGGCAAGCGGTTGTCCCCAAGGAACTTGACTCGCTTCTACAATTTGTCCATGATCCGTCCAATTCACCATATCGCCGGTGGAATAAACATGATATTTATCCATTAAATCGCAACCGCGGGGCGGGGCAATATCGTGAGACGGATAAACATACAGCCGGCCGTCGGCCCAAACGTGCGCCGAAGGATCGGCTGTGTATATATCGCGGACAAAAGGATTTTGTGCAAAAGAAAATTGCACGGAAAGCAAAATAATTAATGGTAATACAAATATTTTCTTCATAACTAACAATTTAACCCTCCTGCCCCCTAAAGGGGGAGTTTGAGGCAGTAAATTCGAACGGGATTTACCTGACATTAATGACTTGTCTCAATTTTATATCCGAAGCGGACGCACCGATCATAACCTCAAATTCACCCGGCTCGACCACCCGTTTCATGTCGCCGTTAATCAACGAAAGATGCTCCGGCGTCAACATCATGGTAACGGTTTGTGTATCACCGGCTTCAACAAACACACGGGAAAATCCTTTCAATTGCTTAACCGGCGTTGTCACACTGCTAACCACATCATTGACATACAGTTGGACTACATCCGATCCGTCTCTCGTACCAACATTGGTCACATCCACACTGACGGTGATATTGCCGGATACGGATGGATTTTCAGGCGTAATTTTCAAGTTTTTATATTCAAAATTCGTATAACTCAATCCGTAACCGAAAGAAAAAAGCGGTTTCGCTTCGCCGGTAATATAACGCCGGTGAGCGGAAGGCTTATGCGAATAATACATCGGCATTTCCCCTTGCGATTCGGGAAAAGTGACGGCCAATCTTCCCGAAGGATTAAACGCTCCGAAAAGCACATCCGTAACGGCTGTTCCGGTCGCTTCGCCGGGAAACCAGCATTGCAGCAAAGCGGAAGACAGTCGGATCACTTCCGTCAAAATCAAAGGCCGTCCGGTTATCATAACGGTAATGACCGGTTTACCCGACCGAGCGGCTGCTTTCAGGACGTCCATATCCATACTGTGCGGATTCAAATCGGATTTATCGCGACTTTCGCCCACTTCTTCCTGCGCTTCACCCATGACCACGATTACAGCGTCGGAATTTCGCGCCGAGCGGGTGATGTCGGCGTACAAACCGGAAACTTCCGCTTTGATATAATCAATTTTAATTTTATCCCCGTAATTTTCTTTTAATGCTTCATAGACGGAAACCGCTTGGGCGCCGGTCGGAGAATAACCGCCAACATAAGTGGCGGTAGCCAGATTTCCCGTCAATGTAATTCTTTTTACCGGCGACTTCGTCAGGGACAAGGGCAAGACCTTGTCGTTTTTGAGCAAAACAATTGATTTGCGGGCGGCCTGGAGCGCTAAAGCGCGATTTCCGGCAGTATGAAATACCCGGCCGGCTAATGTTTCATCGGTATAAGGATGGTCGAACAAACCAAGTAAGAACTTGATCCTCAGAACATCCCCGACCGCCCGGTCTAAATCTTTCAACGCCAGCTTGTCGTTTTTCACAGCCTCAACAATAATCCTTTGAAAATCTTCGTGCGGAAAATCATAAAACTGCATGTCCAAACCGGCAGAGATGGCGTTTGTAATCGCTTCTTCTTCATTGCCGGCAGTTTTGTGCGTGCTGATTTGTTTTTTGATAGCGCCGAGATCGGTCACAACCATACCGTCAAAACCCCATTCGTCGCGGAGAATGCTTGTCAGCAACCAACGATTAGCTACGCTCGGCACCCCGTCGATTTCGTGATAGGCGGCCATAACGCCTTTGGCTTTGGCTTCTTTTACGGCTTTTTCAAAAACGTACAATCCCGTGGAACGGACTTCGCGTTCACCCATAAAGACAGGGCCTTCGTTGCTGCCGTTTTCCGGAGAGCCGTGCAAGGCAAAGTGTTTCGGTTCGGCAACAACTGCATCGTTATTCGATAAATTATTTCCCTGTAAGCCTTTAATCAGATTTACAGCCATCCGGGATGTAAAATAAACATCTTCACCGTAGGTTTCCTCTACCCTGCCCCAACGGATTTCGCGAGCCAAATCCAGATTCGGAGCAAGGACAAAATGAATCCCGTGCGCCCGGGCTTCGGTTGCGATAACACGTCCCATGCTATAAACCAAAGCGCTATCCCAAGTAGAAGCCATTCCTTGCGGAATCGGGAAACAGGTAGCGCCTTCGCCCTGGTAACCATGCAAAGCTTCTTCAATAAAGAGAAGAGGTATTCCCAAACGAGTATTTTCGATAGCGTGTTTTTGCAACTCATTAGCCAAAGCAGCCGTTTGGGGATATAAATCGTGAATGGATCCAATACTCATGGAGTCGATAAAATAACGAACCTTATCGGCCGACAAAATTTCCGAATCTATGAGAATATCGTTGGCCGGCAACATATCCAATTGCGCCGCTTTTTCTTCCGTGGTCATGCGGGAAAGTAAATCATTTACCCGTTTTTCTACCGGCAGAGACGCGTTTTTATAAGCCGGAATTTTATTGCAACTTACCGTGAATAAAATGATTATGATATAATTAAGATATATTCGGATTCGTTTTTTATTCATTATTGACACAATTAAAGTAGAGACGTTGCAGCAACGTCTCTACAATATTACACCTTATCATTCAATCCATTATTTAACAATAACTTTTTGCACATACGTATTTCCGTTGTTTACAGCGCGGAGGAGGTAAATACCCGGACGTACGTTTACATTGTAATAACCTTTACCGACAACGGTAGTGTTAAATACATTTTCAACAACTTGTCCGGCAAGGGAAATCAAATCAGCTTTGACAAGACCTTTGATGTTACCGAAATCAACTCCCAGAATACCGTTGGAAACCGTACCGATGATACGGAAATTTTCTTTTTGTACGAGATTCGGGATAACGATTCCCAGCGCACCATCGTCGTAATCCGCTTCGGTAGAAGCCAAAGTCGGAGCTGCGGAAATAGAACCGTCTGCGGCAGGCGTATGAGTTTGTCCGAATAAATCGGTATTCAGGTCATAGTCGGCCAACAAAGCGGGATCGCCCAATTTGGTTACCGTACTGCCGGCGGTCAACAGATAATACGGCATTCCGAAAGACGCGCTATATCTTATCCCTTGATCGAAATTAACACCGGAATTTTCCAACAAAGCGTAGTCGAGTGATGCCTGTTCCGTGTCTACTAATTTATACATGGCAATATTGGATTTGGTAGGAATATTCGGATTGTCAACCGAAACCAATCCGTCTGTGCTACCTTGAATCAAACCGATAAGCGAGTTCTTGACCGTCAGTTGTGTAGCATAGTTCGGAATCATGCGTATATCTACGGCTCCATCGCTACCGGCAACGTTACGGGCAAAAACGGAATTAAAGATATTCAGACGCACAGCTGCATTGGCATTTCCATCGAATCCGGCGCCATTACCTGCATTTTGTCCAAGATTGTCAACAAATAGACTGTTTACAAATGTTGTAGTAGTTTCCCAAGTCCAGATGGGAGACCTGTCGTGCATACTTTGATTTTTTGCTATGGTAGAATTAATGAAAGTGATATTTGCACCTCCCCATCCCATCAGAATACCGCCATGACTCCAAGACTTATTATCGACAATACCGCATGATTCAAACGTTGTTGCACCACCGGTAGTAAATAAAAGACCGCCTTCGTATTCACCGCTGCTAGCCGGATTTCCATTTTGGTCTAATTTTTCCGATCCGTCTTCACTCCAGTTACCTGCTTTGTTACTGCTGAGAACAGAATAATAGAATCGGCGCGTACCGCCTCCGAAAAGACAAAGCGCACCACCCCGGCCACCAATGGATTGATTATTATATATTTGACAATATTCATGGATAATATGAGTTTCACCGTCCGTGAATATATAACCGCCACGGCTTTCACCGGTTTCAGTACCATTGGTTACCGCTACATTATCGAATGCCTCGCATTTTCTGAAAGTTACCGTTGTACCGTTTTCCGTAATCATAAAGGCTCCGGCACGACGCGCCTGGTTTTCATAAAAATAACACGAAACGAATTCGGTTACACCACCATAGATTCTGGCAACACCGCCGTCAGTCGGGTCGCTTTTCCAACCGTCACCACCTGTAAAATCCAGATTTTCAAAAACCAACTTGGCTCCGTCAACCGGGTCGGGATGGATTTCAAACAAACGGGTGTTGCCTCCCCCATCAAAACCGGCGCTTGCGACTCCGGCTTTAATTGTTACGTTTTTTGTAACATGAACCATAGCATTAATTGTTACCCAACCGTCAATCAGAATAACATCACCCGTTGTCGCTTGTTCCAATGCAGCCGCCAATTCCGTATCCGTAGCGCCATTAGCCACGCGAATATCGGCTGCCTTTACGTTCATAACCAGTGCCATCAGCGCTACCAATGCCAATGACCTCAAAAAGTAACTTAGTTTCATAAATATTAAAATTTAAAAGTTTAAAATTCGGACTTCCGATTATTTATTTTTTCAGTTTGATTTTTGGGGTAGAGCCGAAGTCCATTTAAACGCTACCTCAAAAATCGGAATATGATTACCCCCTGCCCCCTAACGGGATGAAACGTTGGCAAAACCTGTTCCTGACGGGATATTGCTTTCTACCAACATTGTGTCCCCTTCAGGGGGCGGGGGGTTATTCATCGTTTCTTAAAGAACTCTCTCGTATATTGCAAGTAATCCGTTCCAAATTCCGTTACAGGCTCCAGATTCCTGCCGCTGTTAAAATCATTCCAGTTGTATATCATGATGATGCGGCTGGGGCCTACATTGCGCTTGGCTACATCCGCCCATTTTTTATACGGATTTTCGGTAAAACTGCTGAAATCATATTGGTTACTGCCTTCGGCGAAGGAACTTATCACATAAGCCTTGCCATCTTTCCAACGGGGAATAAAGTAACGGTCGCTTGCCGGCGTATTCACCCGGTCGTCAAAACCGGGCTGTACGGTCGGAATATATTCCTTGCCTAAAGGTTTCATCCGTACCTGCCAGTAGCGGTAGTTGTAATCCAAATATGAATACTGCGAATAAAACCGGTCGTAGTTGTTATGCGAAATATCGGTAATAAAGAAAGCATCGAAAGGTTTGATGGAATCTGCCCTCACATAACCCGCGGTTGGCCCGTCGTAACCGTTTGCGGCATGATAGCCCCAGCGTTCGGGCGACGTCCATCCTCCTCCCAATTCCGCCATCAGCCAGATATTGTTATTGATGGTGGAGGAACTTTTCAGGAAAGTGATAAAGTCGTTCACACGAGGTATTTGACCGGTATTTGTAAAATTACAGAATACCATTACCGGTTTGCCGTCGGCTTTTTTATACACAAAATCATGCATCATCACGTGTGTATAAAGCGAATCCAAATCGTAGCGCAAAGAATCCATACGCAGTTGATTCAATTGCAAGGTATCTGTTCCGGTTCTGAAACGATAGCCGGGGTCGAAACGGATGACTGCTTTCGGGCGGGCTTGATCCTGTGCATACAATTGTTTCCAATTCGTCAGGATCGTATCGTTAAAGCCATGTCCTCCCCAGCTCAGGACAAAGAAGTCTATGCCGGCTTCCTTTCCCCAGTCTAAGTGTTGCCGCAGTACATTCGCATCATGGCGAAGGTCGTATTCACCCAATACGGGCGTTCCGGTATAAAGTTGATGCGCTTTTGTTCCATTGTCATACCACATATCTGTGTAGAGGGTATCGCGGAATTTCGTATCGTAGGCGACGCCTACCACATAATCTTCGGTTACGGGTACATCCGGAATATCGTAAATATACTCGTCGACAGGGAATTCATATACATCCGGTCTATCTTCGCAGGCAATAAAAAATAGCGTAGGGAAGATAAAAATACTTAATATAGTGAATGTCTTTTTCATTTTATTTCAATTATTTATTTACGATTCATTGCTTGATTCGGAAGCGGATAAGGGAACGAGATGTAGGCTGAACTTCCTTCCGGAGGCGCAGGCAAGCCGGGATTATCCGCTGCAAAAATCAGACGGAAAGTGACACGGTCTTGCGTATCATGCAAAGTATTATCGTACAGATAATTCCGGATAGCGTTCTGCGTTTCCGCCATGTTTACGCTTCGTTCCCGGCCGGGATAAGGCAGGCGCTCCGGAATATACGCCCAAGTCCCGCTCACATAACCATCGTTCTGGCTGGCATTGAAATTCGGTTTGAATTGAATCGCCTGCGTACGGCGCAAAAGAATCCATGCATCAATGTTCTGACCAAAAAGGGAAATCCAATGTTGCACGATAATTCGTTTCAAATTGTCTTCCTCGCCGCCAAGTATGCTATGGGTAAATCCACCCAAATAATCAAGAAATTCGGTTACTACAACTCCTTGTTTTTCGAGATCGGTCGGAGCGCTCCATTTGATTCCGGCAGAATTTTTATACGGATCGATTTTATTTTGCGCAATGCCGTATTTCAAACAACGGGCGTCAATTCCCTCGTAATAATATTGTTCGGCTGTTTTGCCGCCGTTCCAAAAACCTTTCAGGCTTGCTTCGGCGCGCAGAAAGCAGAGTTCGGCATAAGAGAAAAAATAATATTGAGCGTTCGATTTGAGGAATTCAGCGCCAATGGTGGCATAATTGGGATAATCATCTACATTGGCGTATGGACTTACCCAACCGTCGGGCCAACGGTAATCCGTCGGCGCTCCCATCGAATTGGGGCGTCCCAGATATTTGTCGTTTACCGGTCTGGGGCGGGTACCGCCGTTTCCCGGTTTTACATAGACCGACAAAACAGGGTCGTTGTAGGTAGCCGGCTTAATCCACATCATTAACGATTCATGAAGTACCGGCAGGTTTCCCAATTGTCTTTTCTTTTCCGCCGGCGTCATTTGGTCAACGATGAAAAACAGGGGATTTCTCGTATTCAAGTCGTTGTTGTCGAAAGTCATGTAGAAATTACCGGTATTGCTGTTGATGAGCAAACCGTTTTCCGCATGGTTTAATTCTTCTGCAACTATGGCTTTAGCCGTTGCAGACAGCGATTGCAACCAAGTTTTATCGGGGTGATGGACATCGCACCCGGCAATCCGCATCGCTGTCCGCAGACGGATACAATGGGCGAACTGCGACCATCGCGTCAAGTCGGACTGCAAGAACGGCTCGGCTACCGTCGGATATTTATCGGTAGTATTTTTCAGGTCGATCGCTTCGTAAGCCTCTTTCAATTCCGCCAGAATACCGAGATAGATATCTTCTTCCTTATCAAAACGCGCCTTAACATCACCGTTGCAGGCATCCGTATAGGGCAAGGGACCGTAAAGGCCTACCAATATGGAAAACACATACGAACGCCATATTTTGGCAATCGCCACACGGTTTTTGTATCCGGGGTTATCACTGTAATTGTTAATAATATTGAACAGCGGCTTTAACGAATTGGAATAGAGACTGTTCCAAAGATCGTCGGAAGCTCCGTCCGCCGAAAAGTGCGGAGCGCCGCCGCCTTCCACCGCCCACATCTGGCTGTAATTGCCGAAAACAAACCAGTTGTTTGCACGAGTGGCGTTGTTGCCCGCTCCTCCTATTGCCCGCAAGGTGCTTACCGGGCTTAAACCGAATATAAATTCCGGTTCGGCAGCAGTAATCCGGTTAGGATTGGTATTGATTTCTTCAAAACCTTCCGTACAGGCAGTCATTGCCAATAAGGCGACAAAGCCTGCTATGATTGATAAATATTGTTTTTTCATCTTTATATACGTGAGAATTAAAATTCGATTTTGATATCTATTCCGAAAGTAGTGGAAGGTGGTAGCGAACCTGATTCCATCCCCTGTCCGTTACCTGCATTCAAAGCCGCTTCGGGGTCGATGCCTTTCGGGGTTTTCTGATAGATAACCCATAAATTACGCCCGACTACGGAAATACGTGCATTGCTCATTTTAATTTTGGAAATCCATGATTTCGGCAGGTAGTAGCCAACGCTCAATTCTCGCAATTTGACGAAAGAAGCATCGTAAGTCACTTCGCTGCAATAAGCATCAGCCCAGTAGCCCACGTTTCCCGGCCATAGATAACCCGTAAACTGCCGGGGCGCATAATTCGGATCAACCTGATTCATATCGTACACATTGTCGTATTGAGTAGCGTCGTACACATACAGGTTGTCGAAAGAAGTACCGCCCCATACATCGTCGGCTCCGCCCGATTCACCCATGATTATCGTTCGTTTCCAGAACGATTCCTGTTGTCTTTCATTTCCGCTGATTACGCCGTTGCGTATGGATTGCCGCATCGTTCCGGAGTAAAGTTTACCGCCTTTTTTCATATCGACCAGGAGGTAAGCGTCAAAACCTTTCCATTTAAAGCGGTTGCTGACGCTGAACATATAGTCGGGATTGAAATTACCCAGATAATCATAATCGACTTTGACGGGATCGCCGTTGGAAGTTACCATCTTACGTCCCTGCCTGTCGGTTAACCATTTAGAGCCGTACATGGAGCCGTAAGGCAATCCTACCCGGATCACATTATAGAAGTCGAAAATCTGACCGAGTTGGATTTGATCGAGGCCTTCCACCATACTGAGGACTTCGGATTCATTTTTTGTAAAGTTGAAATCCAAGTTCCATTGAAAGTTTTTCTGTTGAACAGGCGTGGTATTTACGGCAATTTCCCATCCTTTATTCCGGATTTCCCCGGCGTTAAACACCCGTCTTTCATAGCCCGACGAAAACGACATATCGGCTTCTACAATCTGGTCGAACGAATCGGCTTGATAGTAAGTAATATCAAAATTCAAGCGGCTTTTGAGCAAACGGATATCGGCGCCGAATTCAAGCGAACGGGTACGTTCCGGCTTCAAGTGGTTGTTAGGTACCGTACCCGGCAGAGATACATATTTGTATCCGCCGTAGATGTTGCCGCTACCGAGATTCATGTAGGGCAACAAACGGTAGGGATCAGTATCGTTACCTACCTGAGCGTAAGAAGCGCGCAGTTTCCCGTAGAATTTGTCGGAAGAAACGCCCAACATTTCGGTAGGCAACACCGATATGCCGGCAGAGGGATAAAAATACGAGTTATTTTCCGGCGGCAGCGTTGAACTCCAGTCGTTACGTCCGGTAAAATCCATGTAAATAAAATCTCTATAGCCGACCGACAGCGAGCCGTACAGACCGCGGATGCGTTTCCGGCTGAGAATGTCTTCGTCCGACACAGGACGCAAGTCGCTATTGGAAATATGCTCAAAACCCGCCTGTTTCAGAGATTCCAACGAAGCGTTGAGCCACGATCCCCTGTAGTCCAACTGTTGACCGCCCAAGGTTCCCAGAATGGAAACTTTGTCATTCAAGAAACGGTCGTTAAAGACCAGCCTCCATTCGTAATGAGCGTTGTCGGTAATATTGTATTGGCGGCGATAATATCCGGCCTCATCATTCCCGCCGCCTAAAGCGCCCTTGTTCCGGTATTCCGTACTGTTGGTACTGATGTATTCCCGTCCATACATCAAGGCGGCTTTCAGGAAAGGTAAAATCTGCCAGGACAAATCGAAATTTCCCATCATCCGCATTTTTTTATCCTGGTTGCCGGTTTCATTGATCGTCCAATAAGGATTGTGGATGCCGCCTACTTTTACGGTTTCCGTACCTGCCGGCGTTTTGTAATATTTCAACTCGTCCAGTGTCATGGAACGCGCCAGAATGGTGTACATGTATAAAGGATTAAACCCGCTTTGATTGGCATAACGGCGGTTTTTCGTATCATCATCGATGTATGTCATTTTGGAATCCAAAGTCAGGTTTTTCGTCAATGTATTGAAAAAGCGCAAGTTCAATGTATTTTTGTTTACCATGTTCTGCCTTTCCACCACATCGTCTGCATTATAATTGGTTAGCGATACGCGATAATTGTTATCCGCATTTCCGCCTTCCACAGAAATATTATTGGTATAAGTGGAGGCTCTCCGATAGAAACCGTACACATTATCAGGTTGGGGAGAATAGGGATGTATCAGTCCGTCCAAACCAATATATGGGATACCGATCATGGGGCCTCCGTTGGAACGTCCGCCCTGGTCGGTGCTGATTTCTTCCATAATCGGGATACCCGGATAGGGATAGAGATTGCCGCTGGCGTCCGTTGTCCGTAACCACTCGGAATGACTGCCTACCATCCGGGACGAGTGTCCCATCCCGAAAGAGTTTTGAAATGCAGGCCATTGGGTAATGTAACGGAACATCGTATTGGAATTGACGGATACTTTGAAACGATTCGCTTTTGCCTTTTTGGTAGTGATAATGATTACTCCGTTGGCTGCACGGGAACCGTACAAAGCAGCTGCGTTAGGCCCTTTCAGCACGTCGATGGTTTCGATATCATCAGGATTGATGTCGGAAGCGCCGTTACCCATGTCCAAACCGCCGTCCCGGCCTGCGCTTTGACTGCCGTCGCTGTTGTCGATGGCCATACCGTCTACTACGAAAAGCGGTTGGTTGTTTCCCGTAAACGAACTGTTGCCGCGGATAACGATACGCGCCGATCCGGTGGCGCTGGGCGGCGGCGTAACCATTACCCCCGCTACCTTACCGGCAAGCGAGGAAACGATGTTGGCGTCACGCACTTCGGCGATCGTTGCGGCGTCGACCCGTTGCTGGGCTACCGGCAGCGACTTGCTCGGCCGGCTGATATTCAAAGCCGTAACAACGACTTCGTCCAAAAGGGTGGAATTTTCCTCCATGACCACATTGTAATGTGTTTTGTTTCCGACGTCAATGGTTTTATCCTTCATTCCGAGATAACTAAATCTTAAGGCCTTATCTCCGGTTTCTAACTGAAGGGAAAAATTTCCATCCATATCCGTAACAGTACCTGATTTGCTACCTTTCACCGATACCGAAACTCCCACCAACGGCTCGGATGTGGCGTCCTTTACCGTCCCCGTGATGATTTTCTGAGCAAACATACTTGTACTGATACACAAAATGAATACTACGAATAAGAATTTTCTTTTCATGATGTTTTCCATATTATACATTGTAATAAACAAATTTATTTTCCATGATTAAACATTTCTTAATTTTCATTTTTCACTAATTTCTTTTTGTAAATATTACCATTATTATGAATTACAGCGATGTAAATTCCCTGCGGAATATTTACCGGGGCAGACGCATTGATTTCAAAGGGAGGTACAAGCAATTGTCCGGCAAGGTTATATATCTTCGCCGTTGAGATTCCCGTCAATCCGGATATACTTAACCGGTCAGAAGAAAACCGGATAGCAACATCATCTTTCTTTACAATCTTTTTTACTCCGGTCGGATCGGTATTTGCAACGTAAAATTCGGCGATTCGCCATGCACTCGTTCCGGTACCGGTTTGTTCGACTTTGATATAACGGGCGAATTGTTTATCAAAAAAGGCCTGAGCGGTATTTCTGCCGCTTCCGGCAGAAGTCCAGTTTTCACCGTCGGTAGAAACATAAACCGTAAATGACACAGGCGTATAGCCGCTCGTCGTAGCCGGATCCATATAAATTCCCGTAAAAGTTTTATTTTCACGCATATCAACCATAAACCATTGTCCGGGTTTCTGGCGGTCGCTCAAGGTTGACCAGCGGGTTGCCTCGACGGCGTCCAAACTGTTCTGTGCATCGTTGTTGTAAACGGAAGCGGTGGCAATCCAACCATCTCTCGGAATGAATGCGCCGGCATCGGGACTTACGCTTGCAGTAAAGCCTAAATTGTTTAACCACAATCCGCAATCATCCGGGTTGACATTTCCTTGATTAACCAACGAGGATTGGATAAAAAATTGCGGTGCGGAGCCGGCGGTCAGCAAAGAACTGATGTTGTTGATATTCGATCCGATAATATCAAATGTACCGCTTGAACCGATGGAAGCGAAATTTCTTTGTCCGGAGTTTTCGTAATTCCCGGCTTGTAATTCAAGGATTCCGCTTTGTATATCGTTGGAAATATTTTGAGGTTGTCCCCAGAAATCGGCGCCGAAAAAGGTCACTCTACCGGTAAAACTCGAAGTAGTCTGAAAATAGCGGTTGTTTTGTTTGTATTCGTCTTTTACTTCGCCGGGATTTCCGGGAGCGGTTGTTACGATTTGTGTATTGATGAAGTTAAAGCCTTTCTCCCCTACTCCACTGATATAGAACGAATTCATTCCTTGATCGATACCTTGTCCCAAGCAAATGCCGTTGGCGCCGGGGCCAAGGGTAAAGCCGCGGTTGGAGCCGAAGTCAAAATTATTGTACAACACCTGGTCTTCACAATCTTCTATAATCAGGAAATACAGATTATTCCAGCAATACGCATAAGCCAAGTCGTGCTCTCTCCTGTATTTATTCTGGTCGGCCTGTGTGTTATCAGGCGAATTAGGCCATGCGCCGAATTTGGTTTCGCCACCCGATCCGTAAGCAATTTGATTGAATTGGGCATTATAGATATGCCCGCCTTTGGAACCACCACCCACATGGATTCCGGTTTTGAAAACGTGACCGGAGGGATAATCGACGAAGTGATTGTCGCATTTGTTGGTAAAGAGGTCTATTCCATGATAAGAAGTTCTGAATGTTATATTTACAATATAGACATCCCTGTTTCCGCGAATGGTGTAAGGATAGTGATAAATGTCGCCGCCATTGCGTTCCGGCTCGGTCAGCAATTGAACAAGCTGTTCGGGATAGTTCATCACCAAACCGCGGATACCGCTGCCCGGTTCCATGCTAATAAAAGGCGTTCCGTTTTCATCATCTTTCCCGGCATAGATTTCCATAACGCTACCCGGTCCGGTCGGCAAAGTCGGAACATCCACAGAGCCTTTCAATTCTACGCCCGCCGGAATAGTCAGCGGTTTCCGGAAATTATAATGTCCCGGAGGCAGGAAAACAATCCCTCCGCCATCCGTTTTCGCCTGATTCAATAAGGCCTGCAAGGCGTCGGAATTATCACCGGCTGTCGCGCTTACGCCATTTGTTGCGCCGGCTACATAAAAAGCGGTTCCGTTTGGTTTCTGCACAAAATCATATTGATTTTTATACGGGAAATGCGGCAACGGGGTCATTTCTATCGGATCGTGGTCTATATTACATTTATACATAGACACATTCTTTATTTTGGCTTCTTTCAGGAAACGATTGCCGGTGACGTTTGCCCTGACATTGGCGCCCAAAATAATCTGGTTAGGCTCGTTGTTGAAATCGCAATTCACAATCGAAAGCAATCCGCCGCGAACGTCAATGGGACCTTTGTTTATTGTATTCCGATTCAGCAGAAGTTTGGTATTATTCGTAGCCGGCGCATAGACGGAAGCTGTTTTCGTATCAAATTCGCAGCCTTGAATCTGAATGACTCCGCCGGGCGCTTTGTCCAAATAGAAACCGTAATCGCAATCCCTAAATTTGTATTCGTAGAACATCATTCCGGCGCCGGCTACGGCGGCTGCATAAACGCCATATTTACAACCGGTAAACTCCATGCCGTAGTTGTGGCCGTTGGGAGCCGTATAATTATCGTTGTTATCTTTATTGTAAGAAAAATCCATTCGGTAACCGATGTTATATCCTTCCGCTTTTACCTTATTGATAAAAGACCAGTCGTTTCGACGCATCACTACGGCCGTTCCGTTGTCGTAAATATATTGTTTGTGAGGCCCATCAATAGAAGGCGAACCCGGCAAGCCCGAACCTGCCCAATAATCGGGAGAAAAATCCACATTGTCGATCCGTCCTACTTCCGCAATGTTGTCGATTTCAATACCGCGCCGTAAGGGCGTTCCGTAAATACCGTAGCAATTGGGGGCTCCACCGCCATTCCGGCGCGAGAAAATAATTCCGTCGAAAGCATTGACTAAGGTGATATTAGATGCTAATGTGTAGTCATTTCCCCAATAGTTTTGTTGTCCGAACAAAATGGCGGGAGGATAAGGCACAATATTATTGGCGTCTTGTTCGGGATACCAAATGTTCAGGTCCCGGACCGAAGAAGACGGTTGCATGATAATCAGCGACAACTGTTCGTAAGCCACACCCGGAGTTCC
>JAISWH010000161.1 GCA_031271125.1 Dysgonamonadaceae bacterium
GTTGCCCTCTGTTTCGCTTACAGATACGGCGGATTTTCAATTATCCCCGAATCCAAGCGACGCTACAAGCGCCATAGGTATGACGGTTTACAATACCAATGATAATACCAAAGGCGGTAAGGGTCAGGGTATTTATACATGGAACGGTACATGGATTTATTCCGGGGGAGCTCCCAAGGCGACAACGCCTGTAAGTAGAATTGTTATTACTTCCCCAGATAACGTTAATATTATAAAATATAACGAAATTCTGCAATTAACGGCAAACGTATTGCCGGCAGATGCATCTAACCAAAATTTGACGTGGGCTGTGCTTTGGGGTACATCCGGTAAAGCAACTGTCGACGACACAGGACTGGTGACTCCCATTAAACCGGGTGCTATTACGGTTCGTGCATCTGCTATTGATGGGTCCAACGCTTACCGGGATTTCCCTTTAACGATTCAGGCTACCGAACAAGCCACCGGTATCAGCATTTATTCCGAAACTAACGCAGATACTGTGCCGGTTGGAAGTTCACTTGTGCTGTTATCCAACATCACCCCGATCAGTGCATATCCGTTGGTTAAATGGTCGGTTCGCAACATCACCGGCTCTGCTCTCGTTGCGACCGCAACAAGTGAAACCGGCGTTATTAGCGGACAGGGTAAAGGTACTGTTATGGTGAGGGCAGAAACAATAGACGGTTCAAACAAAGCCGATTCGGTAGAAATACGGGTGACACGAGCAATACTGCCCAAAGATACTGCGACGCTATCAATAGGCGATCAAGGACCTTACCTCACCTATAAGTTTGAGAACACGACCTGGATGGTGGAAAATTCAAGAGAAGCCGGATGGGTAATACAATACGATAGAGGGAACGGGCAATTTTGGTGCTACTATATGTTTTCTTCGTCGAATAATGGTTTGCCATCGACAGTGTGTCCCGACGGGTGGTCTGTACCAACAGTGAAAGACGCGAACAACCTGGCAGACTACCTGAATACGCGCGCCACCAGCGCCGAACGAAACTTGTGGTTTGAAGAAAAACCCGGCTACTACTATGACGCTACAAAGGAGCTAAGAGGAATCGGAAGTGACTTGCGTGTATACACGAGCACTTGGAACACCTATTTGTACCATGATGGCAGCAAGTGGCTAACAGCGACATGGGGAGAAATCTCTCGCGCTGGCGTCCGGTGCATTAAAAACTAGAGGCGACTGGGCTGGCCGCGAGGGGATTTAGAGTGTGTCGTGGGCTGATACTGTTGGCCTCGATCAGTTCCATTTTATGCGCATAAACGTGGGTTAGAAGAACTAGCCCATTGTTTTTTTAAGATAAAACTAAAATTGAAATCTGCCGAAAAAATAATAAGTTAAATTATTCTATTGTCTGATAAATCCTATCCAAAATAAACAATAAATACACAAAAAAACGGCTAAATCTTTTTTTGAGGTGCTATTGCCTTTTTCAATGTGTTTAAGAAACATAAAAATTTTTCTACCAACATTCCGTCCCTCTCCTTTGTGCGGTATAATAGCGCCTCAAAAAAAGATTTAGCCGAGAAAGCCTTATTCTGAATTTTTTTTTGTATGTTTGCAAAACCATTAATCGCATAAAAATGAAGAAACACAAAATCGGCTTATTTATACCGTGTTACATTGATTTATTTTATCCCCAGGTGGGCATTGCAACGCTTGAATTGTTGGAAAAATTAGGACAGGAGGTGGAATATCCGGCAAAACAAACTTGTTGCGGACAACCACTGGCCAACAGCGGATCGGAAAAGGAAGCCATAGCAACCTACCGGAATTTTGTCCGGAATTTTCAAGACTTCGATTATATCGTAACGCCTTCCGGCAGTTGCGCTTATCATGTGCGCCGGCATTATGACGTACTGGAGCAGACGGATGCCGTGAAAAAAGTCAGGGAAACGACTTACGAACTTTGTGAATTCCTGACGGATATTCTACAGGTAGACGACCTGCAAATCCGCTTTCCGCACAAAGTGGGCGTCCACAATAGCTGCCACGGCCTTCGCGGATTGAAGCTGGCTTCCGCTTCGGAACTTGTCGAACAACGCTATTCCAAATTACGCCGTCTGCTGGAAAAAGCCGAAGGAATCGAGATTGTGGAATTGGACAGGAACGATGAGTGTTGCGGTTTTGGCGGGACTTTTTCCGTTTTCGAACCCGACCTGTCCGCCAAAATGGGTAAAGACCGGATTAGCGACCACGAACGAAACGGGGTGGAAGTCATCACCGCCGCCGATATGTCTTGCCTGATGCATTTGGAAGGTATTATCCGCAGGCAGAAAAAACAGATACAAGTCAAGCATATTGCCGAAATATTAAACAGTAACTCCTTATGACGCCACATGCCTATAAAGCTAAACAGTTTTTGTCCAACGAGCCTCGCGCCGATTGGCACGACCAAACGCTGTGGTTGGTTCGCCAAAAAAGAGACCGGATGGCCGCCGCCGTTCCCGAATGGGAAAATCTGCGGAAACAGGCTTCCCTTATTAAAGAAAATGTTTTGTCGCAATTGGACGTTTTCCTGGAACAATTTGAAACGGAAGCGGTTAAAAATGGCGTAACGGTGCTTTGGGCGAAAGACGCCGCCGAATTTAACCGGATTATTTTGGATATTATCCAAAAACATCAGGCCAAAAACATTGTTAAAAGCAAGTCGATGCTTACCGAAGAGTGCGGATTAAACGATTTCCTTCACAGCCGGGGAATAGAAGTGGTTGATACCGATCTCGGCGAACGGATTATACAGTTCCGCGGCGAGACGCCAAGCCATATCGTACTTCCGGCCATTCACCTGAAAAAAGAGGAAATCGGCGAAACTTTCCATGAGAAATTAGGCACGGAAAAAGGAGCGTCCGATCCGACTTACCTGACGCGGGCGGCACGCCAGCACCTCAGGGAAAAATTCCTTGCCGCCGATATGGCGTTGACCGGAGTGAATTTTGCCGTTGCGGAAACCGGATCGGTAGTCGTCTGTACCAACGAAGGAAATGCCGATATGGGCGTTCACGCCGCACCCGTACAGGTGCATTGCATGGGTATTGAAAAAATCGTCCCGAAACAGGAACATCTGGGCATTTTCACCCGTTTGCTGGCAAGAAACGCTACCGGACAAGCCGTAACTACCTATACTTCCCATTACCGGAAACCTAAACCCGGAGGCGCTATGTATATCGTAATCGTGGACAACGGACGGTCGGAGTATCTGGGTAATCCGAAATACATGCACTCGCTGAAATGTATCCGTTGCGGAGGATGTATGAATACCTGTCCGGTTTACCGGAGAAGCGGCGGACACAGTTACGGTTATGTTATTCCCGGCCCGATCGGTTCGATTCTTGCTCCTCAGAAAAATCAACGCAAATATGCGGATTTGCCTTTTGCTTCTTCGTTGTGTGGTTCCTGTTCAAACGTCTGTCCGGTTGAAATCAATATCCATGAACAACTGTACGATTGGCGGCAAGACTTGACGCGGCAGAAACGGACGTCCTTTGTCAAGCGTTTTTCCATGAAGGCTGCCGGATTTTTTCTTTCCGGAAATGCCCGTTATAATTTTGTCGGACAAATAGCCCGGTGGGCTATCCGTTATTTGCCGCACTGTTTGTTGTATCTGCCCATCAATGCCTGGGGCAGGGAACGGGAGTTGCCGTCGGCGCCGAAATTGTCGTTTAAGCAATGGCACGGGAAAAGAGTTAAGAACTAAAAACTAAGAACTAAAAACTAAGAGTTAAGAGTTATTATGGAAACGGGGAAAAGTAAAATAGGGATATTGCAGTCGATTAGGAAGCGTAAGACATTATTTCCTGCTTTCGCGGGAATGACAGACTGCACGTTTTCCGATCAATCGTCGCCGGCGGAATTGGCTGAAATTTTCAAAAAAAACCTGCAAGCGGCCGGAGCGGATATTGTTGAATTAAAAACAGACGCCGTTGAGGAGTATATTGCTTCCACTTTGAATGTCGCCCTGGATTTCAGGCAACCGGAAATTATTGCGGAATATCCCGCCGATTGTCCTCTTTCCAAGTTAAACAAGATTGAACAGGCAATTGTACAAGGAAATTTCGGCGTGGCGGAAAATGGAGCTATCTGGGTGGAAGAGAAAGATATTCCTCATCGCATCATTCCGTTTATTACCCAACACCTGATTTTGTTGTTAGACGCCCGGATGCTTGTCGCCACTATGCAAAACGCTTATCAGCGCATCTGCTTGAACGAAACCGGATTCGGCGTATTCATATCCGGACCGTCAAAAACTGCCGACATTGAGCAAAGTTTGGTGTACGGAGCGCATGGCGCAAAAGAATTGACGGTTTTAGTGAATGGGTGAACAGTGAACGGTGAACAAATGCCCATTCACCGTTCACTGTTCATCTTTCATCAGAACTGAATATATGCTACTTGCGATTGCAGATACTCCATCAATCCATGTTTACCGTCAGCGCCGCCGATGCCCGATTTACGCCATCCGGCATGGAAGCCCTGCATCCCTTCGAAATGTTCGCGGTTCACATAAGTTTCACCAAACTTCAAGTCTTTGATGGCTTGCATGACCGTATTGATATTCGTCGTAAAAACGGAAGAAGTCAAGCCGTATTCGCAGTCGTTTGCCAGGGCAATGGCTTCTTCGTATTCGGTAAACGGTAATATCGGAATAACCGGACCGAAAACTTCTTTCTGAACGATTTCCATGTCTTGGCGACAGTTGACCAAAATAGTCGGCTCGTAGAAATAGCCTGTTTTCGTATCGGCTTTTTTTCCACCGGTACGTACCTGAGCGCCGTCGGCTTTTGCCCGTACAACCATTTCGTCGATTTTCGTCTGTTGGGCTTTGTCGATTTGCGAACTGTAGACCGTATTCGCATCAAACGGGTCGCCGTATTTGACGGCTTCCATGGCGGCAGCAAGTCTGTCTACAAATTTGTCGTAGATGCTTGCGTGAACGTATGCCCTTTCGGCACAATTACATACTTGTCCGCTGAAAATCACCCGCGAATCCAAAACGCCTTTTACGGCAATGTCGATATCAGCATCGGCGAAAACGATGGCCGGCGCTTTTCCGCCTAATTCCAGCGAAACTTTGGTTACATTTTCGACCGAAGCGCGGATAATTTCCTGTCCGGCTTCCACGCTTCCGGTAAGCGTAACCATATCCGTGATCGGGCTTTTTACCAAGGTATTCCCTAAAGTTTTTCCGCTTCCGGAAACGAAATTCAGTACGCCTTTCGGTAAATCGAGACTTGCAACTAACCGGGCAAACTCGAAAGTCGTGTTGGGCGTATTGCTGCTCGGTTTTAACACAATCGTACAACCGGTGAGCAGAGCAGGAGCAACCTTCCGCGCCATCACAAAGAACGGGAAGTTCCAAGGGCAAATTCCGACCACTACGCCAATCGGTTTGCGGAACAGGAAAATGTTTTCGTTGAAACGGTCGCTGTTGATGATTTCGCCTTCGTAAATCCGCGCCCATCCGGCATAATAATCGAAGTAATCGGCAGTGAAATCTATTTCTACTTGAGCTAAGGGCAGGATTTTGGCTTGTTCCGAGACAAGAATTTTGGCCAGTTCTACCCTATTAGCCCGAATCAAATCCGCCATTTTTTTCAAGTAGCCGGCACGGTATGCCGCCGGTTGAGCCGCCCAGTTTTTTTGCGCTTTTTGTGCGGCGTCCAGCGCTGCATAAGCATCCTCATTATCGCCTTTCGGCACGCGAGAGATAATTTCTCCTGTGTAGGGATTTTCCACTTCAATCCATTCCGGAGAATGGGAATTAACCAATGAACCATTAATAAATTGTTGGTACGTTTTCATGATACATGTTTTTTGTATTGTTAAATAATAATATAATATTGTGATTTAATACTTTGAAAGTACAAAGTTATAAATTTTTTTGAATAAAAAAATTTTTGTAACTTCGCACACTCTCAGCACATTTACATAATTTTATGAAAACAAAACATTATATATTTTTTCTGATGATACTATCAGCATGTACTCCTCGTTCCGACAAGTGTCCGGACGGCCTTTGGCGCGGCGAATTAGCAGTAGCGGACAATAAACAAGCGCCATTTCTTTTTGAGGTGAAAAATGCAGACGCCGGTTCCACCGCAGTAACCTTGATAAATGGCGAAGAACGTGTCCCGCTCACAGGCGTCACTTATTCTTCCGATTCGGTGATCATTCCTGTTGAGTCTTTCGACGCCTTGATAAAAGCGAAAATATCCGGCGATTCGATGACCGGACTTTTCTTGAAAAATTACCTTGAAAACGATGAAGGGATTCCTTTCAAAGCCGAAAGAGGAAAAACTTCCCGTTTCGAACCGGTCGCCGCGCCGACTTCCTTTCCGATCGACGGCAAATGGGATATTTTCTTTACCGGCCAATCGAATACAAGCCATAATGTCGGCATTTTTAGCGCCGAAAACCAAATTGTTACCGGTTCTATTCTGACCCATTCGGGCGATTTGCGTTTTCTGGAAGGCATTGTTACCGAAGACGGCGTTAAACTTTCGACATTCAGCGGATTAAATCCCTATTTGATTGAAATTCGTTTCCTTGATGAAAATACTTTTGAAGGTGAATTTTATACGGCCAAAGGCATAACACGACTGACCGGCGCCCGCAATGAGAAAGCCGCTTTGAACGACGCATACAGCCTGACTACAATGAAACCCGGTTTCGACCGTCTTCATTTTCAATTGCCGGATATGGAAGGAGAATTAGTTTCCCTCAGCGACGAACAATATAAGGGGAAAGTCGTAATCGTTTCCATTCTGGGAAGTTGGTGTCCCAATTGCATAGACGAAGCGAAATTTCTATCGCCTTGGTATAAGGAAAATAAAGACCGCGGCGTGGAAATTCTCGGTTTGGCATTCGAACGCAAAGACGATTTCGATTATGCCAAGGCAACCATCAACCGTTTGAAAAAAGCGGAAGATATTCGGTACGATATTTTATTTGCAGGGAAAGCCGCGCCTGCTACGATTGCCGAAGTTTTGCCGGAAATTGAGCATTTCTCAAGTTATCCGACAACGATTTTTATCAATCGACAAGGCAAAGTAAGTAAGATTCATGCGGGTTTCAGCGGTCCGGCAACCGGATTGTTTTACAAGGAATTTCAGGCGGAGTTTAACGCTTTGGTCGATTCGTTACTATTAAAATAGTAATCCATGTTTGAAAATATTAAGAGGGTTTCTTTTAAGCATAAAAACAATAAACCCTGATACTATGTGAAAAATCATATCAGGTATGCATTTCCCCGTTATGCGGCATATCGGAAATTATTGGATGCAAAATTAGCTTCGTTGAACGATTATGATTTGGAGTATATCAAGTACAGGTTGAATTATTACAATAAGATGGACAAACAAAATACTTTGCCCGATACTGCCGAAAGTCTCGCCGATTTTAAATTGAAAAATCACAAGAGGGTTTATTTCTTTGATGCTTTTGAATATACCCGTTATTTTCCTCTGAATATGAAAATATGTCCGCTGTTCGGATATATTATACATGTACCGGAATATCCGTCTATTACAAAAAGCCGTCCGATAGAAGGCGACAACACGAATTCAGTGGTTATGAAACTGGAGAAATAGACAATGCGCATCAGTATGAGCAATTCTCTGTTTTCTCAACAGAGTAAGACACACGGGATTGCGATTGAAATACATAAATAAAATATACGCTCCGCGAAAACATTATATAGAATTATACAATGCGGCTGTTTGATTTACCGTTTTTTCCCACGAAAAAAGTGAGAGCCGGTTTTTCCCCTTTTGCACCAAATCTTTTTGGATGTCTTTATCAAACAGGACTCTTTTGACGGATTCATAAATCGAATCCGTCAAATTCGGCGAAAAATAATATCCTGCTTCGGCGGCTATTTCCGTAAAACAGTCGTTACAACTTAAAACCACCGGCGTACCACACGACCAAGCTTCAAGAATCGGAATACCAAAGCCTTCGTTGATGGAAGGAAAAACAAAAACCTTGGCATTCCCGTACAGATACGTTAATTCGTTATCGCTTGGACGAATCAGGAAAATAACCTTTTTTTCGATTGCCAACTCTTTAATCATCTGAGTTTCTTGCTTCGAAAAAACACGTTTCCCGGCGCAAACAAGATACAGGTTTTTCTGTTTTATTAATAAGGGAGCAATTGCTTGAATGAATGTTGTGAAATTCTTGTGTCCGTCTCTGTCGCCGACATACAGTAAGAAATTATCGGGAACCGGCGTTCTTGTTGCTTGTGCCGATTGAAGATTCAGCGACGAACCGTGATAGATGACTTCGATTTTTTCCCTGTCTATTCCCCATAATTTGACAATATCCCGTTTAGTCGCTTCGGATACCGCTATGATTTTACTCGCATTTTCGGCATACATCCGTTTGTCGGCTCCGGCACTTGCGTTTTGTTTTTCAACAATCATGTCATGGATTGTGAAGACTTTATGTTTAACGTCGAATATTTCGGGATACAGATATTGGTAAGCGTTAGCCGGATGAAAGATTATATTTTGATTCGATTTCTTCAATCTCTTTTTCAATATCCATTTATTGAACGCGGCAAAAGAAGCCGTCGGGTCGAGAATAAACGACTTTCCGTATTGAGGGTCGGATAGCAAATAGTTGTTCTTCACGAATAATCCGGCAATCCGGGCGTCATGTCCCAAGCGTCTCATTCCTTTAAATAATTCGTAATGATATCGCGAAATGCCTCCCGCTTTTTGAGTCAGAAAAATATGTGCATCGTATATTATATTCATTACACTGTATAATATGGGTGCAAACTTAATAAAAAATAATTAAAAACAAACAGATATTTATAAATTCAAAAAATTTAATTACGTTTGTAAAATTTTTTAGTTCAATATATGCTTCAAAGCTATAATTCATATAAGATCACAATCATAACTGTCGTCTATAACGACAAAATCAATCTTGAAAAAACGCTCTTGAGCGTAATCGGTCAATCTTACGAAAACATAGAATACATCGTGATTGACGGCGGTTCGACCGACGGTTCCACTGATTTGATAAAAAAACATGCGGCGCATTTGGCCGCTTGGGTTTCGGAAAAAGACGCCGGGATTTACAATGCGATGAACAAAGGAATCGGGATGGCTTCGGGCGAATGGGTTTGTTTCCTCAATAGCGGAGATGTATTTGTCGATTCGGAAGTTGTCGGAAAAGTCGTCGCTTCTATCCATCCGTTTCCCGAAAAACCGGATATTGTTTATGGAAACATTTTAACCCAACAACCGGATGGTACTCTGAAAGAAGCTGTTGCAAAAGAACCTTGCAACATTCACCGGATGTATTTTTGTCATCAAAGCGCTTTTGTTAAATTGCCGTTGTTGCAGAAATGGAATTTCGATGAAAAACATCCCATGTCGGCCGATCTGAAATTTTTCAAACAATGCTATTATGACAGACGGATATTCCGGCATTTGAATTTTCCCATAGTCATTTATGATAAGTCCGGCATTTCAAATACGGAACGGATACGCGGACTTTACGACAATATAGCAGTAATCAGGGATACGGATAAAGGATTCAAAAAATATCTGTTCCTTATCCGGTTGTATTTTGTTGTTTTTTGGAGGAAATTGAATGGAAAAAAATAATGAGAATAGGATTTGACGCCAAAAGAGCAGTTCAAAACAATACCGGTTTGGGAAGTTACAGCCGGTTTATCATTGAAGCCTTATCGGAATATTATCCCGATAATACTTATTTCCTTTTTGCACCGCGGCAAAAAGTGAACGATCGTTTGAAAACCTTGATTTCCCGTTCTAATGTCGCTTTCATTTTTCCTTCCGGCATTTCCAAATTACTGTCTTCGCTGTGGCGGATTTTCGGAAGTAAAAAGAAAATCAACAAAAACTGTGTGGAAATTTTTCACGGCCTCAGCAATGAACTTCCTGTAAATATCCACAGTACCGGTGTTAAAACGGTTGTGACCATCCATGATTTGATATTCATCCGTTATCCCCAATATTACCATTGGATCGACCGGAAAATTTACCTCTGGAAATTCCGGCGCGCATGCCTGAAAGCCGATGCGATTATTGCCGTCAGCGAATGTACCAAACGCGATATTATTTCCCTTTTCCGGATTGCCGAAGAAAAAATCAAAGTCGTTTATCAGGATTGCCGTCCCGATTTTAAATGGCAGATTTCTGAAGAAAAGCAAATGCAAATCGCTGAAAAACATCAACTTCCCAAACGTTTTATATTGTATGTGGGCAGTATCGAACAAAGGAAAAATCTGTTGCTGGCCGTGAAAGCCCTGAGCCAGATTCCCGAAGAAATTCATTTGGTCGCTATCGGGAAATCCACTCCCTACCAGTTGGAAATAGCGAAATATGCGCATGAAATGGGATTGGAATATCGTTTGCACATAAAAAACGATTTTCCTTTTGAAGATTTGCCGGCTGTGTATCAACTGTCTTCCGTATTTGTTTATCCTTCATTTTTCGAGGGTTTCGGTATTCCGGTGATTGAAGCATTGTCGTGCGGCGTTCCGGTGATTGCAGCGACCGGTTCTTGCCTGGAAGAAGCCGGCGGACCGGATTCTATTTATGTCGATCCGCTTGATGATGCGGCATTAGCGGCTAAAATCCGGGAAGTACTTGAAAATAAAGACTTGGCTAAAGAAATGGTCAATCGGGGATTGGCGTATATGAAACGGTTTGATTCACAGAAAATCGCAGGGGAAATAATGGAAATATATCAAGAACTGCACCGATAAATAACCGAAAGACACGAAGCAATATTTCAACTTCGTGTCTTTTTGTCTTTGCACTTCCGTGAAAAGGCCGGAGCAGGAAATTAGCCCTTAATAATCCGTATTCTGCGGATCAAAATTAGCCCATCCTTTCGTCCATTATCGCCATCGCTATCGCTTGCAAATGCGCCGGCGTAGGTAACTTTATCGAAACCGGAGCTTACGAAAGCATCGCTGAAATCGGCGCTGCCAAGCAACGGGCTGCCGGTTGAAGGTCCCCAGTTGGGATTTGCCGCCTTGCTGTTGGGTTGTTTCAGTTTCAGGTCGGCAATCGCATCGAAACTCCGGTTGTTTAATCCTGCGGTGTTGAAATAGTTGCCGGATATATCGCCCGACCATGCCGAGGGGTCTTTCTTGTCGGCGTCTGCTCCCAACCTGCCCATGCCTGCGAAATAAATGTTTTTGAGTTTCAACAAGCCGTTTGCGGCGGCGCCCTGCGTATCGCCCTTTTCGTTGGATAGCATCAGGCCCATGGGATAACCGATTGCTACGGAGTTGAAACAGCTTAAACGGGAATTGCGGCGGATTTGCATCGCAGCCTGAAAAATACCCGGCCGAATACCGGAAGCTTCACCAAAGCTGTAACCGTTGATATAGTCCGTATTGTTTGCAAAATCGGCGGCTTGTCCCAGAGGGCCAACCAAAGTTACGTTGCT
>JAISWH010000167.1 GCA_031271125.1 Dysgonamonadaceae bacterium
CGAAACTGTAGGTAACTTCAAACCTTTGTCCGTTGACTGTAAATCCAAAATCGCACCGGAATGCGGTTCGCTATCCGATCCGATAGTTACTTGTGCATATAAATCTGCTGTCCCGAAAAGCATCGGAAACAGTAGAAACAAAAACATCATTTTTTTCGTCATTTTCATCTTTTCAATTATTAATTTTCACATTTTTTAAGTTTTAATACTTTTTTCAATAAAAACGCATAAATATCTGTAAATCAGTAATTTATAAAATCAACTTCGTGCTTCCGGTGTCTGTCACTGTATTGATGACAGACAGCGTTTGTAAGCAGCTGATTTTAAGATACTTAAGAGGCCTAATGTTTAACAAATGTTTAACAAATTGTTAAATTGCAAAAATGGGACTTGAAAATATTGCTTGTAAATTATTGATAATAAGATAGATAAGGAAGATTTCCGCCTTTTTTACTATTTAAACAATGATAAAACAACTATGAATCAATAAGTTAAATGGATTTCTTGTTTAGAATGATTCTAAATAAGGAGGTCTAAAAAAGTTGACAGACAAAGAAAAGTCGTTGCAAACGGATAGTAATCAATCAGATAGGCATTTATAACTTTGGGTCGGATTAGAATGCGAAAAATGAAGTGTCTGTCATCAATACAGTGACAGACATTTTTGTTAAAATTTTTTGGTGAGAAAAAAACCTTGTTTTTTGTGTATAAACAAGTTGACGAGTAGACGAGTTGACAAGTAAACGAGTTACTGTTCTTTATACCCTGTTTACTCGTCAACTTGTTTACTCGTTTACTAATTTTGCTTATGCACAAAACCATGCCGCGCATAGTATAGAATACTTTAATTCAGTATTTTATTTACATCTAAATTTCGATAGTAAGTCGATCACTATTTATCATCATGTCCAAACGTTTTTTTTCCCGGCATGGAACTGAATTTCAATGATTAAGGAATATCGATGAAGTCGAAAACCCTTTTCACCGCTTCCAGAAACCCATATTTAAATTCCGTGTCCGGTTCCAGATAGCTGCCTTCGGCCCATTCGTTCCACGCATTGATGGTGATCAGGGGCGGCTGATCGGGATGAGCGTCTGCGTATGCTTTCGCTTTGAGCAGAAACGTTTCAAACTTTTCGGGAGTAACGCCCGATACGCAGGGTTGAATCCCTTCGGGAAAACGCGGATTGGGATCCCAGTCGATTGAGACGTGAGGGAAATACGGCACGCTGAAATCCCGGTTAAACTCACTGTATTTGGCCGTGGCCTGTTCGCCCCATGACTGATAATCCTGATTGGTGGGCACTAAGTGACACCACTGATAATTGGTCAGACTTTCGAAGCCGAAGTAGCGGATGGTATTGTCCTGCGTCTGCGTTTGGTCGCCCGGCGTAGCCGACAGGCTTGCAGGGATGTTGCCCCACAGAATGGCTTGTATGTGTACGCCGGGCAGTCCGGCAGTCACACATTTCCTGCGGAACATATCCAGCGCGTCTTTCGCCTGCTGTTCGCCGCCCATGCCGCGAATAAAGGTACTCACTTCATAAATGGCGAAAACCGGTTTGCCGTCAATCTTGTAATAGTTAGGCTGTTTGAAATAGTCGCGGATTACATGATCCGTGATGTGCTCAAAAACCTCGCTGTTTACTCCGCCTTCCCAATACACCTTGTTCTTGTCCGGATTTCTGGGGTCCAAGTAGGAATTGTGCGTATGATTGGCCCACATCAGGTAAAATTTCATTTTCCCGCTGTTTTTCGCCTTGAGGAATCCGTTATTGAGTACGTCTTCCAGAAACGGCCTGTCGTCATACCAGTACCAGTCAAAAATAAATGTATTCACCCCGTAGTTTAGCGCTGTGTCGATGATCTTTTCCTGCACAGCGGGATCGGATTCGTCCGGATAACCCCACAAGGGTTTACGCGGTTGCCGGTGACCTTCAAACTTAGCTTTGGCGTTGTATACGGCTTCCCATTCGCCTTTGCCGTCGGGAAATACGCCAATATCCCCGAAACGAGGCTCATTAAAATAGGCCGGCCACACAAAGGCCGCTACGTCATATTTCTTTTGGGCGCTTGCCGCGATAGCCAAAAAAAAACATAGATATACAAAAGATATTCTTTTCATACGATTGATAATTATGATATTAAAAAAACAGTTAACGTCAGCACAACAATCCCTCAATTTCAGCGTAGCTCAAATGCTCTTCGTAATTATTTGATATTCAATTATGTATTTTATTCGCGAAGCATCCCTTTCCCCTGCCGCAAAATCTCAATCTCATCTCCCGTACAATCGACAATCGTCGAAGGCTCCAAACCACCGTAGCCGCCGTCCACAACCAAGTCGACCGTATCGCCGTATTCTTCGTGAATCAATTCCGGATCGGTGCAATATTCCATGAAATCGTCTTTTTCGCGTACCGAAGTAGTCAGAATGGGATTGCCTAATTCGCTTACTAATTTCAAGGTAATCGCATTGTCGGGTACACGGATGCCGACTTCTTTCCGGTTTTTATAAATCTTGGGCAAGTTGGTGGTCGCATTGAGGATGAAAGTGAAAGGGCCGGGCAGGTTGTGTTTCATTAATTTAAACACCGTGTTATTGACTTTGGCATATTCGCTGATGTTGCTCAGGTCGGGACAGATAATCGAAAGGTTGCTTTTCTGCGGATTAATTCCTTTGATTTTACAGATTTTTTCCACTGCTCTCACATTTAAGGCGTCGCAACCCATAGCATATACCGTATCGGTGGGATAAATGATTATCCCACCTTCTTTTAGGATGTTAACTACTTTGACAACATCCTTCATGTTCGTATTTTCCGTGTATAATTTAATTATCATAAATTACCA
>JAISWH010000168.1 GCA_031271125.1 Dysgonamonadaceae bacterium
TGGATTATTTGGTCGGTATTAATTTTATTTGAATAGAAAACATTATGATTTACGGACACATTCGCTTTCGGCTTGTCCGCCGAAATTGAACGGAATCTCATTTCCCAACGTACTAAAGAAGCCCTTGCTCGTAAACGTGCCGAAGGAGTAGTATTGGGGCGGCCAAATCCAAGGTCAAGAAGTTGACAGGTAAAGAAAGCAGAGATTAAAACCTTATTGGATAAAAAGGTGTCGAAAAGCGCTATAGCAAGAATATTAGGCGTACACAGACTCACAGTAGCACAGTTTGTGAAAGATATTATTGTTAAGAGATAAAAAAGCAATCCCTCACTTCTCTTTTCAAAACCCTTTTACACGAATTAATGACCGGACAAAGGCGGGTCAATAAAATAGATTTTGATGACCCGTGATTTGGGTACAGTTTTTTGCGCAAACAGATATTTTTCGGGTGCTGTTTTTTGCATTTATTCATGATATTTGGATGCGGAATTTTACACATCAAAAAATCAAAGATACACAAGGGAATGACAATACAAAAGTTATCAATCTGATAAAAAGTATTGAATAAATTGCCGATGAAAATTCGGGCGATCCGTTTTTATTTACAAGATGTTATCTGATAAAGGAATGGGCGTATAATCTGTAACATAAGACAATGGAAGAACATAAGATATGGTTACATGCAAATAAAAAACAGAGAGACTTACTTTTTCTCGTAAACCTCTCACTCCCAAGTAGCGAGACCGAGGATTGAACTCGGGACCTCATGATTATGAATCATGCGCTCTAACCTGCTGAGCTATCTCGCCGACATTTTTGCGGTGCAAAGGTAATGCTTTTTTCGGATAATACAAACAACATAAAATCTATTTTTTATCTTCTACCTTAAAATCCACAATTACAGGAAGGTGATCGCTATACCCGCTTTCATATTTCATCCCGTTGAATGTCTTACGGGGACGTTTGCCGCCGTTCGTTTTGTCTTCCGTCAGCATGAAATGGCGGGAAAAGATGGTGGCGGTGTGCGGTAGAACTTTGAACGAATTGCTACCGGAAAGCAGATTGCCGGAGACAATGATCTGGTCTAACATGTTCCATTGGTCTTTGTATTTGTAACTTCCGGTTTTCTTTTCGAAATGCCGGAAAAGGTTATAAAGTTGGGTAGTTTCCGGTTTTTGCGGAATGGATAAAGCGTTCAGGGTCTGAGCGATGCTTTTGTTTGACGGCTCATCGTTGAAATCGCCCATGACGATGATGTGTGCGTTTTTTCGAATATGCATCAGGCTGTCAGCCTTGCTTCGAAGCACGGAGGCGACATAAACTCTGTCGGGTTCCGATTCGTTTTCACCGCCACGGCGCGAGGGGAAATGGCAGACGAAAACATCAACCGTATCACGACTGAGAACTTGCCCGGTTACATGTAAAATGTCGCGTGTCGCCTTTCGTTTATTGTAGGGGAAACGAATGGCATAAGCCCGATGTTCGAGATATTTGAATTGGTCGCGCTGATACAGCAGGGCGACGTTAATTCCCCGCCGGTCGGGCGAATTGGTAACGACAAAACGGTAGTCTGTCTTTTTCAACGGAGAATGGTGAATCAAGTCCCGAATCACTTTTTCATTTTCCACTTCGCATAAGCCAATTATTGCCGGCACTCCCCATTCGCCGGCCGAACTGATGACTTTTGCCAGGTTGTTTATTTTCGTATAATAACGTTTCTGCGACCAATGACGCCGACCGTCGGGAAGAAATTCTTCATCGTTTTTGTGGGGATTATCGGCTGTGTCGAAAAGATTTTCAACATTGTAAAACATGACCCGATAATTGTTTTGTCCATAAACGGAAACGCAAAGGAAAAAAAGGATAATACTTACCGGTAATTTGGTTTTCATTCTGGTAAAATTTAATTATTTTTGATCCGGTTCGCTTTCGGCTACATATTCATACGCGCCTGCATCCGGTAATTCGTCTTCCAAACGGTTTACACCTTTGATGTCCATCGGAATTTGTTTTGATATATCAAGATTGGCTACATTTCGCGCCGGCGATTTTTCCAATAAACGGAAATCATAGACCGGCCAAAAATCGTCTTTCTCATCTAAGTAATCTACCTTTTTAAACAGGGAATCGGCTTTCGCTTCGGTAATGCAATCGGTATAATTGATGTAATCTTTGTCTGCCTGTTTGTTGGTGAACACACAATTCAGGAAATAAATCGGCCCGGAAGGCTCTTCTTTCAAGTCGATGACTATTTCCGAAGTGGGCTTATGGCCGGCAATAATCGAATTGGATACCTCAAAGCCCAATACCGGATAATGTTCGGAAGAATCCCCTTCGGAAACGACTTCGTCGGTAAGATAAACCGTTCCGTTATCCCCGACTCCCCATCCTGCTTCGGGGTTTAGTTTCGGATAGTAATTGGCTATCGTACAATGGGTAAATTGATAGCGTCCGCCGCCCAAAGCCAATAGATAATCTTTGGCATTAGAAAATTCGCAGTTTTCCGCAGTGATGTCGCAATTAATTGCCTGGAATAAAACGCCGGATACGTTAGTCAGCCTTACATTTTTCATGGTAATCTTTTTTCTGTCCGGCTCGGATGTTTTGAACCAGATGCCGAATTCACCGTTACGGATATGCACATTTTCAAATTCATTCTCGTAACTTAACGAATCAAAACAGATGCCGCCCCATTGTCCGGGAATTAAATCGTAGGGATAAATGAGCATATTATCGGTGCGGTTTCCGCGGAAAACGACCGGTTTGTCCGTTGTTCCCCTGATTTTAAGCGTCCCGTACACAATGACCTGGGCATTATTACCCATATAAAAAGTAGTTCCTTCCTGAATTTCGGCGGTTACGCCTTCGCTGACGACCAAACTGTCGTAAATGAGAAACGGTTTGAAATTACTCAGTATCGTATCTTTATCCAAAACGAGGTCGCGGTGTTTATACACATCCTGACCGTAAGCCTGTAATACAACTTCCTGTTGGACAGACTGATGTGTTGTAAAAACAATATAATCGTAAAACGGCGCCGGCGTAGCTTGTCCGGTTTCGACCGGCTTCACATCAACCAAAATATAGAGACTATCGTTTCCCCGTATTTCAATATCCTTAAAATCGGAACCGGCAAAACCATCCACATTGATTTTGAATTTACTGTTTGCGCCTTCTGCAAGACGGATGGAAGATATGAGTAACGGCTTCTTGTTCGGATTATATACCATAAATGCTTTCATTGGCGAATTGACGGTTGTCAAAACCGTATCAAAAGAGAGCGTGTCGGTCGAAAAAGCAAGGCAATCCTGGGGATTATCGGAATAATCTTCAAAATGGTCGTTGCAAGCTAAGAAACAGGATAAAATCAAAAGCGCTCCGAGAATGAAGAATTGTATTTTTTGCATAAAGTTAGGTATTTATTCTTCAAAACGGTTTTATTCGCAATTTATTTTAGTGATGTGAAATAATAACAATCTTATCTTCCAACACAACAGTTTCGGCGTCTTTCCCTATCATGACTTCAAAACTTCCCGGCTCAACAACGCAAACACAATAAAAACGCTTTTCATTCTTATCTCAAATTGTCAATCCCCCCAATTCATCTGATCCCGGTAATTGCTGCTCTGCGAATACTTCAAATCCTTCAAAAGCGACGAACTCACGGAAATCATGAAATTATAGGATTGGTAAGCGCCTAAGGGAATAATACTTGCCGTCATTTGCCAGCAGTGCATCCGGCGGGTAATATTGCATTGCATCGTAGCAAACCGTTTGTTGTCGAAATCATACGAAGTGGAAAAGGAAACATCCCATCCTTTGGTTGGCGAGATATTCCCCGAAATACCCAAACCTTGATTGACCCGGTAATTATATTCCCGCTTTTCCCTGTTAAAGTCGCCGTAACCATATCCGAAAGAGTAATTGAAAGACAGGTTCCAGGGAATATTGGCCAGCAAGTAACCGTCTTCGTCATAATCCCCTTCCGTTTTTTTAGTTTTTCTCAGGGAAGTAGATTCTTGCGAACCTTCATCGTTTGGGCTATCTGCTGCGTCTTCGTCGTCCGATAGCGGGTTGTTGTTGCCATCCGTTTGGTTATTGTTGCCATTCTTCTTCTCACTTTTCGAGAACCACTTTTTAATGACGTCATTATTGAGGGAATAAGAATACCCGGTCGAAGTTCCCATAAACCGGCCCAAACCCCTTCCCCAGCGTAATTTATCAATATGCCGGCCGTTTTCGTCGTAATAATAACTATCAAACTGTCCGCTCAAGCTCAAATTTTGTCCCAATATTTTGAGGCGGATAGAAGCGCTCACATTAGACCATTTCATGGAGTCGGCCAAAAAATTATAACCCATGTTCAGGCTCAAGTTATCAATAAGGCTGACTTTCCGGGTCGAATCGGTTCCTGCAATGGGGATTTTTGCTTCCAGATTGTTGGTGATGGAAAAACTGATAGCTGCAGATTGTCCTTTGCCCGGAATGCCGAATATTTGATTTTGGAAAGGCGAATAAGGGATGACGGTATCAATGCCTGTGTTGTATTTGCCTTTAACCCTGCCTCTAAATTCGTCATACGCTCCCCATTGAGACAGGTCCGGCGAGCCTGAAAAACTTATAGAAGGCGTCAAAACATGGCGTATCTGTACGCCTTTTGTCCATTTACCCCAAAGCGACCAGGGTTTATACATGCCGTATAATTTCGTGTTCGCGCCTACGCTTCCGCTAAACTGATTGTGTATCCAATAAAAACCGTAAAGCGTATCAATAGGAATTAACCGGTTATCCTCATATCCCATTTTGACTTTGTGGGTGTACCAGGAGCCTTGATAGTTGATTGAAGGACTGATGGTAATGTATTTCATCAAATTGAAAGAAGCCGACAACGGAATACTATGGTTCATCCCGTTTTTCCAGTCTTTAATGACGTTTTTTTGAAGAAAATCCCGTTCCTTCACATTACCGCTGCTGTTTTTCAGATTACCCGTATAGCTCATATAGATTTTCTCATACCATTTTTGGTCGCCGACCTGTTCTTTTCTTTTGAAAGGATAAATCTGGCTCATGGTAAAAGTGATATTGGGAAACGAAACGCTCAGCGTCGTATCCCTCGAAGTCTGACTGATGGATAAATTGGTATTGATAGAGAACGGTTTGGTAGGATGCTTGTAAGTATAAGCCACATTCGACGATTTGGTATTTTCGGTGCGCGATTCATAGCTGTAATATTGATCCAGGTTATTCAGGCGCGAGCCGGAAGTCGAAAAATTAATGTTGGCATTTAACGTGGAGTATGGATTGGACTTCGGGTCTTGCGTATGACTCCATCTGACCTGGAAATCATAAGCCTTGTTGTAATCGGAATTAGGCAAACCTTTGGTTTCTTTATCCCCCGTAACCGTTTCCCTGTATCCGGCGCTGAAATTGCCCGAAAACTTGTATCTTTTCCGGTAGGTTGAAGCTGCATCCAGTCCCCACGAACCTTTCGTGTAAATTTCCCCCGTCAACTTCAAATCGACATAATCGTTGAAAGCAAAATAATAACCACCGTTCCGCAAAGAAAAACCGCGCGTCATTTCATCATCAAAAGTAGGTATGATAACTCCTGAAGAATATTCTTTTGAGAAAGGGAAAAACCCAAAAGGAATCGCAACCGGCAAAGGGACGTCTTCCACAACTAAATAAGCCGGCCCTGTTACCACATTTTTCCCCGGACGGACTTTAGCCCGCGTCATTTGAAAATACCAGTGCGGATGATCAGGTTCGTCGCAGGTAGTAAATTTACCATCCTGCATGTTCAGGTCTTCGTTCGGCATGCGTTTGGTTATTCCGGCGGTTACGTATCCTTCCCCCTGTTGGGTGATTACGTCGTAAATAAACATCTTCCTGGTCTTGAAATTAAACCGCACCCGTTTCATTTCATATTGCTGTTCGCCTTCCTTAAAAACAGGATACCCAAATTCTTCCCCAATGGAATCCAGGCCGAACACGGCATACATGATGCTGCTGTCGGCGTCCAATTCGATGTATTCGGCGTCTAACTCCCGTTCCTGTTGTTTGACGGACGCTTGCCCGAAAAGATAAAACATGTTTTTACCTTCGAGGGTCAGGACAATTGAGTCTTTGGCGTGTGACTGAATCGGCGCTTCTATCACATTCGGTTTGACCGAATCCGTTTCCACCGTAATCGAATCGTTTGCCGGTACGATGATTGAATCCTGTGCCGCTACGGGAGTTGAATAATTAGCCACGTCTTGCGCTTCCGCCTTTTGTACAACAAAAAACAGGAACAGGTAAATTACCCCGAAACAATAATAACCTATATTATTTAACATGCAAAAACTTTCATTATGCTAAAAACATCTCACACCATTCTTCAAATTGCCGGACAGGATTTATTCCGTATTTCGAAAGATTCCCTTTAATCTCTTCCACTGATTTTTCCCTGTCGAGATTCGTTTTGGAAAAAAATTTGTCGGCAAAACAAATTAATTGTTCTTCCAAACTCACCGGATTCATATCTCGGCGCGGAAGGGGTAATTTATTCGCGATGATATATCTCTTACTCAATCCGGTGCCGGTATGTCTTTCACAAACCAAAGCGTGAGAAAGAAGATTTTCCTTCCGCAACAAGTCTGCGCCCAAATATCCGTGGCAAATATACGGAAACTCTCCAAAACAATAAATATCGGGTGCATTTGTCCTGAAAATACCTATATCGTGCAGAATAGCCGCTTCGTAAATAAATATCGTATCCAAATTCATTTCGGGATGAGTCATGGCAAGCGATAAGGCTTTCTCCGCCACTGCAAAACTATGGCTCACCAAGATTTTACGCAAATCGTTATTTCTCGGGTAATACTTATATATTATATCCGTTGGTACCATTGCTTCAATTTTGACGCTGCAAAGATAGAAAAATAAAATATCTTTTGCGCTTATAGCCGACGTTTGTTGTTGGTTTTCCTGAAAGTTTTATACTGCATACGGCATTGTTTTTTGTTGTCATTTAAAAATTAACAAAAATGTCTGTCACTATATTGATGACAGACACTTCATTTTTCGCATTTTAATCCGGCATAAAATTACTAAGACCTATCTGATTGATTACTATCTACTTGCAACAACTTT
>JAISWH010000099.1 GCA_031271125.1 Dysgonamonadaceae bacterium
GCAAAAAAATAATTTGCATCAAGATATTTAGCGATACGTTTGTGTTCGTAAAATTCGGTTCCATTATCGGAAGTGATTGAATGAACGCACTGTTTATAAGGCAGCAGGAGGAAGAAGAGCTCTTTAGCCAAAGCTTTAGCATTCTTTCCTTTGGGCAGTTTTTTCATCAAAAGGAAACCGGTGGTTCTTTCCGTTGCGGTGAGAATGGCGCCTTTGTTTTCAGGGCCAACAACAGTATCGATTTCCCAGTCTCCGAAACGTTCTTTCTGATCGGTGGCGTAAAGGTGTACGGCAAGTTCTCATCGGGCGATCCCGACACGGCAAAAACTGCCGCCAGTTGGTTTGGTGCGTGTCTAACCCTTTCTTTTCGACTTATAAAAATAGTGTTTTTCTCTCAATGCACAAAGTTATCAAGTTTCAGTAAATTAAAATATGCTAATTATAATATGTTGATTTTCGTAGTCAGTAGTTGTAATTTTGCAGACTAAAATATTCCATACTATGAATAGCGAAAACATATTAAAAATTTTTGGCGAAAATGTCCGAAAATACAGAACGGAACAGCATATTTCGCAAGAAAAACTTGCAGAAGCTGCAGGTGTTCATCGTACTTATATCGGTATGATTGAACGAGCCGAAAAAAACATTACACTTCGCAATATAGAAAAGATTGCGAAAGCATTAGATATTCACATTACAGAACTATTGAAATGATAAACTACAAAGTAAATCAGAATTTTAGCGTTAATCTCGGCTTTGAAGTGTCTTACAAAGAAGTTTTGGCGGCAGTCGAAAATTTGAATGCTTTTTTGTCTTCTTTGCCGTCAAATTTATATGGTAGCATTGATTTCAAAACGACAGGCGCAATGATTGGAGCAATTTTTTGTTCCAAACTTGTCGAACAAATACCCAACTCTGCTATAAACCCAATAGAAAAAGGACACCCCGATATTATTCCGTCGTCGGCTATAAATTCGATCGAAGAAGTTTTACGAAATTACCCTGTCGGTTTGGAAATCAAAGGAACAATTGGCAATTTGAAAACAGGTGCAAATTTGCGTGCTGGACAAATGCGAATACAAGATTTGACAGGTATTACTTGGCAAGCACACCATAGAGAAGTTAATCACTTAATGGGTATTGTTTGGGACTTTGTCAATCATATTGACAACTTTTTTTTTCCTGCCATTACCGGCGTTTTCTTCTCTGACGACTTAAATTCTGACGATTGGGGCGAAATTTCTGGCATAACAGGCAGAAACACGAAAGTTACAGGAATGCGTAGTAGCGGAAAACAAAAAATGGGACAAGGAATGGTGTTGATTTACGACAATGTTGACCATATTAGAAAATATTCCCGAATGCTAAACATCGAATAAATTTAATTGGATAGGAGGAGCAACCTCGCTTTTGTAATATATCATCTCTTTACTCACTTTTCCTGCCACTCCTCTAAGATTTAAAAGCGGTTCAAACGGCAAATAATCGCCATTACAGCCTTCGCAGAAAATAACCTCATTTTTGCGATTTAGCGCCCACTTCGACAATTTTTCATAATCAAGCATTTTACTGCTGTATCGATAACCCATTCCTGCATCGCCTTTATAGGGTGGGTCTATAAACCAGGTGGCTTCAATATCAGGTGCGTCAGAATAATCGCCATTGATTATTGTCCAATGTTTGACTTTATATAAATCTTCGGCAAAAACTCTACGGCTAATTTCCCAATTTCGTTCCAAAACAGATGTAACCTTAATGGTTTTAAATCGAAAAGCCATTTTTGTGGCTGCGTGGATAATATGTAAAAACTCGGAACTTTTCTCGCCAACTTTCAAATCGGGTAATTTTTTGATTTCTTCAACGGTTGCACAATTAATCAACCAATCCCAAATTTGAAAAACTTTTATATCTTTTTCTATCAGAATTACGTTTTTTTTCCAATTATCGCCATACAAAGAATAAGCCGCTGCACCTGCAAATGGTTCTACAATAGTATCACAATTCGGTGTCGGATAATATTTTGCTATCTGTTTTTTTCTTCCGTAGTAATAAAACATATTACGCTAGTTTTGCGGTCGCAAAGATACAACATTATTTAAAATTCTCAATGTGTTTTTTGATAGATTTTTCAATTGGCTAATTTACTATCATTAAATTTCAATCATTCCAAATAAAGATAATCGTAATGCACCACCGGCTTGTTCCCTTTGCGACCAATTAATTCACGCGTTTTTTCGCTATCGTAACTTGCTTTTCCTACGCCTATTACCTCTCCTTCACCGTCGATGATGCGGACAATGTCGTCTTTTTCAAAATCGCCTTTTACCGAAACGATACCGACCGGCAAAAGAGAAATTGCTTTTTCTCCTGTTAAGGCTTTGGCAGCGTTGGCGTTGATATGAATTTCTCCTTTCGCAAAACTATCCGAATGGGCTATCCATTTTTTAACTCCCGAAGAGGCTTTAACGGAAGGAACGAAGCGCGAATAGACAACCTCAGTATTTCTCCGCAAAATACGGGGAAGGATATTCTCGGTTTTCCCGTTGGCAATAACTACTTCAATGCCTTCACGGGCAACTTTACGGGCAATCCGGTATTTTGTGGCCATGCCTCCGCGTCCGAAAGCCGATTTGGAAGTATGAATATAGGCCGTAATATCTTTTTCCAAGTCAATTTCACGAATGACTTCCGAATCAGGGTCTGTCGGCAGACCGGTGTAAATTCCATCAATATTGCTCAGTATAATCAAGGCTTCTACGTCCATCATGGCGGCAATCATCCCCGAAAGTTCGTCGTTGTCGGTAAACATCAATTCGGTAACTGAAATCGTATCATTCTCATTCATAATGGGAATGACTTTATTTTCCAACATAACGCTTATGCAGTTTTTTTGATTGAGGTAATGATTCCGCGTACCCAGACTTTCTTTTGTAGTAAGCACCTGACCGCAAGTAATCCCGTGTTCACGGAAAAAATCGTAGTAACGGTTAATCAATTTGGCTTGTCCCACAGCGGAATACAATTGCCTGGCGGAAACATCGTCCAATTTACCCTTTACCCTGATTTCATTTTTACCCGAAGCCACAGCTCCCGAAGAGATGAGAATCATTTCCAAACCTTCCCGATGTAAGCAGGCAATCTGGTCGACCAACGCCGACATTCGCGTCACATCCAGCGAGCCATCATCCCTACTCAACACATTGCTACCTACTTTTATAGCGATCCGCTTCAATCTATGCATTTTTAACAATTAACGCTTTTTAGTTATAATTCAACAGATTATCTGAATTATTCAGGCAAAGATATAACAAAAATCCGACAAATAAAGTGAATTTTTATTAAAAATATTTGTTCCATTCAACTATTATCTATATATTTGCATATATAAATAAGCCGCATATTGTCGATTGGAAAACTCATCAAACAATTAAACAATTCCGAGACAATTTTTGCAGGGAATGGCGGGCCGCATCTTTCGGGATTGCTTGCGAGCACAGCGGATTACAAACACTGCAAGATACTCAAATCATGTTATACGGAGTTTTGTTTACATCCACATATGCGGCTTTTTTATTTCTTTGCTAAAACTATAAACATTATACTTCGTGAAACGTTTCCTATTTTTCGGTCTATTCCTGCTTTTATCCTCTCTTATACAATCGCAGACAAACAATGATTTGCAGGTCAGTCTGTTGACGGTCATGCCCCGTTCAAAAGCCGTCTATACGATTTATGGGCACACGGCTTTGCGTTTGTACGACCCATCGCGGTCTATCGACACCGTCCTGAATTGGGGAACTTTCGATTCGGACAAGCCGAATTTTATGTATCATTTCCTTTTAGGCAAAACGGATTATTTCTTGAGCGCGGCGTTCACTCAATATTTTATGTATGCTTACGAAGCCGACAATTCTACTATTGTCGAACAAGTTATAAATATTCCCGACAGCTTGAAAACATCTTTGTTGCAGATGCTGGAAACTAACCGCCGGCCTGAAAATATGGAATACCGTTACAATATTTTTTTCGATAATTGTACGACGCGCCCTCGCAATATTATCGAAAAAGTTTGCGGGGGAACATTAATTTATCCAAAGCAAGATGAATCGGTTACGATAAGAAAATTAGTGCATGACTGCACGAAATATTATCCATGGATGGAATTTGGCATTGATTTGGTAATCGGAAACGGCGCCGATTCGTTGATTTCCCTGCACACGGAAACGTTTTTGCCCGAAAGGTTGATGAATATTTTAGATCAATCGTTTGTCAAAACATCCGACGGAAAGGAATATCCGATTGTTTTATCCGAAAAAACCATTTTGCAGTCGGAAAACGATGTGAATACACAAGCCGCTTTGTTTCTTACAAAACCGATTGTTGTAAACATCTTTGTATTCCTTATTTATTTGGTTCTGACGGTAGTAGCTTATCGTTTCCGCTGGCCGTTCGCCGCCCTGTTTTTGGTTGCAGGTCTTGGCGGATGCATTATCGCCGGACTTGTCTTTTTGTCGGAACATCCTTGTACTTCGCCCAATTGGAATATCGTTTGGCTGCACCCTTTTCATTTGATTGGCTTTGCAGGTTTCCTGTTTAAGAAATTTTATCCCTTGTTTCGTTGGTATCATGCTGTAAATTTTGTACTTTTGTCATGTTTTTTGTTGGGATGGTATTGGATTCCTCAAGAATTAAACACAGCCTTTCTTCCGATTATCGGTAGTTTATGGCTTGTTTCGGGACGCCAATACTTAAATTACCCCCCAACCCCCTAAAGAGGGAGTTTGGACAGCGAATATAAATATGCAGCTACGGCAGTTCCCCCTTTAGGGGGTTAAGGGGTAGTTACAGGTTATTTTTTGAAAAGAAAAAATGTTAAAAACAAAAAGTAAATTGCAATGGCTCACTTCCTTACTCGCCGTCCTGACGGTGACGGGAGTTCGCGCACAACAGAATACGGAACCTCCCAAATTGGTAATTAACATTGTAATAGACCAATTACGAGGCGATTACCTGCAATATTTCAGCCCAACTTTCGGAGAAAAAGGTTTCAGACGCTTGATAAACGAAGGATTGGTTTATCACCGTGTGGATTTTGGGTTTCCCAATGTCGGACAAGCCTCGTCCATCGCTACTATTTTTACCGGCGCTTATCCTTATTTTCACGGCATTGTAGCCAACAAAAAGATGGATTTTGAACATCTTCGGGAGGTTTCTATCCTTTTTGACGATACTTATCTTGGAAATTATACGACCGACCGGTTCTCGCCTTTGACTTTGTTGAGTTCCACAATAACCGACGAATTGAAAATCGAAACCGGCGGAGTATCGGATGTTTATGCGATAGCGCCCAATGCCGAAGAAGCGATTCTATCGGCAGGAAAATACGGTGATGGGGCTTTTTGGTTGGACGATTACAACGGGAATTGGGCGACAACGACTTATTATAAAAATATTCCCTGGTATATAGATCGTTACAATACGGCACATGCACCGGCCAACAATCCCGATCGGGTTTGGACGCCTGCATTGGCTTCCTATAATGGCTTTCCTTATTCCGGAAATATCTCGCCTTTCAGACATACCATTTCCAAAAATGATAAAGATAAGTTCCTGAAATTCAAACAAACGCCTTTTATCAATACGGAAATTACCCGGCTGGCCGGCGTTTTCTTCGAATATGCCGATTTCGGGAAACGGGGTTATCCCGATTTTTTATCAATCACTTACCATGCAGGAGATTATAAATCAAATAATTCCATGGAATTTGGTTGGGAAATCCAGGACACGTATCATTGCCTGGATAAGGAAATTGAACAATTGTTGGATTTGGCGGATAAAAAAGTAGGCCTTAAAAATGTGCTGGTAGCGCTCACTTCCACCGGTTATTACGATTACAAAGTTCCGTCGTCGGAAAAATACAAACCTGCCGGAGAATTTTATCCGAATCGCTGCACGGCTTTGCTCAACATGTACCTGATGGCCGTTTACGGTTCGGGCGATTGGGTAAAAGGCTATTACAACGAGCAAATCTACCTGAACAAAAAATTGGTGGAAGACCAAAGAATAGATTGGAACGAAATTTTACGGAAATCAGCCGATTTTATAGCTCAATTCAGCGGCGTTCAAGATGTAACAACCGCCGGACAATGGTTTGTCGACGACGCCGGAAGAGCGGGTGATTTCCGTCGGGGTATGCACAAGAAAATCAGCGGCGATTTGTACATCGAATTGCAGCCGGGTTGGGTGGTCGTTCCTGAAAATCAAGCAAATAGATCGGATTACAAGCAAAACAATTCCGTTCTTTCCCCCTTATTTATCTGGGGTGTAAATATCAAAAAAGCAGATGTTCACCGGAAAATACGGGCGACGGAAATAGCGCCTACCCTTGCGTTTATCATGCGGATTCGGCCGCCTAATGCCTGCCGGGAAGCGCCGCTGGAGGAATTTGTAAGATAAGCTCACCCACAGCCCCCTAAAGGGGGAGTAGAGCGGTAAATTTGATGCGTGTGCTATGGCAAAATCCCCTTCAGGAAAACAACGTTCGACGTTAGCCAATTGAGGGGTAAATTAAAAAATTAATAATATATAAATTTATGAACTTCAACGATATTTTATCCAAATTATTTGGGAATAAAGCCCAACGCGACTTAAAAGAAATCTCTCCTTATGTGGAGAAGATTAAAGCCGTTTATCCCAGCGTCGAAGCGCTTTCGAATGACGAATTACGCGCCCGTACGGAATCAATCAAACAACAAATTGATGAGGCTGTAAAAACAGAAAAAAATACAATCGCCGAACTGAAAGCGAAGATTGAAACGCTCGAACTGGAAGACCGTGAAACCGTTTGGGCGGAAATCGACAAAATTGAAAAAGAAATTTTAGTTGTACAGGAAAAGGTTTTGGACGAAGTAATGCCCGAAATCTTTGCCATTGTCAAAGATACGGCGCGCCGTTTCAAAGAAAACGAGCAAACGGTTGTCACAGCTAACGATTTCGACCGTCAATTAGCTGTTACACACGACTTTGTGAGCATCGACGGTGATAAAGCAATTTATTACAATCACTGGAACGCCGGCGGAAATGAAATCGTTTGGGACATGGTACATTACGATGTACAGCTGTTTGGCGGCGTGGTTTTGCACAACTTTAGCTCCAAGAAATACGAAAAGGATACGGAAGACCCCAAACTCAGTAAAAGGGTGCGCGGGTATATTGCCGAAATGGCTACCGGTGAAGGAAAAACTTTGGTGGCAACCCTACCCGTTTTCCTGAATGCGCTGACTCACAACGGCGTTCACGTCGTTACGGTCAATGATTATCTCTCGAAACGCGACTCCGAATGGATGGGGCCTTTGTATATGTTTCACGGCCTGTCGGTAGATTGTATCGACAAACATCAACCCAATTCCGACACCCGCCGCAAGGCTTACGAAGCGGATATTACTTTCGGGACAAATAATGAATTTGGTTTCGACTATCTACGCGATAACATGGCGATTAGCCCCAAAGATCTGGTGCAGCAGAAACACAATTATGCAATTGTGGATGAGGTGGACTCGGTATTAATCGACGACGCGCGTACGCCGTTGATTATTTCCGGACCGGTTCCGAAAGGCGAAGACCAGTTGTTCGATGAATACCGAAGCCGGGTGGAACATGTGGTTTCCGTACAAAAAAGCCTGACAACCAAATTATTGGCCGACGCCAAACAAAAATTAAATTCTTCGAATCAAAAAGAAATCGACGAAGGAAATATCTTGCTTTACCGTTCTTTCAAAGGAATGCCGAAAAACAAAGCCCTGATTAAGTTCCTGAGCGAACCGGGAGTAAAAGCCGGTATGCTGAAAACCGAAGAGTTTTACATGCAGCAACAAAACAGGGAAATGCACATCATCACCGATCCACTGTATTTCGTGATTGACGAAAAACACAACACCATCGAATTGACGGACAAAGGCATAGACCTGTTAACCGGAAATTCCGACGACCCGCAATTTTTCGTACTGCCCGATATTGGCGTTCAGATGGTGCAAATCGAACACGAAAGCGGTACGGATGAGGAAAAACAAGTGAAAAAAGACGAATTATTGCAGAATTACGCCGTCAAATCGGAACGCGTACATACCATCAACCAATTGCTGAAAGCCTACTGTCTGTTTGACCGCGACGACGAATATGTAGTCATAGATAATAAGGTGAAAATCGTCGACGAACAGACCGGACGTATTATGGAAGGCCGCCGTTATTCCGACGGATTGCATCAGGCCATCGAAGCAAAGGAACGGGTGCAAGTGGAAGCCGCTACGCAAACTTTCGCGACGATTACCCTGCAAAATTATTTCCGTATGTACCACAAATTGGCGGGTATGACCGGTACGGCCGAAACGGAAGCCGGTGAATTTTGGGATATATACAAATTGGATGTTGTGGTTATCCCGACCAATCGCCAGGTGATCCGCGACGATAAGAACGACCGGATTTACAAGACGGCGCGGGAAAAATACGCCGCCGTCATCGAAGAAATTGTGAAAATGAGGGACGAAGGCCGTCCGACGCTGGTAGGCACTACTTCTGTGGAAATTTCGGAATTGTTGAGCCGCATGCTTGCCATGCGGAAAATACCGCACAACGTATTGAACGCCAAACTGCACCAGAAAGAAGCGGAAATCGTTGCGCAAGCAGGTCATACGGGAACGGTTACGATTGCGACGAACATGGCCGGTCGCGGTACGGACATCAAACTTTCGCCTGCCGTGAAAGAAGCCGGCGGTTTGGCTATTATCGGCACCGCACGTCACGATTCCCGCCGGGTCGACCGGCAGTTACGAGGCCGTTCCGGCCGTCAGGGCGACCCCGGTTCGTCGGTGTTCTTCATCTCGTTGGAAGACGACTTGATGCGCTTGTTTGCTACCGAACGCATTGCCGGAATGATGGACAGGATGGGCTTCAAAGAAGGTGAAGTTTTGGAACATAATTGGTTAAGCAAAACGGTAGAACGCGCCCAGAAAAAAGTCGAAGAAAACAATTTCGGTATCCGTAAGCGTTTGCTGGAATACGACGACGTGATGAATTCGCAGCGCGAAGTCATTTACACCCGCCGCCGTCATGCTTTGATGGGCGAACGCATCGGCCTCGACGTCCTGAATGTAATATATGATACTTCTTCCTCTATTTGCGAACAATATAGCGAAGCCAATGATTACGAAGGACTGAAAATGGATTTGTTCAAAGTCTTGGCGATTGAAGTCCCCTTTTCGGAAGATGAATTTAAACGAATGAAACCCGAAGCAGTAACGGATAAGGTTTTCGATATTGCGCTTGAGAGTTTCAAACGTAAAACCGACCGAATGGCACAGGTGGCTCATCCGGTCATCAAACAGGTTTACGAAGACCAGGGAAACCTGTATGAAAATATCATGGTTCCGGTGACGGACGGAAAACGGATGTACAATATACAGTGCAATCTCAAAGAGGCTTATGAGTCTGAATCCAAGGATATTGTGAAATCGTTCGAAAAAGCCATTTTACTTCATTCGATCGACGAATCGTGGAAAGAACATTTGCGTGAAATGGATGATTTGCGTCAATCGGTACAAAATGCCAGCTACGAAAATAAAGATCCGTTGTTGATATACAAATTGGAATCCTACGATTTGTTCCGGCGAATGGTCGACGACATGAACCGCAAATCGGTTTCGATCCTGATGCGCGGACAAATCCCCGTACGCGAACCCGATCAGGTACGCCAGGCGACTACCGAACGCAAAACGGATTACAGCCGCTACCGCACCCAAAAGGATGATATTGAAGAAAGCCGCCGCCGGCAACGCGATGTGGCTTCCCGCGATACGCGCGAGCAACAAATCACGGCTCCTGTTCGCACTGAAAAAACCGTGGGGCGGAACGATCCCTGTCCTTGCGGCAGCGGGAAGAAGTATAAGAATTGTTGCGGGCGGTGAACCCGGCATAAAAAGAATGGCATTTGACTACGTTTCAAGCAATCCGCACCTTCACAATCGCTTTCTTCACCGGAGCATGATCCGTAACTTTCACGGCAGGACGGTGTGCATCGCTTGGGAAAAAAATAAAAAATCGGGAGGTATCGGCCAAATAATACCGCATATCGCTCGGTTCCATGAAATAAATATCTTTTTCCACACTGTAAGGGGTCGGATTTTGGGTCTTGCTTAAAGGCGCGAGGCCCATAAGTTCCTCGCCGGAAATCATAAACTGGATGTCCGCATATTTGATATGCGCTTCACATTTGGCGTCTTCTTCGTTTTTTGTGGTGTATTCGTTGATATTCACAAACAAGTTTTCGCCGTCTATTTCGTATTTCCCTCCGGCTAAATGAGGAAATTCCGGATCGGCTAAGAAACGGAAAGCTTTCCGCCACAGTTCGGGATTCTTCGCATACTGACGGATAAATTCTTCTTTATTAACAGATTCATCTGCTTGCGCCTGCAAACCTTCTTTCCAATCGCCTCTTGCATACCAGGCCAAATCATAATTGTCCGTTGTATTATTCATGATTTTTTTATTTTTTTGTTAATTATTTTGCAAAGTTACTAAAATCCGGCGAAATATAATATTGCCTTATTTGACCTTTCACCCGAAGTGTAAAAGTATTTTCCACTTTCACCGGCTGTGAAAGAATTTTTTGAGCCATTGTGCGAGCCTGATTGTGGTTGCCGAGCTTCACATACAATTTCCATAGATAATAATTTGGTGAAATACGGGTTGGTACCATATTTGCCGCTTTCCGGTAAAATTGTTCTGCCTGTTCGTATTGTCCGCTATATTCGCAAGCTTCACCTAAGCGGCAAAAGGTTTCAGACGAAGGAAAAATATTCTTGATTTTCGGCCAATAGTCCGGCCGGCACGGCAATCGGCATAGAGCAGACAGATAGGCTGAATTAAAATCGTCATTATACACAAACACAGAAAAATAACGATCACAATAAGGAGTCGGTATTTGAATGTCGGATATCGTTAATTGCTTGATTTCCAAATAAATTTTATGTAAAACCGATGTTCCCAGAATAGAGAAAAAGATTATCCCTATTAGCAAGCTAATACAGGCTGGCTTCATCCGGCGAACAATACGCAAGCTATAAACCGATTTGCCCGGTAATGTTCCCAATAATGTAACCGGGAGAAGTAATAATTCAAATATTTCAGTCGGATACGAAAAAAGCGAAAATATGATAAATACCGCTAGTCCGGCTTTCAGCGAACGATTGATTATGCCGAAAGAATTGCAAGCCAATCCGGCAATAAAAACGGTAACCAACAAAAATCCCCCGACTATTCCCAATTCGATTAAAACATGAAAAAATTCATTGTAAGGATAAGCCGCATTGTCGGCTACCATTACGAATGAAGATTGCGGATGCCGCTCGAAATAAGCAGCCTGATACAACATGTACTCCCGGTCGAAAGCGCCAACGCCATGACCGAACAAAGGATTGTCGGCTATCATCCCGGCGGAAACCCGCCAAATCAACAGGCGGGCGTCGGCCGAAGCGGGACGGTAAAGATACAAAATAGAAGAAAGAGTAACTGTTGTTACTATAAAGGTAATAACGGAAACAGTTTTATATTTCTTGAACAGTTCGCAAACTTTGTCTACCCATACTATAAGCAAACCCGCCGGAACACTCAAAAATGCGGCACGGGAATCCGTTAACAACAGCCCAATAATCAAAAAGCACGTGATAAACCCATTTGCCAATGCCCATCGAGTTTTTTTATCTTGTAAAGATTGTCGAAATAGAGCTACACAGCAAACCGTTGCTACAGCGAGGAATCCTCCCAAAGGTCCGGGATTTCCTATCGTTCCGGTAACGGCAAAGAAACGATGCAAACTGTGTAAAAGCGATAAGGCTTGACCAATAGCGACAACCGATTGAAACAAACCATACAACACAATGCTGTATAGCACGATAAGAGGCTTCTTCAATCGCCGGAAAAAGAAATAAACCGACGTAACCGCAGTCCATTTGAACCACACAAAGGGGTCGCACCGGAAACCTTGTACTATTCCGATATACAGCAGACTGTAAAGCAGGAAAGCGAATACGGTTATGTCCGTAATTGTTATTGGAATTACGGATTTAGTCCGAAACAGGTGAATTATTCCGATTGCAGACAATATGATAAGCAAATAGAAGAACATCAATTCCATGATAGCCCTCTCGTAAAAGTAACTTGCGCAACTTCCAGATTTTTCAGGAAATCATATATTTTCGGAGTTAGTAGAGAATTTTTATCATCCCTGTTATCATATAGCTCGCGGTAATCCGATAACAGAGGCGGATGTGCAAAAAATACGGTTATATAGTAGTCTACCGAAGGATCGGGTTCTTCATCGGCTTGCCGGACGCCGATGCCTATCGACACTATTTTGGAATCGCACCAAGCTCTTTCGGCAACGTAAAGCACTGTATATTCAAGTTCCCGAAGAATATCGCCTACCGTTTTGCCCTTGTAGTATTTTTCACTGCGCGCTACACTGTAATTATATTCCAAGTATCGGAGCGTGTCTGTTCCAAACATTGCTTTGGATTTGTAGGGCAATTCGTCTTGTGCCTGTATTTGTCCGCAAACAAACAGGATTGCGAATACTGTGAAGACAAACTGAATTATTTTCATATTATGACAAAATCACAATGTGTCGATTTATTATCGTCCGGTAAGAATATTGCTATCTTGCCGGACGATAAAAGGACTTTTTTCACCTATCGCGTTGCTCTCTTTACTCCCTTTACTTCATGCATCCAACCGCGCATTATATAATTGAGTTTTTTTCCTTCCGCTGTTGGTTTGAACCAGACATCGTTTTTCAATGCCAATTCAATCTCACGGTAAACAGATATGGATACTGTTCCAAATTCTTTATTAGTATCAAACCAAAAATCCACTTCCATCACTTTTCCCGTATTCGGGTCAATATACATGGTCACAAAGATACGATGTCCGCTTCCCATTCTTGTGACAAGGAAAGCACTGCTCAATATGGAATTACATTTGGGCTTAGTCCATGTATCGTCTTCCAATACGTCGACATCACCATCAAACAACTCTTTACTCAAAGGTGAGCCATCTTTGAAAGTCTGTTTAACATATGTGAACCGGTTGGCTTTGTTATAAAGAGTTACATGAGCATTTTCCACATCACACTGATAAGTATATCCGTTTTCATAAAATGTTTTTGTTTCTTTGTAATAATATGTACTACCGGTATCTCGGTCTCGGCTACCGGTTGCATCACTGGGTCGTGATTGAGCCGTCATTCCGGATACAGACAACAAACAGACCGCTATAAATAAAAAAATTTTTGTTTTCATACCACTAACAATTTTTAGATAATATTTCTAAATTATTAAAATTCTCAAGCCCTGTCTTCTGATAATTATAAATAAAGTTTCCGTACTCCTTGGAACTTTTTAATATGGCAACAGGATTATTCATAATGTATGTTTCTAACATATCACTGCTTATTATTCGGTTTTATACCAAACAATTTATGACACTACCAAAAAACTGATTACTTATACTTTACGCGGTATGATTTTGTGCATAGATACAGGTGAAAGGCAAAAGGCGAAAAAATGAGACATGCATATAATGCATCGCACTTTGCCTTTGGCCTTGCACCTTTTGCCGATGCACAAAACTATCCCGTGCGTAGTATAATTGCATATACGCTATCCTCTGATATTAATATTTATTTGATTGAATATATTATAATGCAATGTTTCTGTGATTTATAACAGAGGATAGCATAACTATTGGCCGATCGGTAGACTTATTGCTATTTTACCGAAAGAGTATTCAACTACCTTATGTTTGTACCTCTGCCGCCGTTAGTTCCGGCCAATACTTCTTTCCCATTCCAAAGGTCTACATGTCCCGTCAAATAAGAACGATCATATGTCCTATGGTTGTATATATTCCCCCCAAAAAATGGCTGTTCAAACTGTCCCTGGGCATTGATGGAATACTCAAAATCGCTCCTGCTCCCTTCAAAACTTGTAAACGTTCCAAACGGAATTGAGGATGTTGATATGGGGGAAATGGAGGTAACAATAATTTTATTTTGAGCAGTAATGCGGAATTGCTTAACCCAAACGTCCATCACACAAACAGCAACCTCTTTCGTACTTAAAACTTGCCCGGATGGATTGATTACACAGGCAACGTCTGTTCTCCAGTCTGTCACTCCACCAAATGAAACGATTAATAATACATTCGTACTGTTGGGAATAGCAAATTTTCTAAAAGATACACCCCAAAGTTCCGGATCTACAGAAGCATGAGTATATTGCGTAAGTTGTATGTTATCATACAAACGGTCGGGAATAGTATTATTGCTGTTGTTAATAGTATAACTGTATGAGGGATCAAATATTATACCGTGCTTTTTCCCTTCAAAAGGGACCGGCTCTGTTGGCATGTTATCAATGATTTCTTTCATCGTCCATGTCGTAGGTGAAGCTTCGGTTTGTGCAACACATAATACAGTGATCATCGTAAAAACTGCAAATAGAATTATTTTTGTTTTCATAATCT
>JAISWH010000160.1 GCA_031271125.1 Dysgonamonadaceae bacterium
AAATTTACGCCCCATCCTCTTTCCACAGTAGGGCTTAATGATACGAATAAATGTCCCAGAATAAAAAGAATGTTGAAAAATACAAAAGGAAATGTTTTGATTGTTGTTTTTTCTGCAAGCGTAACTTTCTGTTTTCTATTGTTATATGTCTTCTTTTTCATATTTCAACGTTTAATTCATATTTGACAAATCTTTTAGCCATGTCTCTATCAGTTTTATTTCGGTTTTGTCAATAAGCTCCATACGAATCAATTGCTCATAACAAATCAACAGATTGTCGGAAATATTTTCAATTCCGGGTTTCAATCTCAGTTGTTTCAAATTTTCCACAATGACATGATTGTAAAGATAACCCTGTATTTCATCTTCAAAATCACGGGTCAGGTTGTGATCGTTGCGTTCCTGCCAAACCGTTGCGTAATGAAAAAGGACGTCCCATCCATTTTCCCAACAAATACGTTGTGCCACGAAACTGCGCCAAATATCCGTCATACGGAAACTGCAATAAGAAGGCAAATACAACAACGGAAAGGCCTCTTTGAACCAGGTGGTATTCTGACTGTTGAACGGACAAACGGTATTTTTGCCCAAAGCTATATGCTTGTGCTTGCCAAATGTAACCGGCAAAGGTAAAACCAGCCGATATATTGCGTCCACGTCGGGATTTTTGTCGGCCAATCCTTGTTGTATGGGACTGTTGACAAGTTTTTCCGTCGTCAATGCAGGCGGTTCATTCCGGATGTCGTCGAGTGAAAATCCTCTGGGCCAAATATGGGTTTCCGAAAAATATTTATACACGTTAACCCATTCTTTATCCTGTATTTGATAAGCCGTTTGCATCTTTTCCCTTTTATTCCAAAATTCGGGATAAGGATAATTATCGTCATCTGTTTCAATAATAACATCGGCTTTTTTTGAAATAGCCATCAGATAGCCGATGTTTTTTCGCGCATAATGTTTAACGGGTAAAAGTTTTGCAAGTTCAAGATTCAATTTCCGTTGCCGTTCTATGGAATAAAAATCGCATCCGGCAAGATTAAAATCTTCGGGACTTTTGGTATCGCCGATCACAATAAACGGAATATGATGCGTCGCAGCTTGAACGGAAAATTGTTTGATGACAGGATGTTCATGTCCGGCAATGGAAGTGATGACTAAAAAAGTGTTCATTGTTAGTTTTTTTATGAATGTTAATAGATAGATGGAGCTTTACCTTTCAGGCGAAGCAAAAAATAGTGCAACAAAGTATCCAACGCATTATAAACGGCTTTTTTCGATACGCTTGGCGATGGCGCCTTATAATGAATAGGCACCTCTTTATAATGGGTTTTACGTAATAAATAGCGCAATTCGGTTTGATAGAAATGAGCTTTGGACAGCAATTCATAGCTTAGAAATTTTTCTACGATTTTGGCTTTAAATCCTTGATAACCGGACGTCATGTCGTGCAATTCGGTTCCAAGCAACAACTTGGAAAGAACCGTTCCGCTTTTCGACAGGAAATATCTTTTCCAGTTGGAGTCGCGAATAGACCCTCCGGTTATGAACCTGCTTCCGAATACGCAATCATGACCTTCGGTCAACATCTGTAAAATCGCCGGCAAAGCCTTCGGATCATGCGACCCTCCGGCGTCCATTTCGATAATAAACTCGTGTTTGTTGCGAATCGCTTCTTTGTAACCGGCTAAATAAGCGTCAACTACGTTTTTATTGTCGGGAGACCAAACGGTGATGAAACGATTATCCGTATCCGAAAGATTCTTGCACAACTCCAACGTATTATCTGTCGATACGGTATCAACTACCAAATATACTTTACCTGCTTTCAACGCGTCTAACACCGCGCTTAGAGACGATATAAACGGAAAAAAATCATTCGCCTCATTCGCCATGGGAATGACTATAGCAAAATTAACTGTCATTGTTTTAATAACAATTTGAAATTGTTGTGATTTTAATTTATCTTTTAATTATGTATAATACGTCGAAGGTGAAATCGACAACTTTTACCACCTTTGTCGAGACAAAGGTAGCAAACTTTCGGAAATTTTTAATACCTTTGTCTGTTATTTTTGCAAAGATTGAGGAATTCCCGTAAAAAGTATTTCCGAACTTACGGGTTTATCCGTAAATAAAGTGCAGAATATTCTGAAAATGCAATGAAGATGTTGTTTGTTTTCAAAACAATAAACAGTTAAAAATATAAACGTATGTTACAAAAAACCAATGTAAACACAATAACCGTTTATGCTTCTTCAAGTCCGGGAATTGCGCCGGTTTATTTCGAAGCGGCTAAAGAACTGGGCGAACAAATGGCCGCACTTGGTATTGCTTGTATCAACGGCGCGGGAAATCAAGGCCTGATGGCCGCCGTCACCGATGCCATGTTGGGAAAAGGCGGGAAAGTCTATGGAATCATTCCTCAGTTTATGATTGATAAGGGTTGGCTTCATCCCGACATTCGCGAGCTAACGGTCACGCCGGACATGCACATGCGCAAGCAATTGATGGCGCAGAAATCCGACGCCTGCATCACTTTGCCGGGCGGTATCGGGACGTTGGAAGAATTATTGGAAATTATCACTTGGAAACAATTGGGTTTGTACACAAATCCGGTAATTATTCTAAATACCGGCGGATTTTATGATTCGCTTTTAGCGATATTGCGAAAGATGGATGCGGAGCATTTTTTACCTCACAAAACGGATGATATGTGGACGGTGGCAAACACGCCGAAAGAGGCTTTGCGCTTGATTTTAGATATTAAAAAACCCCTAACCCCCTAAAGGGAGGACGCCGCAGTAGAATTTTCAAACTCACTGTCCCAACTCCCCCGTTAGGGGGCTGGGGGTCAAAATACAAAACAAATGATTTTTGAGCATAGCATTGGCAGTACGATATTGTTGCAGGAAGAACCGATTGCAGGAAGAACACAAACTCAAAATATGGGTTTTATTCTTTTTATGGTTTGCTTTTTTATCCTGATTTATCAAGTTAGCAGAAACTCTAAATTGCTGCTTGCGATGAAAGGTAAGTTATTTGGAAACAGGAGTCAAACGGTTTCTTCCGAAATATTTACCGGCCAATTTTTGAATATATTGCTCTTTTGCATACAGACTGTTTTGCTGGTTTCGATTATTCTTTATTGCAAAGCTGTGAGCGAAGGCATTTTACAAATGGAATTGTCTTCCGAAATGTTTGCCTTTTTGGGACTTACTTCTCTTTTGCTGGGATTGTTTATTGCTTATAAATATTTAACTTATTCATTTATAAGCTATATCTTTTTTGATAAAGAAACGAAACAACGATGGAATGATACTTTTTCATCGGCCATTTGTGTGAGCGGAGTCATTTTATTTTTTCCGGCGCTCATTTTGTTTTATGCTGAACAAATTGCTGCGTATGGGGTATATTTGGTATTATTATACTTCATTTTCATTCAAATTGTACTCTTATATAGACAGTTTGTGTTATTTTTCAATAAAAAAGGTGGTTTGATTTATTTTATTTTGTACCTTTGCACCCAGGAAATTATACCTCTGTTTCTTTTATACAAAGGATTCGTTTATTTTTTTAATATCGCAAAAGGATAGTTTATGGACTCAAATATAAAGAAAATACTTGTTTCTCAACCTCATCCAAAGACTGAAAAGTCACCCTATCATGATATTGCCGAAAAATATGGCGTCGAGATCGTTTTTCGGCCCTTTATAAAAATAGATCCGGTCTTAGCGAAAGATTTTCGTACGCAAAAAATCAATATTTCAGATCATACGGCAGTCATTTTCACGGCCAAAACGGCTATTGATCATTTTTTCCGTTTGTGTGAAGAACTCCGGGTACAGATACCCGAAACGATGAAGTATTTTTGTGTGACGGAAGCGATTGCGGTATATTTGCAGAAATATATTATTTTCAGGAAAAGGAAAATATTCTTTCCTTCTTCTTCCCGGATTGAGGATTTAATCACCTACATCAATAAACATAATAAGGAATATTTTTTGGTTCCCGTATCTGATGTGCATAAAGAAGATTTACTCCGGTTGTTGGACGGCAAAAAGATAAAATATACGAAAGCCATTATGTACCGGACGGTAAGCAATGATTTTACGCCGGAAGAAGCTTTTGATTACAATATCCTTATATTCTTTTCTCCGGCAGGAATTGCTTCTTTATTGAAAAATTTCCCCAACTTTGAACAAAACGGGACAGCTATCGGAACCTTTGGCCCAACAACCGCCAAAGCCGTTCGTGACGCCGGTTTGCGTTTGGATATAGAAGCGCCGAATCCGCAAGCCCCTTCTATGACTGCCGCTCTGGAGCAATATTTGAAAACCGTAATGAAACCCCAAAAAAGTAAGAAATAAATTCCGTTGGATAACAAGCATACTTTTCGGAAAAGCGAACGGATTTTCAAACAAAAAGAAATAGATGTTTTGTTTGAAAAAGGAATTTCTTTTATCGTTTATCCTTTGCGTGTGGTTTATGTCGAACAGCAACCGGTTTCCGGTGTGGAGGCGGCTGTCCTGACCGGCGTTCCCAAGAAAAGATTCAAGCGGGCTGTCCATAGAAACCGTGTTAAACGCTTGATTCGGGAGGCTTATCGTTTGAATAAGCAGTTGCTTTTCCCGAATTTACAGGAAAAAGGGAAAGGTTTGCTGATTGGATTTCTGTTTGTGGGAAATGAGTTGCCGGATTGGAAAACTATTGAAACTGCAGTGGTGAAGGCTTTGACTGCTTTAGCCCAAAGAGAATAAATATCATCAACATATTTATTTTGGGGCTTATTGTTTTTATTAGTAATTTTGTTCCCGTGATTTACGAGGTACAGATTATTTCGTAATTCGTAATTGACAATTAACAAAGTGGATAAAAAAACAAAAATAATCAACGATCCGGTCTTCGGATTCATCAACATACCGGGCGAATTCATTTACCGTATTATCAATCATCCTTATATTCAACGGCTGAACAGAATCCGGCAATTGGGTTTGGCGTTTTATGTTTATCCGGGAGCCGTTCATACGCGGTTTCATCATTCTTTGGGGGCGATGCACCTGATGATGGAAGCGATTGCGCAACTACGTTCCAAAGGTCATGCGGTTTCCGATGAAGAAAAAGACGGCGCTATGGCGTGCATCCTGATGCACGATATGGGTCACGGACCTTTTTCTCATGTCTTGGAAAACTCTTTAGTGACAGGCATTTGCCACGAAGATATTTCGCTGATGCTGATGAACCGGATGAATGAGGAAATGAATGGAAAATTAAACCTGGCGATTGAAATTTTCCGGGATACTTATCCCAAGCGTTTTCTACACCAGTTGGTTAGCGGACAGTTAGACGTCGACCGGTTGGATTATCTGCGGCGCGACAGTTTTTTTACCGGCGTGACCGAAGGAAATATCGGTTCGGCGCGAATCATCAAAATGCTTAACTTGAAGAAAGACAAATTAGTGGTTGAAGCCAAAGGCATTTATTCCATCGAAAATTTCCTGATGGCGCGACGATTGATGTATTGGCAGGTCTATTTGCACAAGACGGCCGTAGCCGCAGAAAGAATGATGATTAACACCTTGAACAGGGCTAAGTATCTGGCGGTTCATGGCGCCCGTTTGGAAGTTCCTTTCCCTTTGAAATATTTCTTGTATAACAAAGTAGACAAGCAGCGGTTTGAAACCGACTCGGAAGCCATCCGATACTTTATAGATTTGGATGACAATGATGTTTGGTGTGCACTCAAAACCTGGACAAAAAGTTCCGATAAAGTCTTGTCGCTTCTTTGTACCGGATTGATTAACAGAAATTTATTTAAAATAGAGGTTAATTCAAAACCCATTTCCCCGGATTTAGCGGCAGAAAAGACTCGTTACTTTGCCGAAAAATATCATCTACCGCCCGAAGACGCCGCATACTTGATTTTTTCGGAAACCATATCTACCAATATGTACAACGAAGCGGACGATAGCATTGATATTTTATTCAAAGACGGGAGTACGGAGGATATCTCTTGCGCTTCGGATATGCTTAATATTCAATTGCTTTCAAAAAAGATAAAAAAGTATTACTTTTGTTTTTTGCGAGATTCGGAATAATTTCCGTACTTTGCGTAAATATTAATTGAAAAACAGAAAAAAATGGAGTTCAGTGCAAAAGAGATTGCAAGTATTCTTCAAGGGAAAATAGAAGGGAATGAACAGGTTAAGGTGAGTAATTTCTCGAAGATTGAGGAAGGTAAACCCGGAACGCTTACTTTTCTTGCCAATTTGAAATACACACATTATATCTATGAAACTCAAGCGAGTATCGCATTGGTGAATGATGATTTTGTCCCTGAAAAAACCTTGCCTTCCACTTTGACGCTTATCCGCGTGCCGAATGCATACCTTGCTTTGGCTTCGCTAATGGAATGGGTTGAGAAAGGGAAAAACCATAAAAGAGGAATTGAGTCGCCGGCTTTCGTCGGTTCTTCGGTGAATTTTTCACCCGAAGCGGTTTATATAGGCGCTTTTGCTTATATCGGTGAAAATGTTAGCCTTGGCGAAAATGTGGAAATTTATCCCCATGCTTATATCGGTGATAATGTTACGATCGGCGATGATACCATTATTTATTCGGGTGTGAAAATTTATACCGGCTGTCAAATTGGAAAAAGATGTATCATCCATGCCGGAGCAGTGATAGGCGCCGACGGATTCGGTTTTGCCAAAGAAGGCAGTACTTATAAGAAAATCCCTCAATTAGGAAATGTACGGATTGAAGATGATGTCGAAATCGGAGCAAATACGACCATAGACAGGGCGGTAATGGATTCGACGCTCATTCGCCGCGGCGTGAAATTGGACAACTTGATTCAGATAGCTCACAACGTGGAAGTCGGTGAAAGTACGGTCATCGCGGCGCAAACCGGTATTTCCGGCTCGACCAAAGTCGGGAGAAACTGTATGATTGGCGGACAAGTCGGTTTGGGCGGTCATATTAAAATCGGCGATAATGTAGGCATTGGCGCACAGTCGGGTATCATCAGCAATGTTGAATCGGATAAAAATATCATGGGCACTCCGGCTATCGACCTAAAAAACTTTCTCCGTTCAAGTATTATTTTCAAAAAATTGCCGGAAATGTACACAACAACCGGACAACTTCAAAAAGAAGTAGAAGCGCTAAAAAAGAGTTAAGAACTAAGAGTTAAGAATGAATACAAAACAACATACGTTAAAAGAAAGTTTTTCCCTGAAAGGGAAAGGGTTACATACAGGGCTTGAAATCGAAATCAAGTTTAACCCCGCGCCGGCTAATCATGGTTACAAAATTAAACGAATTGATTTGGAAGGCCATCCGGTGATTGACGCCCTGGCGGAAAATGTAAAAGGAACGCAACGGGGAACAGTTCTCTCAAAGAATGAAGTTACTGTTTCCACCGTCGAACACGCTATGGCCGCATTATACGCTTATCAGGTCGATAATTGCCTGATTGAAGTCAATGCGCCGGAATTTCCGATTCTGGATGGAAGCGCCATCGTGTATGCTAATGAAATTGAGCGGGTCGGGCTTGTCGAACAAGATGCGGTCAGGGAATATTATGTGGTGAAACATAAGATTGAAGTGTCCGACGGTGAAACCGGTTCTTCGATTACGGTTCTGCCCGACGATAGTTTCGGAATCAATGTGCACATCACGTTTGATTCGTTTTTCTTAGATAACCAGTATGCTACGTTGGACGAGTTGAAAAATTTCAAGGAAGAAATTGCAGCAAGCCGTACTTTCGTTTTTGTCCGTGAAGTTGAACCGCTCCTGCAACACGGATTGATCAAAGGCGGCGACCTGGATAATGCGATTGTGATTTACGAACACCAAATCAGTCAGGAGCGTTTCGACCAATTGGCCGATACAATGGGCGTTAAGCGTAAAGACGCATCGGAATTGGGTTATATCATGAACAAACCGTTGGCTTATAACAATGAACCGGCACGGCATAAATTGCTGGATATTCTGGGAGATATCGCCTTAATCGGGAAGCCGCTTGTAGGCCGGATTATTGCCAATTGTCCCGGACATAAAATCAACAACCAATTTGCCCGGTTTATCCGTAAAGATATTAAAATCAATGACATACAGGCTCCGGTTTACAATCCGAGTCTTCCGCCTGTTATAGACATCGGCCGGATTAAAGAATTGCTTCCGCACAGGTTTCCGTTTTTATTGGTCGATAAGGTCATTGAAGTAGGAGCGATGCACATTGTAGGACTTAAAAACGTATCGGTCAATGAGCCTTTTTTCCAAGGCCATTTTCCCGAAGAACCGGTTATGCCGGGCGTTTTAATTGTCGAGGCGATGGCTCAGGCTGCCGGTCTTTTGGTACTGAACAGCTTAGACGAACCGCACAGGTATTCTACTTATTTTATGAAAATCGACAATGTGAAATTCCGCCGGAAAGTAGTGCCGGGCGATACCCTGATTTTCAAAGTAGAATTGGCTTCCGAGTTCCGGAGAGGCATGGCTATTATGAAAGGCTATACTTTTGTAGGAGAAAAATTGGTTTGTGAAGCTGAATTTATGGCTCAAGTAATAAAAAATAAATAATTATGATTCAAAGTTTATCGTCGGTACATCCCGATGCAAAAATCGGAAAAAATGTTACAATCAGTCCTTTTGTTACGATAGAAAAAGATGTAGTGATAGGTGATAATACCTGCATTTATCCGAATGTTGTAATTATGAACGGCGCTCGAATCGGTAAAAACTGCCGGATTTTTCCGGGAGCGGTAATAGCCGGTATTCCGCAGGATTTGAAATTTAAGGGAGAAGAAACCACAGCCGAAATCGGCGAAGGCACGACCATCAGGGAATGTGCTACCGTGAACCGGGGGACTGTGGCGAAAGGTAAAACAGTGGTTGGAAACAATTGCCTGTTGATGGCTTACTCGCATACGGCGCATGATTGCATCATAAAAAATAATGTGATACTGGGAAATACAACTCAATTGGCCGGCGAAGTTGAAGTGGATGATTATGCCATTTTGAGCGGCGGCGCTTTGGTTCACCAGTTTACCAAAATTGGTAAGCATGTGATGATTCAGGGAGGTTCGCGGGTTAACAAAGACATTCCTCCCTATATTATTGTCGGACGCGAACCGATTTCTTATTCGGGAATTAACATTGTAGGCTTGAAAAGACGGAGCTTTGATAACGAAAGAATTTTAACGATTCAAGAGATTTACCGGATTCTGTATCAATCGGGATTGAATTACAAGGAAGCTGTAAAACAAATTGAAGAAACAGTTCCTTATTCGGCCGAAAAAGAATCTGTTGTTGCTTTTATTTTAAATTCTCAGCGGGGAATTGTTCGGGGATACTTTGAGTAATGTAACCCCCTGCCCCCTAAAGAGGGAGTTAGTGCAGTGAGTATGAATATGCTGCTACGGCAACTCCCCCTTTAGGGGGCAGGGGAGGTAAAAAAAATAAATATGATTTATAGATTTGTTATTTTATCTGATGAAGTAGATGATTTCAGAAGGGATATTTTGATTGATTCCGATGCTACTTTTTATGATTTGCATGAAGCTATTTTGGATTCTGTCGGATACAAAAAAGATCAGATGACTTCTTTTTTTATCTGTGACGAGGATTGGATGAAGGAAAAAGAAATCACTTTAGTAGAAATGGACACAAGTTCGGAAGAAGATAACTGTGTAATGGACGCCACTCGTTTGAGTGATCTTTTGGATGAAGAACGTCAAAAAATATTGTATGTTTTTGAATTTCTTACAGAAAGGGCTTTTTTCATGGAATTGAGAGAAATCGTCACGGGCAAAAGTCAGCCAAAAGCCCAATGCGTTAAATCTGTTGGGAACCCGCCGGTTCAAATGACTAATTTTGAGGAATTTGAATCCAAATTGCAGACTTCGGCTGTCCATTTGGATGATGATTTTTATGAAGAAGATGATATTTTGAATTTGGATGAGTATGATGAGGAGGATTTTGGGAATTTGAGTGAAGGGAATCCGTTTGAATACTAAGACTTTAATTGTCCTCTTAGGCCCGACCGGAGTCGGAAAGACCGCCTTAAGCCTCCAACTTGCGGAACATTTGGATTCGCCCGTTATCTCCGCCGATTCCCGGCAGTTTTACCAAGCATTGCAGATAGGGACTGCCGCCCCCACTAAAGAAGAATTGGAGCGGGTGCGGCATTACTTCGTCGGAAATCTGCAACTGACCGGTTATTACAGTGCAAGCCAATTTGAAACGGACGTTCTTCGTTTGCTCGAAGACTTGTACCAAGACCACGAAACAATCTTGATGAGTGGCGGTTCGATGATGTATATAGACGCTGTATGCAACGGGATTGACGATATTCCTACGATTGATGAAAAACTTCGTGCGGATTTGAAAGAATTGTATGAGAAAGAAGGTATAGAGCCGATTCGCAATCAATTGAAAATACTTGACCCTGTTTTTTACAAACAAGTTGATTTACAGAACCATAAACGGGTGATTCATGCCTTGGAAATTTGCCTGATGGCAGGAAAACCCTATTCTTCCCTTCGGAAAAATGAAGTCAAACAGCGACCTTTCAAGATTGTTAAAATCGGTTTGCAGAGGAATCGTGAAGAATTGTATGAACGAATCAACCGGAGAGTCGATGAAATGATGGCGCACGGCCTTTTGGAGGAAGCCCGCACCGTGTATCCTTTCAGGCATTTAAATTCACTGAATACCGTTGGTTATAAGGAACTTTTCAATTATTTTTCAGGCGAATGGACTTTGGATTTTGCCGTTGAAAAAATCAAACAAAATACCCGGATTTATTCCCGCAAGCAAATGACTTGGTTTAAGCGGGATTCCGAGATTCGTTGGTTTCATCTCCCGTTCGAACGAGGTTTCACCCCGTCCGATCTATTACGTGAGGCTCTTCAATAGCCCTTTTGTTATACAAAAATTTCCTCCGTCCCGCAAATTTATTTTGATATTCAAAAAAAACCGAGTATCTTTGTCGGCCTTGTCCGGCAGAATTTAGCAGAATTAGAATTTACATGCCTATCCTGTTAATCCTGTCTGATTCGGAAACTTAAATAATAAAAACGAATAATGAACGTCACATTAAACAAAATTGATCCGGTAAACGCTACTATTACCATTGATATAGTAAAAGAGGATTATGCAAACGAAGTGGAAAAAAGCATAAAAGACTTGCGCAAAAATGCTATTATTCCCGGATTCCGTAAGGGAATGATTCCCCTGTCCAGAATACAACAAATGTATGGAAAATCTGTTTTGGTCGAAGAAATTAATAAATTGCTTAACGATAAATTATTAGCCTATATCAAAGAGGAAAAATTGAATGTGTTGGGCGATCCTCTTCCGAACGCCGACGAACAAAAATCATTGGATTTCGACAAAGAAGATTATTCCTTTACTTTTGATGTCGGTTTGAAGCCTCAAGTAGAACTCGAATTATCGAAAGAGGATAAAGTACCCTATTATTCGGTTGAGATAACCGATGATATGATTGACGAACAGATCAACAATTTCAAAGCCACTTACGGAAGCTACGTCCCCAGTGAAGAAGTCGAAGAAAGAGACTTGGTGAAAGGCGTTTTAACCGAATTGGATGAAAATGACGAACCGAAAGCGGACGGTATCCTGAACAAAGACTCCGTTTTGATGCCCGAATACATCAAAGTTGAAGAAGAAAAAGCCAAATTCATAGGCGCTAAATTGAATACAACGATTGTGTTCAATCCCCACAAAGCTTACGAAGGAAATGCTGCGGAATTATCGTCTTTCCTGAAAATAAAAAAAGAGCAAGTAGAGAGTTATACCGGCAACTTCTCTTTGGAAATCAAGGAAATAACCCGCCATAAAGAAGCCGAAATCAATCAGGAATTATTCGACAAAGTATTCGAACCGGAAACAGTTACTACGGAGGAAACTTTCCGTGAAAAAATCAAAGAAATCGTCGTACAACAACTGGCTCCCGAAAGCGACTACAAATTCCTGGTTGACGTATACAAATATCTGGAAGAAAAAATCGGTGAATTGAAATTTCCCGAAACATTCCTGAAACGTTGGCTGTTGGCTTCTTCCACCCCAAGAACCCCGGAATCGATCGACGCCGAATTCCCGAAAATCATCGAAGAACTGAAATTTCAAGTGATTAAAGAACGATTAATCAAAGACTACAAAATAGAAGTTGAGGAGGCAGACATTGTCGAAGCTGCCAAACAAGCAACGTACGAACAATTTGCCCGATACGGCATGACAAATATCCCCAGCTACCTCTTGGATAATTATGCTCAGGAAATGTTGAAAAAAGAAGAATCTGTTCGTCGTTTATTTGAGAGATCCATTGAAACGAAATTGACCGGTTTGTTCAAAGAAAAACTTACGATGGAAATCAAAACGGTTACGGCTGAGGAATTGCGGAATATCCTGACGAGTAAACAGGTTGACGAGTAAACTCGTTTACTTTATCTGCAATCACTTGCGGACTGATTCCCGTTAAACAAGCGTAATCTTTTCTCCAACAAGGTTTATTGCCGAAAATGGAGCAAGGCCGGCAAGGCAAATCTATTTGCGCCGCATTGCCGAGATTTTGATTGTAGCCGTAGAATCCGGCATAAGGATGCGTAGCGCCCCAGACGGAAACAACCGGCGTATTGACCAAAGAAGCCAGGTGCATATTGGCGGAATCCATGCTCAGCATCACGTCCAGACGATTCATTAACGAAAGTTCGTCGGGGAAAGGCATCAGACCGGCAACGGATTCTACATGTTCGTATTTCTTTGTCCATTCTTCCAACAAAGCACATTCTTCCTTTCCCCCAAACAGGAAAATCTTCGTCGCCGGCCGGTCATTCAGGATACGCACAACTGCTTCCATTTGCTCGAAAGGGTAAATCTTACCAAGATGTTTGGCAAAAGGGGCAATCCCAATCCAAGTCCCGGTTTTCTTATTTTCCTTTGGATAAAAACCATTGAAATTCAGATGGGTATCATAACCCAATTTTCTAAAAACTTCCTGATAACGGTCAAATGAAGTCTGCAAAGGCGCGAGTTTCTTATTTTGCTTGCGGACAAGGGCTTTTTTATCTTTCCTGCTTTTATTTATCACAGCGATTTTTGCACCTTTCAGTCGGAAGAAAAAATCAACGGCGAACGATCGAATGACGGCATGTAAGTCGGCTACTTTGATATCTTTAATTCCCAAACTATTAACCATACGATTGAGTTCCCGAATCGCCCGGATTAATCCCCAAAAACCTTTGTGTTCACCTTTTGTTTGGACAGGAAAAACCGTTAAATTATCAGGCTTATTGAAAAATAAAGGCTGTAAAGGTTTTTTCGTAACCAAAAGAAATTTGTCATCCGGATTTTTTGAAGCAACCGAATAGAGAGAGGGAATCAGAATCGCGACGTCTCCCAAAGATGACAAGCGGATGACAAGCGTAATCGCCATATTATTTTTTCCCGTACAGCACCGGATTCAAATCCGGATCGTTATACATTTTCATTTGTTTATAAACCTTCATGTATTTTTTACCCGATTCAATATCTTCCAAAAGTTGGTCGATTGCCGAAGATAAGTCTTGCCGTTGTTCCAAAAGAATATTTAACTTATTCCGGCATAAATCGTTATGATCTCCGGCAGTACCATGCCGTTCCACTTCCTTTTGCATGTGAAAGATTTTCAGGGCTAAAATAGACAAACGGTCGATAGCCCACGCAGGACTTTCCGTATTAAGAGTCGCCTTTTCCGAAGGACGGGTATTCCGGTATTTTTCCAGGAAGTAACTGTCAATCAGCTCCACCAAATCGGTACGGTCTTGATTCGACTTGTCGATTCTCCGTTTGATTTCCAGCGCTTTAACCGGGTCTATTCCCGTATCTCGGATAATATCTTCCAAATGCCATTGCACCGTATCAATCCAGTTTTTCAAGTAAAGGTAATACTCGATAGACTTTTCCGGATATGGATTATGAATGATTGCGGCCACATTATCCCATTTGTGGTAGTCCGTAATGGACTTCTCAAAGATAGGGAAAGCCAATGCCGTAAATTGCATATTCGTATTCTTTTTAGCGATTAGAAAACGCAAAGATAATGCTTATTTATTACATAAACCGAATTTCATTTGAAATGCACCATATAATTTTCACCGGCACATCATTACCGGATAAACAAAACCCAAAACAGATAAAAGGATAATCACCGCCCCCACAATTTTGTTCACCATCCACAGTCCCCGCAAATTAATGACTTTTCTCAATTTGCCGACAAGAAAAGTGATCAAAAACCACCAAGACAGGGCGCCTATTAAAATGCACAATAATCCTAACAACATAGAAGCCATTTTTTCTTCGGGCGAAATGAAATTAAACCGAGAAAACAGCACAATGTAAACCAGAAGAATGAAAGGATTGGACAAGGTGAGAAAAAAAGCGGAAATGAGGTCCTGAGAAAAGGAATTGATGTTTTCTTTAGGTTTGTGCAACTGTTTGGAAGGATTGGACCGGAAAATATAGATGCCGAAAAACAATAGAAAAATGCTTCCGGCAATTTGCAAAATGGTTTGATGTCCTTCGATGAAATTTACTACGAATCCCATCCCGAGACAAACAATTCCGGCATAGAATAAGTCAGAAAAAGCGGCTCCTATACCTGAGAAAAAACCGTGCCACTGCCCTTTATTCAGCGTTCTTTGGATGCACAACAATCCGATTGGTCCCATTGGCGCCGAAACCAAAATACCAATCAGAATGCCTTTGTAAATGATGTCGATTATGCTTAACACAAGAATTAAGAGTTAAGAACTAAGAGTTAAGAGTTAAGAACTAAGAAGAAACAATGGACTAACTTTTAGTTCTTAACTCTTAGTTCTTAACTCTATAAAATTTTGTTTGTTGAACGAACGGCGTTTGCGCTCTTTTCGAACAAGGCTTTTTCTTCGTCGTTCAGTTTGAGATCAACGATGCGTTCCACGCCATTGCGACCAATGATAGCCGGAACACCGATGCAAATGTCTTTTTGTCCGTATTCGCCATCGAGGTAAACGCAACTCGGAATCAACCGTTTATAGTCGTGTATTACGGCTGCCGCCACGTAAGCTCCGCATGCGCCAGGCGCATACCAGGCCGAAGTTCCCAACAAACCGGTCAAGGTGGCTCCCCCGACCATCGTATCGGCAACGACTTTATCCAGAGTAGCCGCGTCCAATAATTCGGATACGGGAATTCCATTATATGTAGCGAAACGTTTCAACGGAATCATGGTCGTATCGCCGTGTCCGCCGATTACGATTCCTTCCACCTGTGCGGGATTGACATTCAAAGCCCGGCTTAAATAATATTTGAAACGCGAACTGTCGAGTGCGCCGCCCATTCCGATAACGCGGTTTTTGGGTAAACCCGAAGCTTTCAACGTCAAATAAGTCATCGTATCCATCGGGTTGGATATAATGATAAAAACCGCATCCGGTGAATATTGGAGGCAGTTTTCTATCACACTTTTTACGATATTTGCATTCGTGCCGATCAGTTCTTCGCGCGTCATTCCCGGTTTGCGGGGAATGCCTGAAGTAACAACGATTACATCGGAATCGGCTGTTGCGGAATAATCGTTGGTAACGCCGGCTACGTTTGTTTCAAAGCCTAATGTTTGTGCGCTTTGTAACACGTCGATCGCTTTCCCTTCGGATACGCCTGCTTTTACGTCAAGCATTATTACCGTGCCTGCTACTTTATTGAGTGCAAGCACATTTGCGCAGGTGGCGCCTACATTTCCGGCGCCTATTACAGTCACTTTTGCCATAGAATTTGTTTTATTTAATAATTTATAGTTATTTTTTTTACGCCGAACAAGGTTTATTTTACAATGATTTTAGCGGATTCAAAAGTAGAATCGTTTCTCACGATTTTCACTATGTAAATACAGGGGTTAAGAGATTGTAAATTTCACTCCCGCTCGGCGTATCGGGGTGAACTCATAAAATCTTCTTCAATTTTTCTTCCAATAATGATTTCGGAGCGGCGCCGACATGTTTATCGACGATTTCACCATTTTTGAAAAAAAGAATGGTAGGAATACTGCGGATACCGAATTCACCGGCCAATTCGTCGTTTTCATCTACATTAACTTTACCTACAACGACTTGTCCTTCGTATTCCTGTGCAAGTTCTTCGATGATAGGACCTATCATCCGACATGGGCCGCACCATTCCGCCCAAAAATCAACTACTAACGGTTTGTTTCCTTCTACCAACTCTTTGAAGTTGGCATTTGTAATTTGTTGCGCCATAATTGTTTTTTTCTTTTATGAATTAATACTGAATTTTATTTGGTTATCTTCCAAAAAACGAATTGTATTTTTATCAATAGCGTATTTTTGAGTTTCAGCGTACAAAGATACGGATAATTGTTTTTCCATGTCTTCAATTTTGAAATAAAATGCGCAATTTCCCGGTTTGTTTTTTATCATAAATGACAATCCGGCGATTATTTTTTCATTTAACTGATGCAAGGGCAGGAAGATAGTTATCTTATTAATCAATGAATTTTTTATTTCCGACATCGGCCGGATAGACGAAATCTTAAAATCCAGAATCTCCTCCCTGTATTGTCGGGGTTGATATTTTCCTTTAATTAACAGATACATATTCGGAATGCCGTATTTGCCAAATTCGATATAATCTTTTCCGAACAAAGGAATTTCGCCGCTTCCCGTGAAATCTTCCAACTTCAGGACGCCGTAAGGATTCCCGGTCTTCGTATTCCCTTGTTTGAAAGAAGCTACGATACCTCCGATTACCAGTTCCTTATTGATGAAATCCGGATTTTTCGCCGCTTCCAAACCGGCCATTCCCGTATTACATATATAATTCAGAATCAGGTAATAATCGTCTAAAGGATGAGAAGAAAGATAAATACCTACCAAATCTTTTTCCTTATTCAAGCGTTCGATATTGCTCCAGGATTCGGCTTGGGGAATTTCGGGACGGGCAATATCTATCGAGCCGAAATCGCCGAATAAAGAAAGCGTTGCCGAATTTTTATCTGTCTGATACTTATTGCCGTAACGCATCAAAACTTCCAAAAACACTTCCCCTTTGCCGTTCGTGGCAAAAAATTGTTCCCGCTTGATTTCGTGAATAGCGTCGAAAGCGCCCGAATAACAAAGGGATTCCATATTTTTTTTAGTGCAAGCGGTGAGGTTGACCCGTTCCACAAAATCGAAAATGCTTTTGAAAGGGCCGTTCGCTTCCCGCTCCTTCGTAATTGCCTCCACCGCCGAAGTCCCGACGCCTTTCACGCCGCCCAATCCGAAACGGATATTTCCTTCCCGGTTTACGGTGAAATTCAATTCCGATTCGTTCACATCCGGGCCTTTCACCACAATACCCAAGCTCCGGCACTCATCCATGAACTTGGTGATTTCACCGATGTCATCCTTGTTTCGCGTTAAGTTGGCGGCCATAAATTCGGCCGGATAGTGAGCTTTGAGATAAGCCGTTTGATAGGAAACCCACGAATAACAGGTTGCATGGGATTTGTTAAAAGCATATTTGGCAAATTCCGCCCAATCGGACCATATTTTTTCCAGTTTTTCTTTGGGTCCGAATCCGTTAGCCAAAGCTCCGTCAATAAACTTGGCATGTAACGCTTCCATTTTGTCGATGAGTTTCTTACCCATCGCTTTGCGCAATTCGTCGGACTGGCCGCGCGTGAAACCGGCCAAATCACGGCTCAAAAGCATCACCTGTTCCTGATAAACCGTGATGCCGTAGGTATCTTTCAAGCGCGATTCCATTTCCGGAAAATCGTAAGTGATTTCCCTTCGGCCGTGTTTCCGTTCGATAAAATTGGGGATGTAAGCCATTGGGCCGGGACGGTAGAGGGCATTCATCGCAATCAAATCCTCAAACTTGGTCGGTTTCAATTCGCGGAGATACTTCTGCATCCCCGCCGATTCAAACTGGAATGTACCGATGGTTTGTCCTTTGCTGTACAACTCGTATGTTTTTTCGTCGTCAATCGGGATTTGGGAAATATCAATCGAAATTCCTTTGGATTTTTTGATATTGGACAGGGCTTCCTTGATGATAGACAAAGTTTTCAGACCCAGGAAGTCCATCTTTATCAAGCCGATAGATTCGATGACAGATCCTTCATATTGCGTTACCAGCACTTCTTCGTCGTGGCCTTTTTCCTTTGCGGTGCTGAGCGGTACGAAATTCGTCAGGTCGTCGGCCCCGATGATTACCCCGCAGGCATGAACGCCGACCTGGCGGACAGTGCCTTCCAACATGCCGGCATATTTGAGCGTATCGGAGAGGTTTTTATCCGTAGATTCGCTTGCTTGTTTCAGTTCCGGCACATATTGGATGCAATTGGCGATACTTATTTTGAGCGTGTTGCCGTTTCTATCTTCCGGCAGGCGGTCGGGAATCAATTTCGTCAGACGGTCGGCTTCCGAAAGCGGCAAACCTTGTACGCGTGCAACGTCTTTGATGGAAGATTTGGTGGCCATTGTACCGTAGGTAATGATGCGGGCAACTCGTTCACGGCCGTATTTTTCCGCCACCCAACGCAATATGTCGTCGCGTCCGTCGTCGTCGAAATCAATGTCAATATCAGGCATGGAAATGCGGTCGGGATTGAGAAAACGTTCAAACAGCAAATCGTATTTCAAAGGGTCGATATCCGTGACTCCCAAACAATATGCCACCGCCGAACCGGCGGCCGAACCACGTCCCGGACCTACGGCAACGCCCATGTTCCGGGCTGTTTGGATAAAATCCTGCACAATCAGGAAGTAACCCGGAAATCCCATCTTGCGAATGGTTTCCAACTCAAATTCGATGCGTTCGAGTATGTCTTCCTTGACCGGATCGCCGTAACGCCGCTTTGCGCCTTCGAGCGTAAGATATTTCAGGTATTCGTCGGCGTTGTCGAATCCTTCGGGGAGTGGGAAATCGGGCATCAGCGGGTCGCTGTCGATAGAATAAAATTCCACTTTGCCGGCAATTTCCAAAGTATGGGCCAATGCTTCGGGCAAATCGGAAAAAACCGCCGTCATCTCGTCCTGTGTCTTGAACCACTCCTGTTTGGTATAACGCATCCGTTTGGGGTCGTTCAGGTCACGGCCTGTGGAAAGGCAGATCAGGCGATCGTGAGCGTCGCAATGTTCTTCTTCGACGAAATGCACATCATTTGTACAAATATATTTTGTGTCGGTTTTCTTTGCTAATTCCAGCATTGCCGGAATAATGGCCGCCTGCTTCTTATAAACTTCCGTATCGGCATCCTGCTTATCGGTGCGATGGCGTTGCAGTTCGAGGTAAAAATCATCGCCGAACACGCGCTTAAACCAGGCGATAGATTTTTCCGCGTCGGTCATTTGTTTTTCGGAAATGGTAAGGGAAGTATCGCCAAACGAATGGGCAACGGGTTGTATATCATCGTCCACCTGGTATTTCCCGCCCATCAGTTTTTGCGGTATTTCGCCTCCCAGGCAGGCCGAACAGGCGATGATTCCTTCGTGGCATCGTTCAAGCAATTCATGATCGATACGCGGTTTGTTGTAGAAACCGTCGATCCACGAAACGGATACCATTTTACAAAGGTTTTGATAGCCTTTCCTGTTTTTCGCCAGAAGAATCAGGTGCCAGCCGCCGATGTCTTCTTTTGTCCTTTCGGGATGTGCATTGTTATATTTCAATGAACGGTGGGCGACGTAGGCTTCTACACCGAGAATCGGTTTGAATTTCTCATGTTCTTCTTTTCCTTCGTTTTTCTTGCACACGTAATCGTAAAATTCTTTCGCGCCGAACATATTTCCGTGATCGGTCAGCGCCAAAGCTGTCATTCCATCGTGAAGGGCTTTATCGACTAAGCCCGGGATGGATGACATGCCGTCCAACAAAGAATAGTGTGAGTGTACGTGTAAATGAACGAAAGGAAGTGACATTGGCTTGTTTTTTATGTTTTTTTGCGTTGCAAATATAACAAAAGTGCGGCAATAATTTGCACTATTCGATAAAATTTTATTAACTTTGCAACATCCATTACTAATCCGATGACAGACTAACGCCAAAAAATCCGGTTGTTTATAAATTGTTTAGACTTTTTGTATTCAAGTATTGAAAATCCAAAACTTGTTAATTATTTATTCAACTTGCTAAATACAAATGATTTATGAACGACGGTAAAAATTCATCTATTATTAATTTCTCCAGTCCTTGTGAAAATTGCGGGAAAAATTGTATTTCAAACATTGACATTCCTTATTTCCCGGAAGGAACTGTTATTGACAAAACAGCGTTTCACTCCCTGCTTTTCTTTGTGGTTGAAGGCCGGGTAGAAGTATCTTACGGCTCGGTTTCAAACCGGATTGTTGAAAAAGACTATTTCTTCCTGATCCCATCGGAAGCAAGATATACCATGCGATTCCCGGAAACAGGGAAAGTAGTCTTTTTTAGTCCCGGCGAAGAATTGATTGTGGAATATCTATTTAAAAATTTGAACGAATTTTACAGGATGAAACGTTTACAATGCGAAAACTGCGATGTTTATACCCTTGAAATTGAGCAACATATTGCACATTCGCTGACGGACTTCATGAGAGTAAAAGACAGCGGTTTATCTTGTATCGAATATGTCAGATGCAAAAGCGAAGAACTGTTGATACTACTGATGAACTACTACTCTTCCGAAGACCTTGCCTACCTTTTCCATCCCGTTTTCGAAGGCAACGTTGTCTTCAAGACCATTATCCTCAGAAACAAAAACAGATTGTTTACCGTAAGGGAATTTGCATCGGCTACGCACTTAAACAGGGACACTTTCCGGCTGCGCTTCAAAGAGATTTTCGGAATGACGCCCACGAAATGGATTCAGCGGGAAAGAGCCGGTTCCGTTTTTAGGGAATTGACAAACACGGATAAGCCCATTGACTATATCATAGAAGATCATGGTTTCAGCAATTTCCCTAACTTCGTCAGGTTTTGTAATACACATTTTAAAAAAACGCCTGCATTAATCAGGAAAGAACAAGTCAGACTGAATGAATGCAACATGACACAAATATTCTTCCAAAATGATAAGTAAAAAACGAATTAATCACATTACTTTTGTCTTGGATTTTCAATGGATAAATGGCTGTTTTTGTCATCTGATTATAATGTAACGCTCCCCAAATAACTATAACGGAAATAATTATGTACAGCTGGGGAATGCGTGCTTTGCCTCTCGTTATTGAGAGGCAAAGTTTTTTGTATGCCGGGCGTGTTCCCTTTAACTGGATGATATTCGTCTCCGACTCTGCTGAGACTGCGCCGAGCGGGGGGGGGCATTTGACCCAAAATATTGCTTCTAAATTATTGATACTAAGATAGATAAGTCGGATTTATACCTTTTTACTACTTAAACAGGACTGAAACAACTATAAATCAATAAGTTAAGCGGCTTTCTTATTTAGAATGATTCTAAATAAGGCGGCTGAAAAAGTTTGTCAGACAAAGAAAAGTGTTTGCAAACGGATAGTAATCAATTAGATAGGTGTTTGTAACTTTGTGCCGGATTAAGATGCAAAAAATGAAGTGTCTGTCATCAATACAGTGACAGACACTTTTGTTAAATTTTTTTCGTAAGTGAAAACGCATTATAATTTTGACTACACCGAGCTCTCGTCAGAGAAAAGTCCCCGTAATCAGTGGTTGCACTTCTGTAAAAAAACTTTTTTTCATTGCATGCGCTTGGAAATCGTAAGATTTTCATGTAATTTTGTGCACATCTAAACCACATACTTTCCGCATAACGATTTCAATCACTCCTGTTACACACCGGTCCATATCACGCCGTCCTGAAAGGACGTAATGTTGGTAGAAATGTTGATGCAAACACATTCCGTCCCTGACGGGACGGGGAGAGGGACGGTTTGCCTGTTCTACCGACATAATGTCCCTAACGGGACATAAAGACATTATTTCAACCGTGATTCGCATGAATCATTAACTTTATGCCCCGTCAGGGACAATATATTGGTAGAAAACGTACGCCCCGCACACTGTGATTGTATACGAACCGGCCTTTGCCCCCGTAATTTCGATCGTAGGATCTGAAGTTGTTTTCGAAAGCGTAATCGCACCCGGTGTTTCCGGAACGTCCTAATAATCGAGAACCGTCACAGCCGAAGAGTTGATTCGTGCGGCGCTTGTATCGCAAGCATTGATTCCTACCACTGTAATTGACCCTTCTTCATACCTACCGGCAATTTCTCCTGTAATCCTAATGGTACTACTTCTAGCATAACCTATAGGAGAAGAATTGGTTAATCCGGTGGGCAATGTCCATTCATAAAATGCCGGACGGTTTGGGCCGGTCTCTTCAGTAAAAGTTGCCGTAAACGTGCCGCCCCGATTCACCGATGTTTTCTCAAACGAAATCTCTCCCGGCGTTTCCGGAGCGGACGAACATATAGGCCCGGAAAGATTCGGTTTTAGGGGCGCCCAAACTTCTGCATCTGTCCGGATATACATGCCTCTTCCATTTCCTCCGGTTGTATACGGATTTGTATTATATACCAGCATACCTGCTCCATGGGTGGAATCCCCTTGCAACTGCCAGTCGGTAACGTTTACCAACGAAACCCGTGGCAATCGAAATCCCAAGTCATGACTGTTCACCTGCGATAAATCCAGGATCGCTCCGTCCCGCGGTTCCTGGTCGCTACCGATCGTTACCTGTGCTTTTAAATTTGCTGTTCCCGAAACAATCAGGAACAGCAAAAACATCAAAAAAAGTACTTTTTTCATCTTTTCTTTCAATTTTTTTTTACATTTGCTTACATTTACTCAATCAATGTTTGCCTCGTCCGTACAAGCGTAATCGTATCCGGTTTTTCCGGAGCTTACTGTACATTCGGTGAGTCAAAGACGATCGTCGAGAACCGTCACAGCCTCAACGGGACCTGGGTCCTCTTCGCTGGCCCCGGAAAGATTCGATTTTAAGGCTTCCCAAACGTTTGCATCTGTCCGGATATACACGCCTCTCCCATTTCCTCCGATTGTATCCGGATTTGTATTATATACCAGTATACCCGCTCCATTGGCGGGATCCCCTTGCAACTGCCAGCCGGTAACGTTTACCAACGAAACCCGTGGCAATAGAAATCCCAAGTCCTGAGTGTTCACCTGCGATAAATCCAGGACCGCTCCGTCCCGCGGTTCCTGGTCGCTACCGATCGCTATCTGTGCTTTCAAATTTGCTGTTCCCGAAACAATCAGGAACAGCAAAAACATCAAAAAAAGTACTTTTTTCATCTTTTTTTCAATTTTTTTTTACATTTGCTTACATTTACTCAATCAATTTTTGTGTTTTTACAATGTCTGTCACTGTATAGGTGACGGACATTGAAGGTTTTTTACCTCGTCCGTACAAGAGATGAACATGATTCCGACCTAAATCAGCACTTACCCCCGTAATTTCGATCGAAGGCGCTGAAGTCGTTGTTGAACCACTCGGCGTTATTGAACAACCGTCACAGACGAAGTGCTGGTTTGCGCGTCGCCCCAACCGCAATCATTGAATGCTTGCACTTTAAATGGGCCAAACGTACCGGCTTGCGTGGCTTTTAGCGTTATCGATCTGCCCGTTCCATTACCTTCGACCAATTGCAGGGAGATGGGCCATTCCCAGCCATAAGACGTCGCTCCGGATACTGGCTCAATAGACACTGTAATCGTACCACCATTCAAATTCACGGTTGTTGGCGAAATCGTAATCGCACCCGGTTTTGCCGGAGGGCCCGTACAAGTGTGAACCTTCAGAGCCTCAGTGTTGCTGCCTTGCTCGTCGCTGGTACCGCAATCATTGGTTGCCTTCACTTTAATTGTCTCTTTAGCATACGTACCGAACTTTGTGCTCGTAATTTCGATTGAAGGCACTGAAGTCGTTAACGCCGCTGGACCAGCGGTAGGCGTTAAACCGGAGGGCAATGTCCAGGTATAAGACGTCGGTTGTCGTTTGTCGTCAGCACTTACTCCGGGAACGAATATCGTAAACGTACTGTTCAAAGCCACTCCTCCTCCTGGCAGAGTCGGAATCGAAATCGGACCCGGTTTGGCCGGTTTGGCCGAACAAGCTTTAACCGTCACAACCGAAGCGCTACCTGTTGAGTACCCGCTGGTACCGCAATCATTTTTTGCTGCCACTTTAATATCCCCTGCGTTATACGTACCGCCTTTTGTGCCTTTTATCGTTATCTTTGTCCCTGACCCAGCGGTCACGTCCAGTCCGGCGGGCAATGCCCAGATATAAGACGTCGCTCCGGGTACTGCCGTAATAGACGCTGTAAACGTACTGTCCAAATTCACGGTTGGTGACGAAGGCGTAAGCGTAATCGCACCCGGTGTTGCCGGAGCGCCCGTACAAGAGCGAACCGTCACAGTACCGGCGTAGGTTTGCGCGGCGCTTGTACCGCAAGCATTGGTTGCCGTCACTGTAATTGTTCCTGTAGTCCCTGCCGTTCCGCCTTTTATCTCTATCGTTCTGCCCGTTGACTCACCGGTTAATCCGCCGGTCAATGTCCATTTATAAGACGTCGGTATTTGTGTGCCGTCTGTCACTGCGGGAACTTCTGCCATAAACGTACCGTTCAAATTCACGGAATCTGCCGTAAGCGAAATCGTACCCGGTGTTGCCGGAGCGCCCGAACAATTGCGAACCGTCACAGCCTTAGCGCTGGTTTGCTCCTCGCTGTCACCGCAAGCATTTTTTGCTTTCACTTTAATATCCCCTATAGCATACGTTTTGCCGCTTTCGCCTGTTATCGTTATCGTGTTGCTCGTTGAAGTACCGGTTAATCCGGTGGGCAATGTCCATTCATAAGATGTCGCTCCGCTTACTTCGTCAATAGACGCTGTAAACGGGCTGTCCAAATTAACGGTATCTACCAAAATCGTCATCGCACCCGGTTTTCCCGGTTCGCCCGTACAAGAGTGAACCGTCACAGTACCGGCGTAGGTTTGCGCGTCGCTTGTACCGCAAGCATTGGTTGCCGTCACTGTAATTGTTCCTGCAGTCCCTGCCGTTACGCCTTTTATCGTTATCGTTCTGCCCGTTGCATCACCGACCACGTCCAGTCCGCCGGTCAATGTCCAGGTATAAGACGTCACTCCGCTCACTTCGGGAACTTCTGCCGTAAACGTACCGTTCAAATTAACGGAATCTGCCGTAAGCGAAATCGTACCCGGTGTTGCCGGTTTTGCCGAACAATCGCGAACCGTCACATCCTTATCGTTGCTGCCGAGCTCCGCCTCGTTTGTACCGCAAGCATTGGTTGCTTTCACTTTAATTGTCCCTGCTTTATGCGTTTTGCCGGTTTCGCCTTTAATCCAAATGGTATCACCTTTTGTAGAAGAACCGATCTCGGTCAGTCCTGCGGGCAATATCCAGGTATAAGACGTCGGTATTTGTGTGCCGGTATTCACTTCGGGAACGGATGCGGTAAACGTACCGTTCAAATTAACGGAATCTGCCGAAAGCGAAATCGTACCCGGTGTTGCCGGAGCGCCCGTACAAGAGTGAACCGTCACAGGTGAAGCGTTGCTGCCGAGCTCCGCCTCGTTTGTACCGCAAGCATTGGTTGCTTTCACTGTAATTGACCCTACTCCATACTCACCGGCAGTTGTGCCTGTAATCGTAATGGTATTACTTTTAGCATAACCTAAAGGAGAAGAATTGATTAATCCTTCGGGCAATGTCCATTCATAAAATGCCGGACGGTTTGGGCCGGGCTCTTCAGAAACAGTTGCGTAAAACTTGCCGCCCAACTTCACCGGCGCTCCAGTAAACGTAATCTCTCCCGGCTGTTGCGGAACGTCCGTACAGGGTTCCCCTCCGATGGCGCCGGAAAGATTCGATTTTAGGGTCGCCCAAACTCCTGCCTCTGTCCAGATATACACGCCTATCCCATTTCCTCCGACTGTAGACGGATTTGTATTATATACCAGCATACCTGCTCCATTGGCGGGATTCCCTTGCAACTGCCATTCGGTAACGTTTGCCAACGAAACCCGTGGCAATAGAAATCCCAAGTCCTGACCGGGCACCTGCGATAAATCCAGGACCACTCCGTCCACCGATTTCTGGTCGCTACCGATCGTTACTTGCGCTTTCAAATTTGCTGTTCCCGAAACAATCAGGAACAGCAAAAACAAAAACCTCATTTTTTTCGTCGTTTTCATTACTTTTTAATTATTAATTTTCACATTTTTTAAGGTTTTACGCTTTTTTCAAGAAAACGCATAAATCTCTATAAATCAATGGTTTATCGCATCAACTTTGTGCTTCTTTTTTAACAAAAGTGTCTGTCTCTATATTGATGACAGACAGCCTTTGTAAACGACTGATTTTAAGATACTTAAGAGGCCTAATGTTTTACAAATGTTTAACAAATTGTTAAGTTGCAAAAATGAGGCTTGAAAATATTGCTTGTAAATTATTGATAATAAGAAAGATAAGGTTGCTTTCTGTCTTTTTTACTATTCAAACAAGAGTAAAACAGCTATAAATCAATAAGTTAAGTTGCTTTTTTATTTGGAATAATTCTAAATAAGGCGGCTATAAGGCGGCTGAAAAAGTTTGCAGGACAAAGAAAAGTTGTTGCAAGTAGATAGTAATCAATTAGATAGATATTAGTAATTTTATGACGAATTAAAATGCGAAAAATGAAGTGTCTGTCATCAATATAGTGACAGACACTTTTGTTAAAAAATTTGTGGAACGTTCGGAAGTCCTGCCTTTTAGGCAGAAGAGGTATGACCAGTCTCTCTCCGCAGGTCGATGACCTGCGGTTATGAAAATAATGTCCTTTCAGGACATAAGACATTATTTCAACCGTGATTCGCATGAATCATTAACTTTATCTCCCGTTAGGGACAATATGTTGGTAGAAACTCAAAAAAAGATTCAGCCGTTTTTTAGGGGTTAACAGAGAAATTTTTTATACTTTTGCAAGACGTTTTAGCATTAGATTTTCGCGATGGACTTGATAAAAATAAAATTAAAAGATTTAAGAACGTTTTGCCACAGCGACTTATTCAACAAATTTTCCATAAAACCCATATCCCTGTTGCGTGTGGAATCATACTTGAACAACCCGCATGCAAACAGTGAAGACTATTGTGTTTACCTGTTTGTAGAAAACGATGAATTGATAACATTCCGCACCATTTTATCGGATTACGTTGTAGTGCATGGCGAAAAAATACCTTTCGGATGGTGTAGCGGCGTTTATGTAAAAACAGAATATAGCGGACAAAAACTATCGGTATCGCTTTTGAATGAAGTGATTAAAGATTGGAAAAACCGCTTGATGTTCACCAACTACGCGCAAGCCTCCGAGCATTGCAATCTAAGTACCGGTTCATTCAAAATATTACAGCAAAGAACGGGCTTGCGGTTTTATTTTTATCCTGATTTTAACCGAATATACAAGGATAGAGCGAATTATCATCAAATAAAATGGATATTGCCGTTGCTGTCGGTCGTTAGTTGTGGTATGTCGCGCATTTACCGTCTGATTCATTTTTGGAAAAAGCGGCATTACACTGAAATGCAATCTCCAGATGAGGAATGTATAAAATGTTTGGATAACCATCCAAATACTTTTTTTAATCGTAAAGCGGCTGAAATCAGTTGGATAATACAATATCCCTGGATAATGCAGTCTGACGGCAATGATTTTTCCTATCCTTTTTCCTGCCGGAAAAAATCGTATAAACTTCGAGTGTGTAAAATTTTCGATAAAGACCGTTTTGCCGGTTTCTTCATTTATACGCTTATCGAATCACAGATGAAAATCATCTATTCTTTTGTCGGGAAAACGGATTGGAATAGGATGGCTGACGTTGCCCGCGACATTGCCGGAAAAAACCGCATAGAATATCTGACAATATTAGACCCTGAAATAGCTCGTTTCCTGAAACATGAATGGGGCTTTTTTATTCTGTCAAAACAGTATACTTCAAATATCTACAGCTCTCTTCATATTGAAAACAGCGATAATAAAACAATTTTTGACGGTGATGGAGATAATTGTTTCACCTGAACAAGCGTTTTATAAAGGACAAGGTTTTGAGCAATGATTGGGGGTTTGTTATTATTGGAAAGCAAGCGTTATTCGCTCCTGTGCTTTGATAAAAACGGGCAATATTCGGCAGTGACGAACCTTCAAAATCTAATGTAATTTTTTTCCCTGCATACATTTGTATCAACTTATCCAACAGAAAACTCATGCTTTGCTTTACCTTTCCTTCCGGTGTGGAAACAGGAAGCATATAATAAATTCTATCTTTCCAATAAAAAAAAAGCGCGGCCGACAAAATGTCGGAATTCTCATCTTCAACACTCCAAATTGTCGCGACAGTCTCTTTTTTAATACAACGGATTATTTCGAAATAAACAGATATTTGCTGTTTAATTGGTCGTCCGTCGCTATTATTTTCAATCACATTTCGAAATGTATCCATGTCTGTTTCCTTTATTGTGTGAAGATTGGCTTTCTTTGCTTTTCTGACATTGCGTATAAAATTTTTGCTGTAATTTTTTTGTATTTCTTGATAAGACAAGCTCAAATCCAACTCAAAATTGTTTTTCGTTTTGAGCGAAACCGACCGGAATATGTTTCCGGCATTTAGTTGGATATGATAGAAAAAATAAGGAACGGCGGCAATAAAATTTTCAATAACCTCCGCAGTGAGTTGGTGTGTGGAAAAAACACCTAATTGCTGGCAGAAAAGAGGTTGCATCAAATATTTTATTCTAAATTTCCGCTTAACCGGCAACGGCATTACATACCGGTAATTTTCAGCCATCAACAATTCCCAAAACGGACTGAC
>JAISWH010000057.1 GCA_031271125.1 Dysgonamonadaceae bacterium
GGAGCGCGCGCAGGCGGCGATTGATAATTTGAATTTATTGTATGTGGCGTTTACCCGCGCCGAATCGGAGATGTATGCTTTTGTGCCGCAGCCGGCGCGAAAGAAAGAAAATACTTTTGCGCAAATTCTTCCCGGATTGTTGCAGCAAGAAAAATATACGGCGGGCGCTCCGCTACAGCGCCAATCAACTGGTAGTGAAGCACCGGATACTTTCGGGTTGGAAGAATATATATCGTTGCCTTATGCTCATGCGTTGCGTGTAAAATACGTTGATGAGCAATCGTCGGATATTGACTCGGCGAGCGTACGCGATTATGGTATCTTGATGCATCGCGCCTTTTCGTACATCGCCACGCCGGACGACATCGCCGCCGCCATTGAAAAATTAGTGGAAGAGGGTTTTTTAACCAACGACGCCGGGCAGCGAACAACCTTACAAACCTTGTTGGAAAACGCCTTGAAACACCCCGGAGTGACGGAGTGGTTTGATGGAAGCTGGCAACTTTTTACGGAAATGAATTTATTGCTTCCTTCCGAAACCTTTGCCAGACCTCGCCAATTGCGCCCCGACCGCGTGTTGTTCCGCAACAACGAAGTGGTAGTAATTGATTACAAATTCGGAAAAAGCCAAGCGCCGCAACACATTCAACAGATAGAAGAATATATTTCGTGTATAAAAGAAATGGGATATGCCCATGTACAAGGCTATTGTTGGTATATTTCGTTGGGACAAATAAAAAGCATTAAAAATTAGCAATATATATAATTGATATTCAGTAACTTTTTATTTTTGCAAAGAAAATATACATTTTTTTGTAAGAAAATATTTAATTATTAACAATAATATGTGTACCTTTGCGAGATATTAAAACAACCATGCACTGCTATATTTGTTTTAAAATTTAATGAGAAGGATACGGTTAGTAATATTATTCCTGCTAATATCTACAGGTTTTGCGTTTGCTCAACAAGATATGTTATATTCTCAATATGTCTTTCATAGTTTAGCTATCAACCCTGCGTATGCGGGTTACAAAGAAGCCGTAAATGCAAATATTTTTACTCGTTTACAGTGGGTTGGCATCCCCGGTTCCCCAAAAGTTTATTCGGCTATTGTAGATGGAATTGCCACAGAAGGAAAAAATGTTGGTTGGGCAGGACAATTGGCAAGCGATACAAAAGGGGCGTCCAATACTTTTTCTGTGTATGCCACGTACGCCTACCGGTTAGCATTAAATAGGCGCAAAGACCGCTTATCGTTCGGCATTAGCGCCGGATTGAGTTACCAATTAATTGACAGAGAAAAGTTAGTGCCTTATGAATTGGAAGATCCGACGCTGGCTAACTTGCAAGGGGAAGTGCGTCCCGATTTCCGGTTCGGTGTTTTCTATGATATACCTTCGTTTTATGTAGGGCTTTCCATTACTAATATATTTGCCAATTTTACTTATGCAAAGAAAATCCCGCATCTTTATTTTTCATTAGGCGGATTGCTGAAACTCTCGGAAGCCGTGTCCTTGAAGCCTACGTTATTATTGCGGGAAGATTTTAATGGACCAACCAATATGGACATAAACTTATTCGGTATTTTTGCCGACCGTGTGTGGTTGGGTATTGGTTACCGTACAGGGGTGCCGGTGAAAGGCAATCTGGAAAGTATCGACAAACTTACTTCAACGAATGCGATGTCGTTCCTTGCGCAAATTTATGCTACGCAATCGTTGCTGGTAGGATATTCCTACGACCATAACTTGAACGGATGGCCCGCTACGCAGGAAATTTCGGTTTCTTATACTTTTAAACAACGTTATAATCGCTTGAGAAATCCGCGACATTTTTAAATAAATAACCTATGGTAAGAGGATTTATTATAATTTTTATGTTTCTTTGCGCTCCTTTGGTTGTTTTTCCGCAAGCAAAAAAGGACATTAGAACGGCTCGTCAAATGATGAGCTACTATGATTATAATGGCGCCCTGAAGTTGTTGGAACAATCTATGAAATCTACCAAAACCGTTGATCCGGACGCGGTGGATGCATTAGCGGAATGTTACCGCAAAACCGGAAATTTAAGCAAAGCGGAAAGCACGTATAGCTGGCTGTTGAAGTTAGATAGTTATAGCACCGAAGCGCATAGATATTATGGGGAAGTGTTGATGTATTTTGAAGAATATGCAGCGGCAAAAGGACACTTCGAAACCTACATGAAAACAGTTGGAAACGATCCTTTGGTAAAACGCCATATCACTGCTTGTGATACGGCTATACGTTGGATGGAAAAGAGGGACAGTTCGGTGTTCAAGGTGATGAACGAAGCCACGCTGAATACAAAATATTCCGAATGGGGCGCTGTAACCATGCGGGATAACCGGTATGTAGCTTATGTTTCAGACCGCACTGTTGGAAAAACAGGCATAAATATTTTGCGTCCCTATCGAACGCGCAAGCCCGTACACCAAGAGGAACAAACCACTTCTTCAAGGGCGTCCCGCGCTCCTGTTGTATCGCCGCTCTATACCTTGCTGGACGACGGTTATAATTTAGGTCCTATGGTATATACGAGCAACGGGCGAAAAATGTTTTATACGCGTACGAGCGTTACCGGCGAAACGGTAAATGAAGGAATTGCTATACTGGACAGAAAACTTGAAATAGAAGAAGCCGCATTAGCGGCAGGAAACAAAATTGTCAGGACAAAATCATTTGAATATAACAAACCGACGGAATATTCGGTGGGGCATCCTTGCTTGAGTCCTGATGAAAAAACGCTTTACTTTGTTTCGGATATGCCCGGCGGCTATGGCGAAACGGATATTTACTTCTGTGTGCTTACGGCGCAAGGGCATTGGAGCGAGCCTGTAAATGCCGGTCCGGTAATCAATACCGAAGGACGGGAAATGTTTCCTACAATGGATTCCACAGGTATCCTGTATTTCTCATCAAATGGGCATCCGGGCTATGGCGGATTGGATATTTTCCGTGCAAAAGGGGGAAGAAGCCAATGGGTGGCTATCGAAAATTTGCGCGCGCCGGTCAATAGTGGCGGCGATGATTTTTATTTAATTTTCAATCGCGGCATGGAAGACGGATATTTTGCTTCCAACAGGCGCGACGGCATGGGCAGCGACGATATTTATTATTTCCAATTGACAGCTCCCCTTCCCGATTTTGGTTACATTGAAGCGCCAAAAACATTTGTACAGATTATTGAGAAAAAAATTGTGCAGGGCTCCGTAACGGAAGAAGAAGCCGGCATTCCAATTGCAGAGGTGTCGCTTTCGTTGGTGGAAAAGGCGACCAACAAGGTACAATATACCACAACAGATGCGGACGGTAAATTTGCGTTTGAGTTGGATGAAAATACAAGTTACATCCTGTCGTTTATCAAGGATGGCTATGTACCAATAATTAATTTTGAATTTAAGACAGGCAGCCGCGTGGCTATGCAAAAACAACGATTGGATTTAAAGATGAAACCCGCTACGCCTGTTGTCAATGAAGATATTGTTATAGATGAAAATATTGTATTGGATTTGGAACAAGGGACAGGCGTTGAATATAGCGTACAAATTTTAGCCAATAAAGAATATCCCGATTGGAATTATTTGAATCTGGCAAAGGAAACGTATCCTCAATACAAAATCTTTTACGGAAGTTTTCCCGATGCCTTTACCCGCTTTACCATTGGGCGGTTCAAACACTTGAAAGAAGCCAACCAATTGATGAAAGATTTACGTAAAATAGGCTACTCGGACGCTTTTGTAGTGACGTTTGTAGATGGAAAACGGAAAGTAGTATCCTATCATTAGCGAACAAAATTTAAACACTATACAATCATGAAAAAAATTGCAACCGTATTATTATTGTTTGTTTCGGTCGCGCTTGCCGCACAGGATATCGCATTACCGAAACCGAAAACCACCGGCGGAAAGCCGTTGATGGAAGCCTTGAA
>JAISWH010000060.1 GCA_031271125.1 Dysgonamonadaceae bacterium
GTCATCAATACAGTGACAGACACTTTTGTTAAAAAATTAACGCGCGTTTTTGATAATTAATAGGATGTCATTTAGAGAATATTTTCGGCTCACCGCTCGGCGAAGGCTCCAGCCCGCCGGGTTAAAAGCATGTCTCCGGACATGCCGCAAGCGTGGACTCAGTTGCAAAACCCTGTGTTAAGTAGAAGCGACAGACCGCAGGTCTGAATATGAATAACCCCCAATGAAGCGAAGCGATTGGGGGATAGAGAAATAACCACCTTTGCCAGATGATATCAGTGTCGGATTAAAATGCAAAAAATGAAGTGTCTGTCATCAATACAGTGACAGACATTTTTGTTAAAAAATTTTGGAACATGAAAAAACCCTGTTTTCTATGGGGTGATTTCAGGTTTGCCGCGCCCTGTCATTCCCGATTTTCATGACTGCTTCTTCAAATTGTTCCCTCGGTATAATGGCGTTGTTCCGCGCTTTCACCCGGTAATTGTAAATCGTGCTGATGGAATAACGCAGAAAACCGGCGATTTTCATGCTGTCGGTAATTCCCAGACGAATCAGGGCAAAAATCCGGAGTTCGGTGTTCAGCAGTTCCCCGCGTCTGAGGGTGATTTGTTCTTCGGGGATTTGCATGGCGTTAAATTCTTCTACAAAAGTAGGGTAAAGATTCAAAAAAATAACGTCGAATTTTTTATATAGTTCTTCACGCTCATTTTCGATGAAGTCGGAAGAACGCAAGGAATTGACCAATTCGTCGATTTGCCGGTTGGAAGCGTATTTGTTCAGCATTTTGCGATAGTTTTCGAGTTTATCAATATAGGCCGAACAAAGGTCAAAAAAATGGGCGATATATTCTTCTTTTATGTGGTTGGATTCTTGCAGTTGATTGTTGGTGACGGTTAAATCATCATTCAGCCGGCTTAACTGTAGGTTGGTACGGTAAAGTTCTTTCCGCATGACCGACAGTCTTTTAAATTGCCTGTATATATACAAAATGCCGGCCGCCAGCGAAAGCAGCAAAATACTGATTACGACTAAAGAAATTTGCAGGTTGTGCTTTTGCCGTTTTTCTTTTGCCTGGTAGGCGGCGCTGATAACCGGATATGCCGTCGACATTTCATTCATCCGGAAACGAACATTGCAGAAAACAGCGTCATCAACAGCTAACTGCATGAATTTATGTGCTTTGTCAATATCTCCCGCTTCAAAATAGATCGTCGCCAAAGCCCTGAAAGAGGCATTTTCCTTAATGCTGTTTTCCACATCGGCAATGGCGGAAATGATATAATATTTTTCGCTTAAATCCGTTTTAGCTTCCAAGCGGTACATGTATCCCAAGTAATATGCAATAAGTCCGCGTTCCGTGTTTTTATCGGAAGTGTCGTCCAATAGCGATAAAAGATACGACTCAACCGGTTGGTTGGTATAGAGTAATTGAGCGGCGCGGGCAATCCTGTATTGTAGCGTTTGTTTGTCGAGCGTCAACAATAAGGAATCGCGATATTGTTCGCTTTTACTGTATTGATAACTATTTGTGCTTAATTCATAATAATTGTAAAAAGTGCTACAGGCATCGTAATATGCAGGAAGCAGACTTGCCGATAATTTGTTTTTGTCGATATTTTTCAAGATGTCTTGCGCTTCGATATACATGCCGCGGACGGAATAGAGATACGCTAATTTCAGTTGTGTTTCCTGTAGCAGTTCTTCGATTCCTAATTGATTGGCAATTTCTTTGTTTTTAAGCAGATAGTGTACAGCCGAATCGGATTGGTATTTTTTATATTCTTCATAGAGTTGCGTATTGAAGTCGTATATTTGTCGCAGAGGCAACTTGTCGAAAGTTAATAATTGCTTCAAATTCAGTATAATCTGCTCTTTTTGCTGAACGTATAAGGATCGATTGTCAATCCGTTTGCTTAAAGAAAGATATAATGAATCGTTTTCGCCGGCATAAGATGTTCCGGCAATAAAGATTAAACAAAGCGTAAAAAGATGTTTTTTCATCACCTGAATCATTTGTTTTTTTTGCATGTGAGTTTCATGATTATATTTTTTTGCAAATTTAAATAAAAAATTGCATATCATTAGATTTTTTGATTTTTTCCGGAGAATAGTTTTTTTATCGTATCTTTGTCATATAAACCATTAAAAACATAATATATGTCAAAAGCTTATTTGATTCCATATACCACCGACGGACGCAAAATCGTATTCGAGCTGCCATGAAAATATCATCCCCCATAATATTCCTGCTTTTTGCCTGTACGATGAAATTAGCGGCGCAAACTACTCAATTTTATTCCATTGAGCAAGGTTTGTCCAACAGCCTTATCAACCAGGTGTATCAGGACAAAAAAGGTTTTATCTGGATTGCCACCGAAAACGGATTGAATAAATTCGACGGCAACAAATTTGTGATTTACAAAAAGATAACCAACGATTCCCTGTCCTTGAAAAACAGCTATGTACGGACATTGTTTGAAGATTCCTCCGGCAATTTCCGGATCGGTTGTATCGACGGCTTAGTCAGGTATGACCGGAATACCGATTCGTTTCACGAAATCACGGTTTTAGATGAAAACAACACCCGGCTGTACCCGCATATTACATCCATCATCGAAAGAAAAAACGGAGACATCTGGTTGGCCTCGTCCGGTTCGGGACTGTTTTCAATTAAAAAGGGGGAAACGACCTGCCGGTTTGAAAAACAACTGAGCGAACGCCTTTGTAGCCGTTTCCTTACCATTCTTTACGAAGATTCCGGCAACCATATCTGGATTGGCTCGGAAAACGGGGGCCTGAACGTTTATTCTTATCAAACGAATGAGGTTTTCACCTACACCACAGATTCCGGTCCGGGAAAAAGCATCACAAGCAATGCTATTTCCGACGTCTGCGAAAGGGAAAAAGGCGAAATATTTATCGGAACGTTAAATGGCGGCCTGAACAGATTCGATTGGAAAACCGGCCGAATCTCACCGATTTACGATTTAAGCGGGACGACTTATTTGCCGGTGAAAAATCTGCTCGTCGATAACAAAAAACAGTTGTATGTGGGAACAGACGGTTTCGGAATGAAAAAATACAATCCCGACCGCTCGCAGCTCGAAACTTATGAACCGTTTTCCACCTCGTTCAATTTTTCCAAGGCCAAAATACACAGTCTTCTGGAAGATAAAGACGGCAATATCTGGGCCGGTATTTTCCAAAAAGGCGTCTTGTTTATTCCCGGAAACCCCAACGGATTTAAGTACTACGGATACAAATCGTTTCAGAGGAACAGTATCGGATCCAACTGCGTATTCGCTATTTACAAAGACAAAAACAACCTGATCTGGGTGGGAACCGACAACGACGGACTATATGCCCTTAACGAAAACAACGGCCATGTCCGGCATTTTGTTAACACAAACGACCCTGCTTCCGTCCCTTCCACCATTACCTGTTTGCTGGAAGACAGCAAAGGCCGGTTGTGGATGGGTTCTTATCTTAACGGTATCGCTCTATTCGATAAACAAAGCGGAAAATGTGCGCCTATCCCCTACCCTATCAAACAGCTATTCTCAAACCGTAAAGTATATTGCATGACCGAAGACTCCAAAAGCGGTTTATGGATCGGCACTTACGGCGACGGTTTATACCGCCTGGATTTGAACACCATGACGATTACTTCGCACTACTATCAGTATCATGAAGGAGATAAAGGCCTAAGCAACAACTGGATTAACGCTTTGCTTTATGAAGACGGCCTGTTGTGGATCGCCACATTCAAAGGACTGAATAGCTTAGATACCCGAACAGGTGTATTTACAACCTACAATCAAGGTAACCTGAAGCTATTAAGCAACATCATCTTTTCGGTGAAAAACGACAAACAAGGCAATATCTGGTTCGGAACGGACGAAGGCCTGTATTGTCTGAACAAGCAAACATCCGAAATAAAGTCTTTTACAACAGAAGACGGTTTGCCCGGAAATTCCATTTGCGGCATTGAAGACGACGATAGGGGAAACATCTGGTTCAGTTCCCTTTCCTGCATTTCCAAATATTCGCCGGAAGAAAACCGGTTTACCAATTTCTATACTTCCGATGGTTTGCAAGGCAACGAATTCAGCCGTAGCGCCCACTTCAAAGCCGCCAACGGCGAATTGTTTTTCGGTGGAATTAACGGGATTACCGGTTTTATTCCCGAACAGATTCGCTCCCGGAAAAAGAAATTAGACGTATCCGTCACCGGTTTTTACGTTTTGGGAAAACAAATACACAAAGGACAAAAATCGGGCAAGAAAGAAATTCTCGACAACTTCATTATGGATGCTTCACGTATTTCATTAGCATCGGAAGATAATGTCATCAGTTTTGAACTTTCTACCTTAGATTACGATAATCCCGACAAAGTGAATTACCATTACCGGCTTTGCAATTTCAACGCCGATTGGGTGACTGCGGCGCCCGGAGAAAATCAGATCTCGTTTACCAATTTACAGCCGGGGAAATACAAATTCATGTATCAAGCCGGCTACAAAGAAAACCATTCGGAAATTAAGACGATAAGCCTGACTATCCGTCCACCGTGGTATTTAAGCATCCCGGCAAAAATAGTTTATACCGCAATTATTTTGTTGGCGCTGTATGCCGTTTATCTGTTCATATCTTACCGTATCCGCCAACGGAACGAGATGCTAAGGCTCGAACATGCCGACCAAATCAATGAAGCAAAGTTGCAATTTTTCATCAATATTTCCCACGAAATACGGACACCTATGACTTTGATTATGGGGCCACTGGAAAAATTACTGACGGAAAACCGCCATCCCGAAATGCAAAACACATTCCTGCTAATCTACCGGAACGCACAGCGTATCTTGCGGCTCATCAACCAATTAATGGACATCCGGAAAATCGATCGCGGACAAATGCGCCTGAAAGCCCGCGAAACGGATATTGTCGGCTTTATCCGGGATATTATGCAATCCTTTGAATATATGGCCGGCAAGAAAAATATTGATTTTAATTTCGTCCACAAACAGGATGTATTGAAAGTTTGGATCGACTTAAACAACTTCGACAAAGTCCTGTTCAACGTCTTCTCTAATGCCTTCAAATTCACGCCCGAAGGCGGCCGGATTCAGGTCGAACTGACAACAGGCTCCGATCTTTCGGCGACAGGTCCCCTGAAAACGTATTTTGAAATCCGCGTCCTCGACACGGGAATCGGTATCGACAAGGAGCAAATCGAAAAAATATTCGAACGATTTTACCAGATCAACAACGAATTGACAAATTCCAATTTCGGAACCGGCGTCGGTCTGCACCTTTCCCGCTTATTGATCGAATTGCAACACGGCATTATCTATGCCGAGAATCGTACCGACCAACAAGGCAGTTGCTTCATTATCAAAATGCCTTTGGGCAAAGACCACCTGAAACCGGACGAACTGGAAATTATCCCCCATCAAGCGACGCTCGCCACTTTCGTATATGCCCAAAAAGACGATCTGTTCGATATCGAACCGGAAGACATGACAAACGCCAAAGCAAAAACGAAATACCGCATCTTAATCATTGAAGATGATCAGGAAATAAATAACTATATCAAAAGCGAACTGGCGCCTGTGTATAAAATTATTCAGACTTATAACGGAAAAGACGCCCTGAACCTCACACTGAAAGAAAAACCCGATTTGATAATCAGCGACATCATGATGCCCGAAATGGATGGTATCACGCTCTGCCGGAAAATCAAATCCAATGTGAATGTCGACTATATTCCCATTCTCTTGCTTACCGCCAAATCGACAGAAGAAGATTTGTCCGAAGGCCTGGATACGGGAGCCGACGCCTACATGATCAAACCTTTCAACCCGGAAATCCTGAAGAAAACAGTAGCCAATCTTCTGAATAACAGGGAACGTTTGAAAGGAAAGTTTCAATCCCAATCGGAAGGCAAAATAGAAAAAATCAACCTGAAATCGGCCGATGAAATGCTGATGGAAAGAGTACTGAAAATGATTAACGAAAATATCGCTAATCCCGATTTAAGCGTCGAAATGTTAAGCGCCGGTGTTGGCCTGAGCCGTGTACACCTTCACCGCAAACTGAAAGAATTGACCAACCTGTCGACACGCGATTTTATCCGCAACATCCGTCTGAAACAAGCAGGGGAATTACTCCATGCGAAAAAACTAAGCATTTCGGATGTGGCTTATGCGGTGGGGTTTTCTTCGCTATCTCATTTTTCCAATAGTTTCAGGGAGTTTTATGGGGTTACTCCGAAGGAGCATTTAGAATTAAGAATTAAGAATTAGGAATTAGGAATTTAAATCTCTGCTGCCGCTTCATATTTTCCCGCGATGCCGGCAGGGGGGGTGTAGGGGTAAGGCGCGCCTTGCCCCTACGTCGGATTAAACGACGTTTTGTAAGTAAAAAGAATGTATCCTCCGGAAAGCATAAATAAACAACAAAAGAGAAACCGCGGAAAGCCACCAGGTATCCCCATATCCCAAAGCGTCAACCGTTTCCATTTGTTTGGAATCTTCCGGATAAAGGGTAAAAAGGACAATTCCGATAAAATTGTGGATAAAATGCGCTATAATAGGAATCCACAGGTTTTTAGTGAAATACAGCAAGTAACCGAAATAGGCGCCTAACAACAGTCGCGGAATAAAACCGTAAAACTGAAAATGAATAAAACTGAAAATAACGGCGACAGACCAAATCACTATGTGCTTATTACGAATCATCGTGCCGAAAATCCGTTGGAGTGTTCCCCGGAAAAGAAATTCTTCCCCGACAGCAGCAAAAACGGCTACAATCAGTATGTTGAAAATAACGGCCTGTATATTTTCGGCGCGTAACACGGATTTAATTAGTCTGGTGTTGGCTTCTTCCGTAGATTTTATGTAGTCTTCCACTTCTTTCAAAAAATCCGGGAAAACCATTTGTTGGTTCAATTGAGTGATTAAATTCAGAAAAGGAAAGATAAAAATCACGCTCAGAATGGTCCAAAATACCATCGAGCCGTTAAACGGGGTATTCAAATAAAGATACTCCTTGTAATTTTCGCCGAATAAATAGGCGGTCAGCAAAGCAGGGAAAATAAAAGTGCCCAACTGGCCAAGAAATTGTATTTCCCTCAAATAGACCGGATAATCGGCTATATTTGCCATAATTTCGTTTATCGTCTCAAGATTGAAACCAGACTTCAACGCGATAAGAAACGCGGAAGCTACACTTCCCGCTACGGTTCCGATAATTACGATTCCAACAAACAGAATGAATTGGACAATCCCACCCGAATCTTTGAATACGCCTCTTAAAATCATCACATCAATCTCTGTTGGAAAAGTATTTCATAAACTGTACCCGTTCGTGTAAAGACGGATCCTGAATTTCACCGAAATTCAATTTGCCCTTGACTTCTTCAATGGATTTGAAGTCTTTGGCAAGCATCCATTCCTCCAAACTTCGGTTCATTGCTTGAATAATTTCATTCCCATGCTGGTATACGGTACTGCATAATTCAACGGCTGAAGCTCCGCAAAGGATACATTTAATAATGTCTTCCCAATCGTGAATACCTGTACAGGAAGCGATTGAAACATCCGGAAGTTTTGTGCGTACAAGAGATGTCCATCTCAGCGTATCCGCGATTTCGGTATTCGAACTGAATACATACCCCGAACTTGCCTGCATCAGGTGAATATCTATATCCGGCTGATAAAAGCGGCTAAAAAGTACGATTCCATCTGCGCCGACTTTTCGTAAATCGTCTGCCAATTTTACAATGTGGCTGAAATATTTACTCATTTTCACAATTACCGGAATATTTACCATTGATTTAACTTTCCGGGTAATCTGCAAATAAATGTCTTCAACCGTATTTCCAGGCCGGTCAATTTCGGTATTCAGCCCGAAAATATTCAATTCGATCGCGTCGGCGCCGGCCATTTCAATCTGACGGACAAAATCAATCCATCCGTTGTCACGATAACAGTTGATACTTGCAATAACCGGAATGCGGCACGCATTTTTGGATTTCTCTATCAATTGCAGGTAATCTTCCAATTGCATTCCATTGAGGGAATTGAGGATATAATCGCATGCTTTCGGACAATCCGTCCAAATGTCTTTACTTGTTTGTATTTCAATTTGTTCCTCAAAAATTGAAGGTAATATGACTGCTCCCACCCCTGCTTTTTCAAGCGCTGTGTTTTTTTCCGGTGTATTCGTTAACCCTGAACTTCCTATAATAATAGGATTAGTTAAATTCAAACCTGCAAAACTCGTCATCAAAATCTTCTTCATATATTATCGTATGAATGAAATTTAAATACTAAGGTGCAAATCTACCAAATTTATTCTTATAAACCAATTCCTAAATTCCTAATTCGTCCGCCAAATATTCGGCCACCGATTCTCACCATAGTACTACCTTCTTCAATAGCAATGAGATAATCATCGCTCATACCGATAGACAAATCGCTAAAAAATTTGTCACCGGCAAAATAAATATTTTTAATTTTCAAGAAAAAAGCATGTAGATTGCTAAATTCACGACGGATTTGCCGCCCGTCGCCGGTCAAAGTGGCCATACCCATCAAACCGGAAATCCGGATATTTTCCAAAGTATCAAAAGCTTTTTCCGACAATAATTTCTCAACGTCTTCATAAAGAAACCCGAATTTGTGCGTTTCCTGTGCAATATGAATTTGAAGAAAAACATTGATTTTCCGGTTATGCTTTCCGGCTTGCTTATTAATTTCTTCCAAAAGCCGCAGACTATCAACGCTTTGAATCGTATGAATAAACGGAGCGATATATTTAACTTTGTTTGCTTGCAAATGGCCTATAAAATGCCACTCAACGTCCTTCGGTAAATGTTCGTATTTCGGGACCAGTTCCTGCACGTGGTTTTCCCCGAAAATCCGTTGCCCGGCATGGTAAGCCTCCCACAAAACGGATGGGGGATGAAACTTGGAAACAGCCGTCAAACGAACGTTTTCGGGCAAAGTTTCCCGAATTTCCCGAAGGTTTTCAGCGATGCTCATTTTTCAGTTTTTTCGGGTGAAAACGGAAAAACATCCATAATCATCGTTTCGACAACCGAAGCGATAACGTAATCGGCCATTGTTCCTTTCATTCCTTCTTCCAAGACGGCAATCGCTTCTTTCAGGTCGGAAGCCTGCGCCAACATGGTAGCTGTAGTCTTTTTTTCGGTTCCGTTTTTTTCGTCCAATGATATGAAAACTACTTTGAAACGGTAATAACGGTCTCCATTTTCATTCGTAAACAGTTCCGCAATCCGCGCCCTTTTAATGTCGGTCACTGTAAATTCGCCACTGATAAAAGGTTTCATTTCCTCAATAATCCGGGCTTCCGCTTCCGTAAACGAAAGGGCGTCTACTAAATAAGGCTCTGTCACTCGTTTTTGAACCCCATTTTCCATCATTTTCTCATAAGAGATTTTACATTCGAACCAGTTCATATTTAAATTGAAAATTAATTAACGGACGACAAAGTTAGTGTTTTTTTACAGAAATAGGAGTATAAATGTTTTATTTTGCAGGGATTCGATTTAGAATCAGGTGGTTAATTTCCTCTATATAGTTTAAAATATCCTCTTTACCCGTTTTCCGTTCCGAAGAAGAAGAAAAAACAGGCGGAAGTTCTTCCCAGGTTTCCATCAACCGTGCTTTATATTTTGCTATATTTTCCGTTAATTTGCTTTGGGAAATCTTGTCTGTCTTAGTGAAAACGACGGCAAAAGGAATACCCGATCCGCCTAAACGGTTGATAAACTCCAAATCTATTTTCTGCGGTTCGTGCCGGCAATCCAACAACAGAAAAAGGCAGGTCAAAGCCTCCCGCCTGTCCAGATAAGCATCAATAATCACCTGAATTTTTTCCCGTCCTTTTTTCCCTCGTTGTGCGTAACCGTAACCCGGCAAATCTACCAAATACCATTCGTCATTAATCAAAAAGTGATTGATTAACTGTGTCTTACCCGGTGTTGAAGAAGTCATCGCCAAACCTTTTCTTCCGGTCAGCATATTTATCAAAGACGATTTCCCCACATTCGAACGACCGATAAATGCATATTCAGGCCGCCCGTCTTGCGGACATTTCGCAGGGTCGGTGTTGCTAATTACAAACTCGGCTTTTTTAATATTCATTTAATCTTTTAATGTGTACTCAAAACGGTACAAAGATAACGATTATTTATTACATAAACCGAATTCCATTTGAACTTTTCAGTAAATTTTATGTATTTTTGCCGTGTCAATTTTTTTTCAATATTTTTTAAATTATGAAACACAACGACTGGAAAGAACGCTTAAACATAGTCTATTCGACAAATCCGGATTTTCAATATGAAACGGATAAAATAGAGGAAATTGAAACTTCACCCAAAGAAAAACAAAATTTGCGGATTTCTTTGGACAAGCGGAATCGCGGCGGAAAAAAAGTCACCTTAATCACCGGATTCGTCGGCAAAGACGAAGATCTACAGGATTTGGGGAAACAGTTGAAAGTAAAATGCGGCGTAGGCGGATCGGCCAAAAACGGCGAAATAATTATACAAGGCGATTTCAGAGAGAAAATTTGCGAAATCCTATTAAAAACAGGATATCAAAAATCAAAAATTATATAGAAAGTGATTATTTGAAAAACTTTTTGTAATTTTGCGGTACAAATGCAATAAATGAAAGCATGAAAATTCATAAGGAAGGACACAAAATAATTCTTTATACATTTGGAATACTGATACTTATTAATCTTACACTATATCGGGTGGCAGGCAAAACCCTGTTTTTCTATTTCTTTTTACTTCTTTCCATTGGTCTTGCCGTGATGATTATTAACTTTTTCCGTAGTCCGAATCGTGTTTATGCAAACTACAAACCGGGTACGATTGTCGCCCCTGCCGACGGAACGATAGTCGTTGTGGAAGAAGTAGACGAAAACGAGTATTTTCACGGTAAACGCCTGCAGGTTTCCATTTTCATGAGTTTGTTCAATGCACATGTCAACTGGATTCCTTGCAACGGCAAAATTATTGAATATAAATATCAGCCCGGCCGGTTCAGGGCGGCTTATTTACCGAAATCAAGTACTGAAAACGAACGCTCAACGATTGTAATCGAATTGGATAATGGCGAAAAAATCCTGGTGAGGCAAATAGCCGGAGCTATGGCCAAACGAATTGTAACTTATGCGAAAACAGGCGAATATTGCCGGTTTAATCAACAACTGGGATTTATAAAATTTGGTTCTCGGGTGGATTTGCTCTTACCTTTACACGCCGACGTGAAAGTCAAATTAGATGAAGGAGTAAAAGGAAACCGGACGCTTATCGCTCAAATTTAATGCCTCGAATGAAACATGTCCCAAATATCATCACTTGCCTGAATCTCTTTTCCGGTTGCCTGTCATGCATTATGATGCTGGAATATCATAATTATTTAGGCGCTTTCCTGTTTGTCGTTATAGCAGCCTTTTTCGACTTTCTGGACGGATTCAGCGCGCGTTTGCTGAAAGCCTTTTCCCCGATCGGAGGAGAATTGGATTCTTTAGCCGACGTCGTCAGTTTCGGATTGGCGCCGGGATTCGTAGTTTTTTCTTTTTTACATACCGTTTCGGCGGGAACTTTTTATGAGGCAAGTATCCTTCCATACACGGCTTTTTTAATCCCCATTTTTTCTGCCTTGCGATTGGCAAAATTCAATATTGATACCCGGCAAAAAGACTCGTTTCTGGGCCTGCCGGTTCCGGCCGACGCCCTTTTCTGGGTATCCCTGATTCCTGCAATTAATCCTTTTGTAAAAGGCTATGAAACAGTTGCAGGTAGTATAATATTAGTCCTGATTGCAGTTTTTTGCTTACTGATGGTATCCGAATTGCCCCTGTTTTCGCTGAAATTCAAAGGCTATTCATGGAAAAAAAACCAATGGGCTTATCTCATCATCGGCATTGGAATCATCTTGACAAGCCTGTTCCAATTCTTTGGAATCAGCCTCACGATTATTTGCTATGTTCTGTTATCAGTCATCAAAAAAAAATGAAAAACAAAAAACCGTTACCAATTCTGGAAAAGATCCTTATCACCGGAATTGCCTCTGAAGGGAAAGCCGTCGCGCGATACGACGATTTAGTGATTTTTGTTCCTTTTGCCGTTCCGGGTGACGTAGTCGACATCAGGTTGACACGGAAGAAGAACAGCTATGCGGAAGGGAAAGCCGTCCATTTTCATAAATATTCCCCGCAACGGACGGAAGCTTTCTGCGAACATTACGGCGTATGCGGCGGCTGCAAATGGCAAATCCTCCCCTACCCCGAACAAATCCGATACAAACAGCAGCAAGTCGTTGATAATCTGACCCGTATCGGGAAAATCGAACTGCCGGAAATTAACCCGATACTCGGTTCGGAAAAGATACGGTTTTACCGGAACAAGCTGGAATTTACTTTTTCCAACCGAAGTTGGCTAACCGAAGAAGAAATACAATCGGGAGTCGCCATCGGAAACCGGAATGTTTTGGGATTCCACATCCCCGGTATGTTTGATAAGGTTTTGGATATTCGCAAATGCTGGCTGCAAAGCGATATTTCCAATCAAATCAGGAATGAAATCAAGGCTTTTGCATTGCAAAACGATTACACTTTTTTCGACTTGCGAAACCAGTGCGGTTTGCTGCGAAACATCATTATCCGGACGTCCTCAACAGGGGAAGTGATGCTGATTGTCGTATTTTTCGAAGACGATACGGACAAAAGAGAGGCTTTGCTGACGCATACCGCCGAAACATTTCCCGCGATTACCTCGCTGCTTTACATCATCAACGAAAAAGCCAACGATACCATCACCGACCAAGAAGTACATGTTTTCAAAGGAAACGATTGTATTTACGAAAAAATGGAAGACCTGAAATTCAAAATCGGCCCGAAGTCTTTTTACCAAACCAACAGCGAACAGGCCTGTAATTTGTACCGGATTGTCCGCGATTTTGCAGGACTGACCGGCAACGAATCGGTGTATGACCTTTACACGGGAACGGGGACGATTGCCAATTTTGTCGCGCATCAGGCCCGCCGCGTAATTGGTATCGAATATATACCCGAAGCCATTGAAGACGCCCGAATCAATTCCGAAATCAATGGGATAAGCAATACCTTGTTTTTTGCCGGCGACATGAAAGATATATTAAACGCAGAATTTATACGGACTTACGGACGTCCGGACGTGCTGATCACCGATCCGCCCCGCGCCGGTATGCACGACGATGTGATTGAGACCATTCTGTCGGCAGAGCCTCGTAAAATCGTGTATGTCAGTTGTAATCCCGCTACCCAGGCGCGCGATTTGAATCTGCTCGGCCGGAAATATCGCGTCGGAAAAGTCCAGCCCGTGGATATGTTTCCTCATACCCAGCATGTAGAGAATGTTGTGTTGTTGGAACTTTAAAAATTTCGTTTGAGTACCAAACCCGTCCGTGCCGGCAGATACAGTTTCAACCATTCTTTCCCCTCGGTTTTGTAAAGCGGATCGTGAATGGTGAGGTGTTCGACGGAATCGTCAACCAATCCGAAACCGCCAAAGTCGGAACTGTCGGTGTTCAAAACGGTTTTATATTTCCCCGCAGGCGCCAAAAAACCATAACCGGTAAAAGATTTCTCAGGATTGAAATTGAACACAAAAAGTAAATCGCCCCTTCGGTAAGCCAATACCTGGTCGCCATCGTTATCCCAAACCTTATAGATTTCAGAGGATTGAAAGTCTTTGATTCCTCCGATCAAATGAATCATGGCTTTATCAAAATCGCCCAGAAAGCGGTATTTCAACGCGGGATTATCCACCAAATCCCATTGCCGGCGAGCGTATTTATACGACCAGCCGTTGCCTTCGCGCGGAAAATCAATCCATTCGGGATGCCCGAATTCATTACCCATGAAATTCAGGTATCCGCCGTTGATGGTCGATGCGGTAACCAGCCGAATCATTTTGTGGAGCGCTATGCCGCGATCGACAGCCATATTTTGATCGGCCGCCGCCATGTGCCAATACATTTTGGAATCAATCAGGCGGAAAATAATGGTTTTGTCGCCAACCAAAGCCTGGTCGTGACTCTCGGCGTAACTAACCGTCTTTTCGTCGGTGCGGCGGTTGGTCGTTTCCCACCAAATACCCGCAACCGGCCAGTCCTGATCCTTCCTTTCTTTAATGATTTTTATCCAATAATCGGGAATATTCATCGCCATCCGGTAATCAAAACCATAGCCTCCGTCTTTGACCGGAACGGCCAATCCCGGCATTCCGCTCACCTCTTCGGCGATACTTATCGCATTTTTATTGATTTGGTGAATCAATTGATTGGCCAAAGTAAGATAACAAATAGCGTCGCCATCCTGGTGACCGTTGAAATAATCGTCGTAATTGGTAAAAGCCTCGCCCAAACCATGACTGTAGTACAACATGGAGGTCACGCCATCGAAACGGAATCCGTCGAATTTATATTCTTCCAACCAGAATTTGCAGTTGGAAAGCAGAAAATGCAAAACCTCGTTTTTCCTGTAATCGAAACAAAGCGAATCCCAAGCCGGATGTTCGCGGCGATTACCCCCGTGAAAATATTGGGTATAAGTTCCGTCAAAACGCCCCAAACCTTCTATTTCGTTTTTGACGGCATGAGAATGTACAATGTCCATAATCACGGCGATGCCCAATCCATGCGCCGTATCAATCAGTTCCTTCAATTCGTCGGGCGTCCCGAAGCGCGACGAGGCCGCAAAAAAACCGGAAACATGGTAGCCAAACGAGCCGTAGTAAGGATGCTCCTGAATAGCCATAATCTGAATGCAGTTGTAACCGCCGGCTTTGACGCGGGGCAAAACATTTTCGGTAAATTCTTTGTAAGTACCCACTTTTTCTTCGGCAGTCGCCATCCCGATGTGACATTCATAGATCAACAAAGGAGAAGTGTTAGGAACAAAAGACGTGATTTTGAACTGATAAGCCTGTTCCGGTTTCCAGACTTGCGCGCTGAAAATATAAGTTCGCTCATCCTGCACCACGCGGCGCGCCCAAGCCGGAATTCGTTCGCCACTGCCATTGTTCCAATGAATTTTCAGTTTATACAAATCCATGTGATGAAGCGCATTTGAAGGAAGATTGATTTCAAAAACGCCGTTTTCGATGCGATGTAACCGGTATTCTTCGCGCTCCTGCCAACCGTTGAAATCGCCAATCAGGTAAATATTTTCCGCTCCCGGCGCCCATTCCCGGAAAACCCAACCCGTAGGCGTAGCATGTAGCCCAAAATACAAATGACCGGATGCAAAGTCACACAAACTGATTTCGTCATTGCGGGTCAATTCCTTTTCCTTACACAAAAAATAATTATACCGGCCTTCAATTGCCGAAGAATAGGGTTCCAACCACGGATCGTTCTTTATTAATTTAAGTAAGTTCATAACTGATTATTTTACGCGTAAAAGTAAAGAAAAATTTCACACCATGCAAGTCGAAATTTGGCTAAATCTTTTTTTGAGGTGCTATTGCCTTTTTCAATGTATTTAAGAAGCATAAAAATTAGTAACTCCTGTTACGCTTCAGTCAATGTTACGTTGTCCTGAAAGGACATTATTTTCATAACCGCAGGTCATCGACCTGCGGAGAGAGAATGGTCATACATCTTCTGCCTGAATTGAAAATCGGCGAAGCCAAAGGCAGGACTTCCGAATGCTCCACCAGTCCTACCTTTCAGGTAGTGCGCTCTGCTTACTTCCCTGCCGCAGGTCGATGACCTGCGGTTATGAAAATTACGTCCTTTCAGGACGGCGTGATATTGACCTCGCTCGACGTAGGCAGAGCCGAGCGGGGGTAATGATTTGATAACGGAACGTTGGCTTCCTTTGGTATTTACTGGCTTTTCGGCCTGTCCCGGTACAACGCCATTCAAAACCATAAAATGCTAATTCTAAAAGAGTTTCTTCGCTTGTCTTCCGCTGGCTTACCTGTTAGGGACGTTTATTCAGAAACGGCGTTCAATAAAGCTTCACACGAAAGGGGTTTGCCGGTAGCTTGCAACATCCACTGGTTGGGCGTTAAACACCCCAGGCGGTAGATGCGGTCTACTTCCGTTGCAAAATCTTTTCCGTTTAGATGCTGTTCCAACTGAAATTCAATGATTTGCCCGAATGCATAAGCCGATAAATACAAGGGATAACTGATGGTATGCGAATAAACGGCCAAAACGGTTTCGTCTTTTATTCCGAATACCGGGGCAAAATACGTATTCCAAACCTCTTTCGATAAGCGAATGACCGCTTCTTTCAGTTCGCCGGAAGTTGCTTGCGGATGCGCGTACAGCCATTTCCAGATGGCGATGTCGAGCATGGAAACGCCACCGATTTCGTACAAATGCCAGGCTTTATCCAGAATATCCATCGCTTCTTTCTCGGGATCGTCGTTTTTGATTCCCAGCAATTCCAAATCCCGTTTCTGGAAGACGAAGGCGAGCGCTTCCGTAAATGCCGTGTTCGGTACGCCGTTCAGAAGATAATAATCCACATCGTAGAGCGAAAGCGTTTGTTCCACATTGTGTCCAAATTCGTGGATGGCGATATTGTATCCCTTGTAATCCATTCCGGAGTCGGGGATACGGGTTCTCAAGTGCGATTTTTGTCCTTTCATGGCGGCGCCCCATGCGTGTCCTGAACCGCGGGCGGCGTCGACGGCTACTTTTCCGGCGATATAATTCGCCCGTTCTTTCGTAAATCCCAACCGGAGCAGTATGTCGGGTAATTGCTTTTGCATGCTTTCCGCATCCGGATACAATTTCCGGGTTTGTTCGCTTAATTGGTCTTCATTCAGATTGCTTCGCTGTTTGAACCCATCGTACCAGATATCGAAGGCTTCCAGATTGCGCCCCAGACGAGCGGTGATTTTCTTTCCGATTGTTTTCAGTATGGGAGAAGACAGATAGGCTTTGAACAACGCTTCCGCATCATCGACCGCAATTTCCATATCTTCCGAAAAATTGCGGTCGATATACGTGTTTCCCGTGCATTCGTCAATGGCTTGTGACGCCTTGAAATTATTCAAAAACTTCTCGTAGCGGGTAGTGTTTTCCGCAGTGGCAGCCACCGGTTTTCCGGATTGATAAACCGTGTTGGTAAACGGATTCCATTCATAATCGCCCGAATTGATTACTTGTTTGGGAATTTCCTGCGAAATAATCCGTTTCATGACCTCGTAAATGGTTTGTTGTTTATTCAGTCCGTCCTCGCCTTGATTGTAATTGGCCTTGATTTCATCGCGTAAATTCCAATGCGACAAAAGAATCATGTCTTCCGGAAAATTCCGGTTTTCCTTTTTGTCCAATAGATGCCCGGCGTAGATGTTATAGGAGGAAATATAGACGTCCGCATCGTTCAGCGCATTGGAATAGGCTTGTTGCAAACCGGCGGGAATCCGGGTAGTGAATGTATCGCCCAAGCGCGCATACGCCCAAGCCAGACGGTCGTTGCCCAACTGTTCTTTTTCTTCAAGCGACAATTCCGGGAAATTCAGCATAACGATGAACGCCATTTTATTGGTATAAAAATCATCGCTGAAATGCGCACCGGGATTGTAAGCTGCAAATAATTCGTCGACAGGGAGTAGCGAGCCGGTTGCTTCATGGATGTTGCGTTGCAATTGCAGCGTCATTTCATTAAAATTGCCCCAGATAGCTTCCAGATAATTGCTGATTTTCAGGAAAATTTGTTGTTTTTCTTCCGGATCGGAAAAATAATTTTCGATGCAAAACCGGATGAATATTTCTTCGTTTCCGTCTGTTTCCAACCACAGTTTAGCGACTTGTTTTACACCTTTTTCAATCATTGTGCGGTTGGCGGAGTCTTTTTCAACAAGCGCAACGATTGTTTTATCAATGGCTTGGGAAGAAATATTTGTTTCTTTTGGGGGATGGGTGCAGGCAGACATAGTGAGTATCAAAAAAGTAAATAGGAAAATTCCAAGAAATGCCGGTAGATTTTTCATGATTCATTGTATTTTATTGATTGGAGATTGCAAATCATTTGAAAACTTTTCTGCAAATATAGGTTTTTTGTTTGGGATTGCAAAACAGGAAAGCCAAAATGTACCTGCTGCGTTTGCCCCCGGTAGACGTTTGGCTTTCCTGTGCGCTGTGTGCTCAAAAATTAGCGTGCAATTTTTGAATCGGTTAAATCCGTATCGTTATTTCCAGATCTTCCTTCACTGTAAACTTGCAATCCTCAAATGCAGGCGGCCCGTATTTTCCTTTGGCATTGTTACTGAAACCGTATTTTTCGACAGGAATGCCGAACGAACCGGTATCGAGCTTGCCGTTGTCGTTCTCGTCGTGAAACAGCGATACGGCATATTCGCCTGCGGGAATGTTTTCCAGCACCACCGTAATGGTATCGCTTTCCGCTTTGACCATTTGTCCGTTAACGGCCTTTTTCATAAACCCTGCCTTGTCGTACAGGCCAACCAACACATGGCCGGTTGTTTCTTCGATACCTTCTACTACGATGGTCAACTTGTTCTGTGCGCTGAGCGTGCTTGCTGCAAGCAACATCAGCAGAAATACTTTTGCTTTCATAAATTTTTTAATTGATTTAACTTTTTATTGTTACTGAGAGTCATAAACACGCCTAAAAACAGGAACCGGCTTTCCGGATTCGTGATTTCCCGCCGGTTTTCCGGATGTATTGTGGAATATTCGTAGCCGTAAATGTTTTTGTATCCGAATACATTCTGGCAGGCGAAATGGACCACCAAGCCGGGCTTCGGCACATACGACCACGAAAGGGACAGGCTGTTGCGCAAAGGTGTCCGTCCCAATTCGTTGTATGGATAAATGGCTTTATAATACGGTGTTCCCGAAGTAATGCCGTAATTGGCGCTCAACAGCGATTTCAGGGGCGCCAGCCAGTATTTCAAGGTGGCGTTGAACGAATGACGGGCTACATACTCCGGGACTACCGCTTCCGGAAACCAATCGTATTGCTTTTTCGTGTGGTTGTAGGAATAGGAAAACCAGTATTCCAGCGTTTTGTAATTGTTTTTCAAAAACACATCCGCGCCGTAACCGGTTCCTTTGCCGTCGTTGCCGGTTTCAGGGGCTTGCCATTGTCCTTCGCGGTAAGTAACGGCGTTTTTGTATTTTTTGTAATAGGCATCGACCTGTAATTTGCTGTTTCTGTTCGGAAGATAACTGTACGAAACCGTTGCCTTATCTACGGAAGTGAAATCCATTGCATCCGACCGTTTCAGATAGCGCATGGCCGGCAACTGGAAATATTCGCCGAACGAAGCGGAGAGAATGTGCCGGCGTTGCAGGCGGTAGCCAATATAGAGGCGGGGCGCCAGGTTGAACCGTTTCAGATAAACGGAGTATTCGCCGCGCAGGCCGGCGCTTGCCGTCAGATTATTGCTCAGGAAGAATTTAGTATCGTTATAGACGCTCACTAAATGGCTGGAAATGCTTGTCGTATAATTCCTGTCGTAAAAATACGTTTCCCTGTATGGATTGGCGATTCCTTCGATGCCCGTGCGGTTAGTGAGCTTGCTGTTTTTGTATTGTACATTGATTTTATTGTGGCTCCAGATGTTCCGTTCGTCGAGCTTGTCGTTCCGGTATTGCATGTCGGTTCCGCCGAACTGGTCGATCACCACATTGCCGGCGGCCGAGAGCGAGAATCGCTTATTAAAAATATGGTATACATTTAGCTGAGCGTAGAAATACGATTGTTTCAGATGGTTTTCCATGCGGATGCTGTCCACATTTTCAAAGGCATACACACCGCCTGCCCGACTGGTATGGACTTGCGCCGTTATTTTCGTTCGAGGAGAAAACTCTTTGGTGAGGAAAAAATCGAACGCCAGTTGTTGGTAGGGTTTTCGCCAATCGTAAGTGTCGGGAAACAACTGCCGATAGGGCGCCAGGTTGGAATAGTCGAGGCTTGCCCGGTAAGCGTACGAAGGCTTTGTGTCGACATACGAAAGGCCTGTGTAAACGGACGAAACGGACAGGTCGGTGCGTGCTTCCATCTGTTCCTTTTCTTTGGTATTCAGGTTGACAATGCCCGACAAGGCCTGTCCGAACTCGGCGTTGAACCCGCCCGATTGCAAGGCAATGCCTTCAAATAAATCGGAATTGAAACGACTCCTTACGCCCCGGTTTTTGGCCGAAGAGGAGTAGGGATTTGCCACGATCAGGTCGTTGATATAAATCTGCGATTCGTCGGTTCCGCCGCCCTGGATAATCAATCGTCCGTCGTTGTCGGCTGCTTGAACGCCGGGCAAAATCCGCATATTCCCGATAATGTCGGCCATCGCCGCCGGATTGGTGATGATGTCGAAGGTAGAGATTTGCAGGGTTTGCGCCGAATAATCGGTGAATCGTCCGTATTTCGCACCTTTTACCGTTACCGTTTTCAGTTGGACGGTGTCCGACAGGAGTTGTTGTTTGTTTTCTTGCGCTTTTAAGCTGATACTTATACAAATAAGAATCACAAACGCCATTTGTTTGGAATAAAAGTATCGGTATAGGCGTTTAGAGCGCACTACTTAAAATTTAGTGCTACCTTTGTAGCATGGTTGAAAGAGAAAGATTTATGGGCGTAAACTCCATTCGGTTTTATAAGCAGTTTCCTGATGA